>DAOTZZ010000250.1:0-15470 GCA_034433965.1 Anaerolineae bacterium
GGCTGTTATGAACTTGTGCCCGGTGTTTTTCCCTCACCCCTGCGCCCCTCTCCCACGCGACTGCGTCGCGGGGCGAGGGGAACGGCCTGCGCTGTCACCCGCTGGCGCAGCAGAACAGCGCTGCTACGAGCGACGCCCCTTCTCCCGCGCTGCGGGTTGGGGTTGAGGGAGAAAAAGTGCATAACACGCTCTAGTCGTTCCGCACAAGAAACTTTTACCCCCGGTCAGCCGTAAATTAACATGAGCAGCTATAATAAAAATAAGGCTGCACGATGATGACCTGGGGGTGAAGCATGGCTGCCTTACCCGGTGACGACTGGCGTGTGAATGCTCTCGACTCACTGGCCGAGCGTGCTCCCGTGCGGCGCGTCGCCCTCATCACCGAGGCATTCCTGCCCAAGGTGGACGGAGTGAGCAAGCTCACCACCCTCACCGCGCGACATCACCTCAACATGGGGCGCGAGGTGTTGATCTACGCGCCCAGCCTCAGGGTGGGCGATTTGCACACGCCCACCACGCTTGACGGCGCGCGGGTGATCGCCGTTCCGTCCATGCACCCGCCCCTGGTGCCGCCGGAGTCGCGCTTCGGCTTTCCCTATCTCAAGCTGGATGAGCTATGGCGCTTCCAGCCCGATCTGATTCATCTCTTCAGCCCGGCGGCGCTGGCCTGGACGGGCGTCCACTATGCCCGCTATCACGGCGTGCCGCTCATTGCCAACTATCAGACCGACCTGCCCGGCTATACGCACCGCTACGGGCTGGGCTTCCTGGAAGGGGTGGCCTGGGCCTATGTACGCCATCTGCACAACAAGGCCACGCTCACCCTGGTGCCCACACAACGCAACCTGCGTGAACTGCGCGAGCGCGGTTTTCAGCGCCTGCGCCTGTGGTATCGCGGCTGCGACACGACCCGCTTCAATCCCGCGCATCGTTCAGCGGAAATGCGCCGTCGCCTGTTGGGCCGTCGCCCCGACGACAGCCTGCTCGTGCTCTATGTGGGGCGGCTGGCCCGCGAGAAGCGCGTGGAATTGCTGCGCGAGGTGGCCGATCTGGACGGCGTGGCGCTGGCTATTGTCGGCGACGGACCGCTGCGCCCGGAACTGGAACGCCTCTTCGGTAGCCGCGCCACCTTCACCGGCTTTCTGACCGGCCCTGACCTCTGGGCCGCCTACGCCAGCGCTGATGTCTTCGGCTTCACCGGCACCAACGAAGTTGCCGGGCAGGTAGTGTTGGAGGCGATGGCGTCTGGTCTGCCAGTGCTCGTGCCCGCTTCGGGCGGCATCGTGGACTATGTGACGCACGGCGTCAACGGTTTTGTCTGCGCCATCGATCCGGCGGACTACGCCCGCCATGTGCGCCTGCTGCGCGATCAGCCAGAACGCCGCCGTGCCATGGCCGCACAGGCCCGCGCCTACGCCAGCCGTCTGTCGTGGGAAGATACGATGGCTCGCCTGGAGCGTCTCTACACCGAAGCGTTGGCGATGGCCGGGCGTCCGCAGGGCATCCGTGCCCGCCTACGCGAGGGAGTGCGTCAGGCGAGCGGAGCGCTTTCGGCGCGGCTGGGCCGCACCGAATAAGTGCGAAACGTATCTTGAGGCGCGGAGGGGAGAATCCCTCCGCGCCCGCAGTGTATCTGCGGTTCAGCATCCCCCCGTCGGGCGAGCGCCCATCACTCGCCTTGGCAAAGCCCCCCGCGATCCGCTAAACTCCCCCTCCGTTGTGACGCGGTTCTGCACGCCTCTCAGAAGGAACATGAACGCTTCCGTGCGTCGCCAGCAGGCGCTGCTGGCGCTGATCGCAGCCGGTTACGTGGCCCTGGCCCTGGTCTACAGCGTGGTGACACCGCTTTTCGAGGCGTCCGATGAGCTGTGGCACTATCCCATGGTCAAATATGTGGCCGACCACAACTTCGGCCTGCCGGTGCAAGACCCGGCCAACCCCGGCCCCTGGCGACAGGAAGGCGGACAACCGCCGCTTTACTACTACCTGGGCGCGTTGCTCACCCGCTGGATTGACACTTCCGACATGGACGCCGTGCGCCGCATCAACCCGCACGCCGACATCGGCGTCGTCGTGCCCGACGGCAACGTCAACATGGTGGTGCACGACACGGCGCGCGAAGCCTTCCCCTGGCGCGGCACGGCCCTGGCCATGCATCTGGTGCGCTTCCTCTCCGTCCTCATGGGACTGGGCACCGTGCTGCTGACTTACGCCCTGGGCCGCGAGCTTTTCCCGGCGACTCCGGCCATTGCCCTGGCTGCTGCTGCTTTCACCGCCTTCAACCCCATGTTCCTGTTCATCAGCGCGGTGATCAACAACGACAATCTCTCGACGCTGCTCGCCAGCGCCCTTGTGCTGCTGATCGTCCGGCTGATCAGGCGGGCTGACACTCCGCCGCCGTTGCGCACCTACGCCTGGCTGGGCCTTCTGGCCGGACTGGGCATGCTCGCCAAATATCAGATCGGTTTCCTGCTGCCGTTGGTCGCGCTGGTGCTCCTGGCGATTTCCCTGCGCACCCGCGACTGGCGACCGCTCGTCCTCGGCGGGCTGATCTCCGGCGGACTGACCATCCTCATTGCTGGCTGGTGGTACTGGCGCAACTACAATCTCTATGGCGACGCGACCGGCATCAACGTCTTTCTGGACATTGTCGGGCGGCGCGCTGTCCCCGCCGATCTACATCAGCTCTGGACGGAGCGCGAGACGTTCATGATGGCCTTCTGGGGCTTCTTCGGCGGAGTCAACGTGCCCATGCGCGACAGCATC
This sequence comes from Anaerolineae bacterium, assembly GCA_034433965.1. Classification (GTDB taxonomy): domain Bacteria; phylum Chloroflexota; class Anaerolineae; order Aggregatilineales; family Aggregatilineaceae; genus UBA2029. The sequence goes on from DAOTZZ010000250.1 coordinate 2,767, forward strand.
TATACCCTGTTCAATCTCCTGGCGGGGTTGAGCGTAGTGGGTCTGCTGCTGGCGCTCGCCCGTGAAGCCCTGCTGCGCCTGCGGACGCGGACCTGTCCCCCGCAGCGCTCGCTTTATGCGGCGCGGGCGCTGGCGGTGGTCTGGCCCGCCGTAGTCTTGGTCTCATTGTTGGTCTGGACGCGACAGACCTGGGCCTCGCAGGGACGGCTGTGGTTCAGCGCCATCGCCGCGCTCAACGTCTGGCTGGCGGCGGGACTGGCCGCCTGGGCGCCGCATGCTCCGCGTATCCAGACCATCAATCTGAGCGTGGCCGTTGCTGTCTTCGCGCTGATCGCCGCCGTGCAGCCGTTTACCACCATCCGCCCCGCCTACACCCTGGATCGTGAGGCAAGCTGGCCCTTCGCCACCTTGCAAGGCGGCGCCTACCAGGCCGCATGTTTCCGCGAGCCGGACGCCACAGCAGAAGCGCTCTGCCTGGCCTACCAGCGCGTAGAGGGGACACTGCAGCCCGGCGACACGCTCTACCTGTCGGCGGCCATGACCGTCGAAACGCCGCTGCAACGCGACTGGAGCCTGTTCGTACACCTGGTCAACGAAGACGGCACCATCGAGGCTCAGCGCGACGTCTATCCCGGCGGTGGGTTGATCGCCACCTCCGACCTGAAAGAAGGCGACGCCTGGAACAACCTGGTTGCCGTGATCATTCCGTCCACCGTCTACGCGCCGCAGACGCTCGACGTGTATCTGGGCTTCTACGATCTGCGCACGTTCGAGCGCATGATCCTCGTTGGCAACGCTGCCGCTTCGCCCAGCGACCGCCTCTGGATAGGCCGGCTGACGCTGGAGCCGCCGCCAGGCCCATTCCCCAACCCCGTCAACGCCGACTTCGGCGGGAAACTCATCCTGCGCGGCTATACCATCGCCCCACGCGCGCTGCAGCCGGGTCAGACGACAACCGTCACCCTCTACTGGGAAGCGCGGCAGCCTCTTGAGACCGACTACGTGATCTCCGCGCAGATCATTGATCCCGATCCGACGCGGCTGCGCAAAGCCGCCCAACTCGATGCGCCGCCCGATCCGCCGACCTCTGCCTGGTCGCCCGGCGTGCCGGTAGCCGATACGCGCGCGCTGACCATTGCCGCCGACGCGCCGCCGGGCCGCTACCGGCTGCTGGTGCGCGTCTATCCGGCGGGAGATCCGTCGGAGACGCTGCGCGTGCGCGGAGAAGCGGGCGCGCAGTCGGTGGACTACGTGTGGTTGAGCTGGGTGCAGGTACAGACGCCATGAGTCGTCTCCTCACCGCCCCTCAAGACGCGCTCTGGCCGCGCTGGTTGACGCTCTTGCTGGCTGTGTGGGTGGCGCTGGCCGTCGTCTACAGCATTGCCTCGCCTATCTTCGAGCCACCCGACGAAGTCTTTCACTTCCCGCTGATCGATCACATCGCCCGCACTGGCTCACTGCCTGTGCAAGACCCCGCCGTCGAAACGCTGTGGCACCAGGAAGGCAGTCAGCCGCCGCTCTATTACCTGCTGAGCGCTCCCCTGCTGCTGCCCGTTGACCGGAGCGATCTGGCCGCGCGGCAGGAGCGCAACCCACACGCCCGCATCGGCATCGGCCTGGCGACCGACAACCAGGCCATCGTGCTGCACGATTGGGACGCCGAAGCGTTCCCCTGGCGGGGGACGACGCTGGCCGTGCACCTGGTGCGCCTTTTCAGCATCGCGCTTGGCCTGGGCACAGTGATCTGCATCTACCAGATTTCCCGTCTGGCCGCGCCCGGACGCCCTGCCGTTCACTTCACCGCAACAGCCCTGGCTGCTTTCAACCCCATGTTCCTGTTCATCAGCGCCGCGGTCAACAACGACAACCTGATCAACCTGCTCAGCGCCGCGACGCTGGCCTGGTTGCTCTGGCTATGGCATACCGGTCTGACGGTACGTCGCCTGTGGGCGCTGGCGATCCTCCTGGCGCTGGCCTCGCTGAGCAAACTGAGCGGCCTGGCGCTCTATCCGCTGGCCGGATTGGTGATCCTGCTGGTGAGCCTGCGCGACCGCCTGGGCTGGCGCTGGTTGCTGCGCGCCGCTGCCCTGCTGATTGGCGTATGGTTGGCGCTCGCCGGCTGGTGGTACTGGCGCAACTTGCGCCTCTACGGCGAGCTAACCGGCATGGAGCGCATGATCGCCATCATTGGCCCGCGCGAACAGACGCCGTCACTGGGCGACCTGTTCGACGAATTCCAGGGCTTCCGCTACTCCTTCTGGGGCGTCTTCGGGATGCTCAACGTCATCGCGCCGGACGCGCTGTTCGACTACGCCGACGCGCTGGGCCTGCTGGCGCTACTCGGCTGGGCGCTGGCGCTTACCCGCTGGCGTACCCGCCCCAATCCACCCCGTAGCGGCTGGAGCGTCTGGCTATCGCAGCACCGGCAAGCCTTGTCGCTGATCTTCCTGGCCCTGCACGTGCTGATTGTCGGGGCGGCGCTGGTCAACTGGACGCGCCGTACCCCCGCCACCCAGGGACGCCTGCTCTTTCCGGCGCTCGGCCCGCTGATGACGCTGGCTGCGCTAGGGCTGGCGCGGCTGCTCCCACGTCGGGGAGAGCGCGCCCTGCCCCTGCTGACGCTCCCCCTCTTCGCCTTTGCCCTCTGGCTGCCCTGGGGCACCATTCGCCCGGCCTATACCCCGCCCCCCACCGTAGACGAGCTGCCCAACGACGCGCTGCCGGTCAACGCCCGCTTCGGGCCGATTGAACTGCTCGGTGTGCGCGTCTCCGACGCGCCCGTCACCCCCGGCGATGAGCGCGACGGTCTGCACCTGACGCTCTACTGGCGACCGCTGGCGCATACCGAACAGGACATGAGCCTGTATGTGCAGGTCTTCGGCCTGCCCGCCCCCGACGCTCCGGATGGCCTGCAGGAGATCGCCAAGCTCGATAGCTACCCCGGCGGCGGATTGCTGCGCACCACCGCCTGGCAAACGGGAACAATCTACGCCGACACTTACCTCCTGCCTGTGACGGACGACGCGCGAACGCCAGTGCGTCCCCTGTTCAAGATCGGCTGGCGACACTTCGAGACAGGTGAAGAATTCGCCCCCACCACGCCGGACGGGACGCCGCGCGGGCCGGTGACTGTCGAGGCGGGGCGCGTGATTGGCGGGGCCAATCGGCTGGCGTCCGGCGAATCGGTCGAGGCGATCTTCACTGGACAGTTGCGCCTGAACCGCGCGGCGGTCAGTCCGGTCACCGCCGCGCCTGGCGAGACGCTGACGGTCACTCTGGAATGGGAAGCGCTGGCCCGCGTCGGCGAAGACTTCACCATCCTCGTCCACCTGCTCGATCCCGCTGCTCCTGATCGTCCCCTGGCTCAGGGAGATAGTCCAGCCCTGGATGGGCGCTGGCCGACTTCGGCCTGGCAACCGCGCCTGCCCTTCGTAGATGAGCATACGGTCACCCTGCCCGCTGATCTGCCGCCGGGAGAATACCGCCTTGCCGTCGGCTTTTACCGCCCGGCGGACTTCAGCCGTTTGCCGGTCGAGACCAAACACGCTACGCTACCGGGTGCAGTGCTCTTGCCGCAGACCGTCCTGGTCGAGGAGCGCTAAGCGATGGACACGCCCCGACTTTTTCGAAGATGGCTCACATCGCCAGCCCTGATCGCGCTGGTTGTGCTCACCGCGTTGTGGGCGCTGTTCTTCTGGCAACTTCTGACCCCTACCAAAGCTGACCGCGTCATCTTTGCCAAGGGCGACTTCCCCCTGCACTACTTCTCATACAGCGATTATCAGGCAGAGAGAATGTGGCAGGGCGAGATTCCCCTCTGGAATCCTTATAACTATGGCGGCGATCCCTTCGCGGCCAACGTGCAGTGGGCCGTGTGGTACCCACCCCGCTGGATCGCGATCCTGCTGGCCGGACGCGACGGTTGGTGCATCGAGGCCCTGCAACTGGAAGTGGCCGCGCACTACTGGCTGATCAGTCTGATGATGTACACCTTGCTGCGCGTCCTGCTCAGTGAGCGCCCGCGCCCCCTGCTCGACCCGGCGCTGTTCGGCAGCGTCCTTTGGACCTATGGCGGTTACCTCACCGGTTACCCCATGCTCCAGCCAAGCATTCTGGAAGCCATCGCCTGGCTGCCACTGATGTTACTCGGCGCGCATGTCAGCCTGACCCGCCCCCGGTGGCGCGTGCGCGGCATACTGCTGGCGAGTGTCATGTTTGCCCTGTCGTTCTTCGGCGGACACACGCAGACCACTATGCAGATGACTTATCTGACCGCCGCTTACCTGGTCTTCGAGGGCTGGCGGCGCGCTATGCCGTGGCGAGGCATCCTGGCGCGTGTCGTCGCCTTTGTTGGGCTGGGTGCGGCGCTGGCGGCAGTTCAACTGCTGCCCGCTTATGAACTGGTCGCGCGGGCATTCCGCACCGAAGATTACCACTATCTCGACAAGTCGGTTGGTTTCTCTTTCACCGAACTTGTCCAGTTCGTCTGGCCGCGTCTCTACGATGCCCAGTGGTGGCCGCTCTACCTGGGCGTGCCCGGCCTGTTGCTGGCGCTCAACGTCCTGCTTCACCCCAGGAAACAGCACTTCTTCTGGATCGGCGTGATCGTTGTCGGTCTGTGGCTTTCTTTCGGCGGCAACAGCATCGTCTACGACCTGTTCTACCTCGTCGCGCCAGGCTTCAACTTCTTCCGCCAGCAGGAACGCGCCGCCTCAATGGTTGTCTTCTCTCTCGTCTTGCTCGCGACCGATGGCTTGGCTGCGCTACTGCGCCCAGGTCACACCCTGACCGACACTGAAGGGCGAAAGCTGCGCCTGCTGGCGGCTGGGCACCTGGTGTTAACGGGCGGCGCTTTTGTGGTGATCGCCCTGATCACAGAGTTACGCGGTGACGACGTCAAGGAGATCACACCGAATACTTTTGGCTTCGTCGCCCTGATCAGCTTGTTCTTCTCCGGCTGGCTGGCCTGGCGTACCCACAAACAAGGCTTCCTGGTAACAGGCGGCTTGCTGGCGCTCATCGTCGTGGATCTGTTCACCCTTGGTGTGAATTCACCCAACTTCGTGCCGGACATGCCTGAGCAGCGCATCCAGCCGCCGGACTACTACGATCTGTTACACCAGCCTGTCCAGGACATTCAGTGGCATGTGGACGGCGCGGCAGGTATCCAGACGTACGGTACGTACTGGCGCATCCCCGACATCTACGGCACCGGTCCTTTCAACCTGGCAACGCTGGAAGAACTGCGCCGCATCCGCGTGGATCGGCGCTGGGAAGTCTTCGCCGTGCGCTACGCCACCATGATCGCCGAAGTGCCGGACAACGTGCCGGTGCGCGTTGTTGGCACGGGGGTGAACTATGACGGCGAGAAATATACCCTCTACGAGCTGGAGAACCCGCGTCCCTTCGCGCATCTGGTCTATCAGGTCCGCGTCTCCGAGAACGGGATCGAGGGCGCGCGCGAGATCATGCTCGAACCCTGGATTGACCTGCGCGAGATCGGCGTGGTGACCGAGCCTTTGCCCTTTGAGTTACCCGGCCAGCGCCCGCCCGACGCGACCGTCCGCGCTTTCAAAATGGTGCAGCCCGAATACATGGAAATGGAGGTCAGCACCAGCACCCCTGCCCTGTTGACTGTCGCCCTGGCGAACTACCCCGGCTGGGAAGCGACTGTGAACGGGCGGCACGTGGACATCGTGGACACCTACGCCGGCCTGATCGGCATCCCCGTCCCCGCCGGAATCGGGCAAAAGGTGACGCTGCGCTTCTTCCCGCGCTCTGTCCTGATCGGCGGGATCATCTCTGCCCTGGCGCTGGTGACTGTGGTAGGATATGGAGGAGTGGAATGGTGGCGGAGTCGCCGCGTCGCACGCCAGCCGGAGATATCCATGGGCGGGCACGCCTGACATCTGCGGAAAGGAATGCCGGTCGTGTTCACTACCTCTGAGCCGACTTCACCGCTGTTCATCGGGCTATTGCTGGCCGCCCTGCTCAATATTGTGCTGGCCTGGAATGGCCTGGCCTACGGGCGCATTCCCAACATGAGCACCGGCGAGCGCGGCGCGCGCATTGCGGGGATTTTCTTCCTGCTCTCGCTGGCGGCGGTCTTTGTCTCCTACTACTACTATTCCTATTCCGGCGAACTGCGCGGGACGGCGGCGCTGCTGGTGGCCGGAGTCCTGTTCATCATCGGCCTGGTCGTCGCCGAACGCCTGCGCGAGTGAGCCAATGGCACACCCATGATTGACTCGCTGCTGACTTCCGCGGACCGTCGGCCCTTGGCCGCCCTGGTAGGCGCTGCGCTGGGGTTCGGCGGAGGGCTGCTGGCCCTGCTCATTGTCGTCCTGGGGCCGGTGATGGCGTTCGGCGCGGTGTTCGGGCTGGCCGTAGCCCTTTATGTCCTGACCAGCCTGAGCGGCGCGCTGCTGGTGATGATCGCCGTCATCGCTCTGATCCCGTTCGGCAAGGTACCGCTCGGTCTTTCACCCTCGCCCACCTTCCTGGACGGCGCGCTGGGCGCCTTCCTGCTGGTCTATCTTTTTCAGTGGATGACCGGTCGCCGCCGCCTGCTGCGCACCGTCTCGGTGACCGCCTTCGCCCTGCTCTTCGCCGGACTGGTGCTCTTCGCCTACCTGATGGGCCTGCGCCATGCCCCGCTTGACATGCGCACCATGCGCACCGTCGCCGAGACGGTCGCCGGGCTATTGCTGATTCCGGTGCTGGTAGACGTGGTGCGCGACGAGGAAACGCTACGCCGCGCAGTGCGGACGATCATGCTGGCGGGCGCTGCGTCGGCCATTGTGGGCATCGTGCTCTGGGCGCTACCCGACCCCACCGCCGAGGCGTTGCTCAACCGGCTGGGACGTTTCGAATACCCTACCGGCGGTGTGCTGCGCTATCGCCAGGACTACGCCAGCATTCTCAACGAGCGTGCCATCGGCACCTGGATCGATCCCAATGCTTTCGGCGGCTTCTTGCTCATGGCCGGCGCGGTGACCGCGCCGCAGGTCTTCGCCACGCGGCCTGTGTTGCCGCGCTGGGTATCCGCCTGCCTGTTGGGACTGATGGTGATCGCGCTCTTCCTCACCGACTCGCGCGGCTCGATGCTCTCGCTGGGGGCGGCGTTCGTCTTCATCGCCGCCCTGCGCTACCGCAAATTGCTGCTGATCATGGCGCTGGCCGTTGTGCTGGCCTTCTTCCTGCCCGTCACGCAGCGCTACATAGACAAGCTCGAAGCCGGATTCACCAACCAGGACCTGGAAACGCAGATGCGCTTCGGCGAATACAAAGACGCGCTGACACTGATCGGGCGGCATCCGGTGATTGGAGTGGGCTTTTCGGGCACGCCGGAGATTGATCTGTATCTGGGCGTAGCCAATACTTATCTGACCATCGCCTCGCACATGGGTCTGGTCGGCCTGCTCGCCTACTTGCTGATGATCGGCAGCGCTTTTGGGTATGCGGCGGTGCACCGCCGCGCGATCGCCGCCGCCCCATCCCTGGCCGATCTCTGGCTGGGATTGGCCGCGGGCATGGTCGGCGTGCTGGCTGGCGGGATGTTCGATCACTTCTACTTCAAGATCGATCTGTTCCAGCCCACCATGACGCTGGAATGGGTGTTGCTGGGGCTGATGCTAGCGGCGGCGCGACTGGCGGTAGAACGCTCACTGGCGTTTGCGGCAGGCCAGCCGTCGCGAGGGAATGGCGAAGCCCTCCCAAAAGCGCTGAAAACGGGTCAGCCCGCCTTCAAACGCTTCTGACTCGCCCGCGATCTCGAACAGTCCACTTTCGGCGATCAGCGCCCGCTTCTCCGCGAAGTAGTCTGCGTGATCGGTGACGAAGTGAAACACGCCATCCGGCAACAGGACGCGGTGAATCTGGCGTAGCGTCGCCTCCGTCAGCAGGTCGCTTCGCCGTTTGCGCGGCTTGAGCGGGGGCGGCGGGAAGAGCATAAAGACATCGCTGGCGCACTGATCGGGCACGCGCGGCAAGGCCAACCGCAGGTCGGCTTTGATCAGGCGCACGTTGTCCACCTGGGCCGCGTGCACGCGGTTGGCCGCGTCCCACACCGATTTGAGATGCCACTCGATCCCCACGAAATAGCGCTGCGGATGGGCCAGCGCCTGTTTGACCAGGAACTCACCGCGCCCGCAGCCCAGGTCGAGCACCAGCGGCGCTGTCACGCCGAAAAGTTCTTCTGCCGAGATCGGCGGCAGCGTTTCCGGCGCGAAGTGCAGCTCGCGCCCCGGATACTCGCGAATGTAGCGCGTCTTCACGTCTTCCGGCGGCTCTTTGACGCGGAAGCGGTTCAGTTTGAGACGAGGCATAGGGTTTCCTCAGCGGGTGTCATCGCGGGGGAGATGGTTGTGCACCGCCCGACCCGGCGGCGTATCGCGCGAAGTCTGCCAGTAGGCGGCGAAGGCGTCCGGATCGTTGCGGTCAAAGCCGTGCTGTTCGCAGAAGTCGAAATAGGGGCCGAAGTGATAGGTGGCCGTCTCCAATTCATAGACCATCAGTCGCGCCGCCATGCTCACCTCCAGGTACCCTGTGCGCGCCCAGGCTTCGTAGACCGGCGCGCGATCGTAGGGCACAGCGCGGAATTCGGCCCGCCAGTCACCGTCTCGCCCTTCCATGAGCAGATACTGCGCTGCCGGATTGCCGTTGTAGGGCATGCCCACCGCCCCACTGTTGAGCACCCGGCGCGCCCCCACCCGCCGTTCGAAAGGGCGGTGTGTGTGCGCCCCGATCACCACTGGCTCCGGCGCGCCGTCCACCGCTGCCAACAATGCTTCGTCATCCATCCATGGCCCCAGGCCCTCGTTGAGCGCGCGCATGCTACCATGCACCAGGCGGATGGCAGGCAGCCCTGGCAAAGCGATGACGCGCGAATGCGGCAGCCGTTCCAGATAGGCGATGTCATCCGCAGTGAGTTCTTCTTCGGCCACGCAGCGCACCGGTAACCAGAAGGGCGACTGTCCGTCCTCTCCCCACCTGCCGTGACGGAACTTGAGCACATACTCCTCGTGATTGCCAAAGACGACTGGCCAGCCCAGCGCCCGCACCCGGTCCAGGCACTCCTTGCTCTGCGGGCCGCGGTTGACCACATCGCCGTTGACATAGACGCGGTCGGGCTGCACCCGCGCCAGATCGTGCAGAACTGCTTCCAGGGCAGGCAGGTTGCCGTGAATGTCGGAGACAATCGCAATGCGCATGACGACGTTGACATCCTCCCGCGTGCCAGACGCCCGCATTATGTCATAGGGGGTCGCTGCGAACAAGGGTTGGCTGCTGCGACCTGTTCAAACAAGACTTCCGAAGCCTGCGCGACTTCGGAAGTCTCCTCCATACCTTATCGTCGTATGTAGACCGATGCTGTTTCTCTATCCAGATAGGGCAAAGCCGCCCAGAATCACCGAGAACACGTCGCTATAGAGCTGATCGAATTCGGCATCCGGCGCTTCGATCCAGAAGGTGACATCCTGCCCGCTGAGGTTGGTCAGGGTGAAAAAGGCCCCAGCCATCTTCACCGCGTCATCGTAGGTGAAGACAACGACATGCCACTCGCGTCCGCCGATATAGAATGGCTCAGACGCCAGAATCTGCAGATTCTGCTCGCTGGCCTGAAGCTGCGCCACCCATCCTTGTGCTAATGCCTGGTTGGTCTGGCCAGACGCAGGGGCAGTCGCCACCGCCGCGAAGACGTCCTGTCGGCCCACCGGCCCATACAGCAACCAGCCACCGCTTTGATCCGGCGTCCAGGAGGCGGGCACGGGGAACGTCATCAGCCCGCCAGCCACAGTGACCGTCTGCCAGGCGCTGGAGCCGACCACCTCCGCCGGTTTGAAGAAGTTAATGCTGCTCACCAACGCTCGCAAAGCCAGTTGGGCCGGAGCAGGGTTATTGGCCGGCGCATCGAGATCGAACGCATAGCCCACCCCCTGGCTCGGCACGTAGATGGCAATGACCGCTCCCACACGCCCTTCCCCGTTGAAGGTATATGTGTAATCGGTCACGTAGGCAGGCAGACCGTTGATCTCCACCGCCCGCTGTTGCTGAATCTGCAGATCGGTGAGCTGATTCCAACTCGCACGGATGGCCGCGTCGGTCTCTTCGGCAGATGACACGTTGGTATAGGGATACAGGCTCAGCAGCGTGCCCGTCGCTTCATCGCCGGTGAAGAGCCGCTGTCCGTCCGGCGTGAAGCGCGGGCGCAGCCAGTTGGAGGGATAGAGGAAATTGACGCCATAGGTCAGGTCAGTATAACCGCGCAGAGCAGGATCAAGGCCCTCGTTGTTGACCGTGATGATGGTCTCGCTGAGGTTGTTGTTGCCCGCCGCGTTCTCCGCCACGAAGCTGATCGAGTACCGACCGGACGGCGCAGGCACCTTCTCGAACGTGATGGACTGCGCACTCATCAGCGTCAGCGCCTCGCCAAAGCTGGTGCTGGCAAGCTGATTGTTCTCGTCCAGCGTCAACCATTGCGGCTGGAAGGTATCGCCCGCGGAGACGCTCAACTCGAAGGGCTGCAGGTTGCCCGCGCCAGTCTCGTTCAGTCCCCACAGGGCCGTTGACTGCCGCCGCTCCAGGTCGAAGAGCAATTGCGCCTGAACGGGCGTTCCACCTTGCGCCGGCGTGTACAGACCGTTGACCAGCGCCACTTTGGGATTGTCCGGATTGGGGATGAGCAGCGCATAGGTCGAAGTCGTGCCGTCGGTGAGCACCGGCACTTCTGCTTCCCAGGTGAACGTGAGCTGTGTGACGCCATCCGACCAGTCAATGATGTTGACCCCGCCGGGTGTCGTTGTCCGCGAGACCAGGTAATCGTAGTCGAGCACCACCCGCTCGGTCATGCTCTTGAGATAGGTCACCGCATAGTTGACACGCAGAATGTCGCGCCCAGAGACTTCCAACGTCACGACGGCAGGTTGATGAATGCTCGCCACCTCAGGATAGACGTTCAGGATGTTCACGCCGGGTGGAGCGGTCACTGTAGCGGTCGCTGTGCCGTGGAAAACGTCCAGGAACTCCACCCACGAAGCCATACTGGCCGGAGCCTCGCGCGGATAGCGTTCGTTGTGCGCGCCGCGCTTGTATGCCTTGAATGTACTGGGGAAATAGATCGCCACCCCGTTCGAACCGGCCAGCGCATCCACATGCTTCTCGTAAAGCACGAACTGATCTACAGCGGTCATCACTGCTTGCGCGGCCTGGCTGAGTTCGCTAGAAGAAGAAATATCAGCCAGCAATTCCATGAACCGGTACAGGTCCACCGACGACCAGTAATCCTGTACCTGCGGGTCGTTGAATCCGCCGTATTGGATGGTGTTGTTACGGGCGTCGGCGATGGCGCTGAGCGCTCCTTGAGGATTCGCCTTGACCATATCAGTAAACCGAGAGAGCGCGGTCATTACCTCGGCCCCGCGGCTCAGGTCTACTGTTGCCAGGCCGTAGACATCTTCGTCTCCGACTACCTCTTGCAGGAAATACATGAAGTAATCTACGGCGTGTTGCCCCAACTGTGCGCCGTCCATGGCCGGGTTGCGCACCAGCTCGTCCAGGAAAAAGTAGAACCAGCCCGCGCCAGGTTCGTTTTCCTCTGACCCGATCGCGTAGCGGGCAAGGGGTGCTATCGCCTGGTAGACTTCAAGCTGACTCATCAGACACATGTCGAAGCCTACAACCTCGAACTGCCCGATGCCGGTCTGACTGACGACTTGCTGCAGGGCCTGCACGGTATCCGGCAGAGATATGTCGCTGCCAGTATCTTCGTCGCTGGAATGGCTTGTCCATCCGCCGCCGTGATCCCACAGCACGAGCATGTACTTCCTGGCCGGGTAAGTTGTGATCCCCCACGTCGCGAAGTTGGTAATGCTCTCCGCCCTGCCGCTGTCTGTTTCGCCCAGGTTCTGCACCACCGGGGAGGTAATCCGCTGCGGATCGTCATCCTGTTGAATGAAGTAGCGCCGCGTTTCTGTCCAGTTGCCATCAATGTCCACGTAGTCCGCTGACCGATCAATCTGCACCAGGATGTTCACCGCTGGCGATGAACCAACCGCTTCCATCTCATTGACATCGGCCAAGCCCGCCAGTTCCAGGTTGTTGTCAGCGGCCACATGAATCATCACGGTCCATTCAGCAACCGTCTGGGACTGTTGGATCGGATCAACAGGAGGACGGCTGGAAGGCGACGGCATGTGCTGAGACAGCCAATCGGCAGAGAGCGCCGCCAGCTCTACGACTCTTTCCTGCGATATAGAAGCTCGCCAGGCCAGTGACGAGGGTGCGCCCGGCGCAGGGACAGTGCTGCCTGAGGCCAGTTGCGCAGGAAAGAGCAACACAAGGGCGAGAATGGCGACTAATGTGAGTTCGAAAAAGCGCTTCGGTTGTGCCATCAATCAGACTCCCTGCCTCCTGGGCATCACCATGCATCAGTTTGTCCCAAGATTACTACAGATCGCGTTTCAGCGAAATAGGATGTGGCAGGAGTCCTGACGAGGCACAGGTCTAGGTGACCGGGAAATTGCTGAGCAGAAAGAGCGTCTGTGGAAATATGGGGTGAAGGTCGTGCCCGTCAGTATCGAGGAAAACCGGAGTTAAAAAAACATCAGGCCAGGGGATTGGCGACGACCTACTCTCCCAGGGGGCTGCCCCCCCAGTACCATCGGCGCGGGTGGGCTTAACTGCCGGGTTCGAGATGGAACCGG
>DAOTZZ010000251.1:0-2741 GCA_034433965.1 Anaerolineae bacterium
CCCTCACCCCCTGCCCCCTCTCCCACTGCGACGCAACTGCGTCGCGGGGAGAGGGGAACAAATCCCTCTCCCCTTGAGGGAGAGGGACTTAGGGTGAGGGGCTATCGGTGAGGCTTTCACAGTCCCGGTCAACCATTTACGTCCGGACCTCAGATGATTTACCCTTCCCCGGCAGTCCTTCTGCCACTATAATGGGGGCACGCCAGCGGGGAAGTGGCGGAAGTGGCAGACGCGCATGACTTAGGATCATGTGGAGCGATTCCGTGTGGGTTCGAGTCCCACCTTCCCCATCGCGGGGCGCACGGCAGCGCGCCCTGTTTTTGTGTGTAAGACCTCTGTAAGAAGCCCCGCCGAGTATGGGCGCTGATCACTCAAGATGGTATAATCGCCAAGTGCGAGACAGCGAAGGATCACCATGGTAAACGTTCAAACTGAACACCTCGAAAATCATACCGCCCGCCTGACCGTCAGCATTGAACCGGAACGGCTGGAGAAGGCCATGCGGCAGGCAGCCCGGCGCATCAGCCAGAAGAGCCGCATCCCCGGCTTCCGTCCGGGTAAGGCTCCCTACGAGCGGGTACTCAACCTTTTCGGGCGCGAATATATCCTGGAGGAAGCGCTCGAAGTCCTGGGGCAAGAGGTCTACATCGAAGCCCTGCAGGCTGCTGGCATTGACCCCTATGCAGCGGGGAGTCTCGAGGAAATCCGCGACGAAGGTCATACGCTGGTGTTCGTCGTACCCAAGGCCCCGACGGTTGAGCTGGGTGACTACCAGTCCATCCGCGTGGAAGAGAAGCTAGAGGAAATCACCGACGAGCGAGTCGACCGGGTTATGGAATGGCTGCGCCAGGACCAGGCTCTGGTCGAACCGGTGGATCGCCCGGCCAAAGAGGGCGACGCGGTGGTGCTGGAGCACCTGGTGGTGACGATCGTGGATGAGGACGCGGAGGCCGCGTCCCCTGCGGCTGACGCAGAGGCCGCCGCCGTCACGTCGAGCGAAGAAGGGTCTGAAGAAGCGGCGCAGGAAGATCATGAAGAGCCTGATGAGGACAACGCCGTCGTTGAGCACGAGCACGACTATCAGGTGATTCTCTTCGACAACGAGGATGACTACTACCCTGGTTTCACCGCGCAGATTGTGGGCATGAGCGCTGGTGAGGAGAAAGAGTTCACCCTCACCATGCCGGAGGATTACGGTGAAAAGAACCTGGCTGGCAAGACCCTGCGCTTTCAGGTGAAGGTTGGTCAGGTGAACGCACGCACGGTGCCTGAGTGGAGCGACGACCTGGTCAAGCGTATCAGCAACGGGAGATTCGAGACGCTCCTCGAGTTGCGCATGGATGTGCGCAAGAACCTCGAGCAACTGATCAAGGACGACGCGAAAAGCAGGGTGTTCAACCAGGCGCTCACTCAGTTGGTAGAGGGCTCGACCGTTCAGTTCCCGGAAGAGATGATCCAGGATACGCTCACCAATATGCTGGAAGAGTTCGAAGTAGAGCGTCTGCGCCCAGAGGGCGTGACCCTCAAGGATTTTCTGACCATTACCGGTCGTACGGAGGATGATCTGCGCCAGGTATTGCGCGAAGCGGCCATTGAGCGCTTGAAGGCGACGCTGGTGCTGAGCGCGTTTGCCGCTCGCGAACAGATCAAGGTAACCCCGGAAGAGGTCGAAGCCGAGATTGATCGTCAGTCTGCGGCGTTCGGAGAACACGCTCAGGCTTTCCGCCGCTTGCTGGCTTCTGAGGTAAGCCGGGCGCAGATCAGCTCGGCGCTGTTCTCCAGGCACACGAGCGATCGCCTGGTGGCGATCGCTCGCGGTGAAATGACGGTGGCTGCGCAGGAAGCGGAGGCCGAAGCTGCTGCCGCGGAGACTGCGCCAGAGATGTCCGCCGAGGCTGCTGCTGAAGAAGCGACGACGGAAGAGTCTGCCGTGGCTGAGACCGTGGGGCAGGGTGAGGAAGAATCACCCACTACAGCAGCCGCTGAGGAAAACCAGGACTGATCCGTCTGGCCGTGTCCTACGGGGCCTGTGGCCAGACTAAACTGCACAAGGAGTGAGACATGAACGACCTGTATAGCGGCCTGATCCCGATGGTGATCGAGACGAGTGGCCGGGGCGAGCGCGCCTACGACATCTATTCGCTGCTGCTGAAGGAGCGCATCGTCTTCCTGGGCACACCGATCACCGATCAGATCGCCAACCTGACCGTCGCTCAGTTGCTCTACTTGAATCGCGAAGACCCTGAGCGCGAAATTCAGATGTATATCAACTCGCCGGGCGGCATGATCTATGCCGGTCTGGCCATCTACGACACCATGCGTCAGATCAGCGCGCCGGTGATGACGGTGGCTGTGGGGATGACGGCTTCCTTTGCCACGGTGTTGCTGGCGGCTGGCACGCGCGGGCGGCGCTTTGCCCTGCCCAACGCCACCATTCACATGCATCAGCCCTGGACTTCGGGCGGCGGGGGCCAGGCGTCGGATATCGAAATCCAGGCCCGCGAGATTCTGCGTCAGCGCGACCTGCTGAATCGCATTCTGTCGGAGCGCACAGGTCAGCCGCTCACCCGTATCGAGGAAGACACCGACCGCGACTTCTACATGACCGCTCAGCAGGCCAAGGACTACGGCCTGATTGACGATATCCTGATGCCGCCGGCCAAAGAAGACAAGGCCCGGAAAGACGGGAAGTAGGGGGAGCGACTGTGAGTTATCTGATCGGACCGCAACGGTGTTCCTTT
>DAOTZZ010000252.1:0-35042 GCA_034433965.1 Anaerolineae bacterium
ATCTTTACTGGAGCCGCATCTGGGACCCGGTGGACATCGGCCACTTCCTGGAACTGACGGTGCCGCTGCTGAGCTACCAGGAATTCACGGAGATTGTGGACGATCAAATGGAGTTGGTGGAGGAATTCGCCGCGGCGAATCATATCCGCTTGCTCAACCTGACGGGCGAGATATGGCGGCGCACCATGCTGGAGGGCACCGAGTTCTACAACTACTCCGATCCGCACTGGAACGAGGCGGGCAACCGCCTGGTGGCACAGTTGGTGGCGCAGACCATCCTGGAGGCAGAGCGCGGGGGATCGTAGAGCGTCATCGTTGCGGCGGAGCACACCTGACTCGCGCCGAAGGAAGATTCCAGCGGCAAATCAGCGTCCGCAGGCGAAAATTGGACTTGCCAAAAGTGCCAACCTGATCTATACTGTCGGACGCATGGAAAATGCGGGCGTGGTTCAGTGGTAGAACGTCTCCTTGCCAAGGAGAAGGTCACGGGTTCGAGTCCCGTCGCCCGCTTGCAGAAGCCGCCGTGTGAGCGATAATTCGCACGGCGGTTTTTGTTGTCAGGCCCGTGACCGCCGCGGCACGATCTGGATACCCGAAGATGGCCCATTCACTGCGCAGTCACAGCATCCTCAACGCCACTCCCTGCGGCCCCGACAGCGATCTGGAATACGTGGTCTGCGATTATTGCGGCGCCGATCACACGCGCCATCTGGCCACGCTGCCACCGGTCGAGGCGCTGCCGCTACCCATGCACCGGCTGGGCGCGTCGGCGCTTCGGCTGGGGGAGGAGCGCATTCACTTCTGCCAGTGCCAGACGTGCGGGTTGGTCTATATGAACCCGCGCCTGACAGAAACGGCCATCGCCCGCTTCTATGACACGGTCTACGGGACGCAGGGGGCCAGCGAGGGCTTCGAGAGCGATCAGCGGGCGCGGGCCACCTATGTCCTGGAGGTAGTCGCCCGCTTGCTGAGCACATCCGCGGACGCGCGCCCGCAGGTGCTGGACATCGGCTGCGGAGCCGGGCAACTCCTCCAGGAAGCGCAGCGGCGCGGCTGGGAGGTGCGGGGCACAGAACTTTCGCTGGTCGCCGCGCAACATGCCAGCCAGGTTCTCGGCGTGCCGATTCACTGCGGTGATTTCCGCGAGCTGCGGCTTCCCGCCGGTTCGCTCGACCTGGTGGTCATGCAGGCGGTGGTCGAACACCTGCGCGCCCCCATAGATTTTCTGCGCGACAGCGCCGCGTTGCTACGACCGGGCGGCATCCTGTTCTTCAGCGTCCCCAATATCGCTTCGGCGGAGCACCGCGTCGCCCGCCTGCTGGGGCAACCCTGGCGCGGCTTCATCATCGAGCACCTGTACTACTTCACGCCGGCCTTCCTGCGACGGCTCACTGCGGACCTGGGACTGGAAATAGCGTTCATGTCCAGCTGGAATCCGCTGTCGCGCTGGCCCAACCCCTGGCGCGACCTGCGGCGTGCAGGGCAAGGGACGCCTGCCAGCGAGCCGCGGAGCGCCCCTGCCGTGCCGGTGCCTCCGTTTGCGGGCGCGCGCGACTCGTTGGGCAAGCGTGTGCTGCGCCAGGCGACCAATTATCTATTCGACGTGATCTCAAAACTGAGCGAAGGTCGCCGGGGAAGGGCCAGCACAGTGGGCAATGTTCTGTTCGTGTGGGCGCGTAAGCCCCGCTGAAACCATGCTCTTTGCGAAGCCAGCGGATAACAACGCGCGCCTGGCGGCGGGTGTGCGTCGTGCGGTCTGCGCTGTGCCTGCGGGAGAACCCTTAGCCTTCGATCTCCACGGCCAGGCAGGTGTTGGTGTTCAGAATGCCTGGAATCGTCTGCACCTGAGCGGCGATGACCGTACCAAGCGCTTCCAGATCGCCCGCCTCAACTACAGCGATGGCGTCGTACTCGCCAAAGGTCATTTCCGCCGAACGCACTGCTTTGACGCGGTGCAGGTGCCTGACCACTGTGGTGACTTCGCCGGTGCGCACTTTGATCAAGACGTAGGCTTTCACGGGTGTCCTCCTCACAGCGTCCATGCGCAAGTAATGAAGGATAAGCCCTGCCTCTGCGCCGGGGGGTCTCCCTGAGCAGTCCGCAATGATGATGAAGTTCAGGCAGAGCGACGATATGCTGCCGAATATGCTCTGATCTTACAGGAGGTTTTCGGTGCACACATAGGACATTGCTCCATGCTCCGACTGCGACTTGTCCTGATTTTCTGAGACCCGGACGTAAATAGTTGACCAGGACTGCGAAATCCTCACCGATAGCCCCTCACCCTAAATCCCTCTCCCTCAAGGGGAGAGGGACTTGTCCCCCTCGCCCCGCGACGCAGTTGCGTCGCAGTGGGAGAGGGGGCAGGGGGTGAGGGGTAGCCTCAGATTTACGTCCGGATCACAGCCGATTTTGCCTTTACAGGCCCGCGGAAGCGTGGTATAACGATGCTACCCTGCCGTGCCCGTGATCCGCACATCGGTTTTGAGCCAACACCCACACATGGGGTACCGACGTCGTGACACGGACGCATTAGGACTTGTCCAAAGCGGAAGTGTGCGCTAGGTGCCCACCTGCGAAAGCAGGTTCAAAACATAGCGGCACACGGCATGGCGGGAGGTCTTATCTCACGCCCGGCTTCTCCTGCCGGGTGTTTTTTCGCCCTCACCATTCCCCGTTGTCTTAAGTCTATTCGCCCATATTACAAAGTGGGCCGAATCTTGATTCCGGCCCACCAAAGGGCTATACTGGGCGCACCTTGTGCCTCACCGTAACCCAGACCAGGGACACGACGAACGATGCAGCGAGAACGGGTCGCCGATGATATTTATGTGTTCACCAGCGAACTGTATGCCCAGGTCACTGCCGGTGCCATCATCACCTCCGAGGGAGCGATCCTGATAGACACGCTGGTCTTTCCCGAAGAAGCGCGCGCCATCAAGCACTTCGTCGAAAACCGGCTGGACTGCCCGGTACGCTATATCATCAATACGCACTATCACGCCGATCACACCTATGGCACCTGCTTTTTCCCCAACGCCCAGGTGATCGCGCACGCCCGCTGCTACGAGTTGCTCGACACGCGCGGACGCCAGGGCCTGGCCATCGCCCAGCAGAACAGCAGCGAGTTGCGCGATGTCAGCATTGTGCTGCCGCATCTGGTCTTCGATAGCGGCACGCTCACCCTGCACCTGGGCAACAAGACAGTCGAGTTGCGACACTCGCCCGGCCACAGCCCGGACTCTATCGTGTGTCTGGTGAAGGAAGATCGCGTGCTTTTCGCCGCCGATACGTTGATGGCCCTGCCCTACTTTGTGGACGGGAGCTACGACGACTTCGTGAACAGCCTGCACGCGTTGCAGAATGGCGGGTTCGAAAACGTGGTACAGGGGCACGGTGAGGTCGTGCTGCGCGGCGAGGTCGAGGAAGTCATTCAGTCCGACCTGAACTATCTGGCGATCATCCGCCGTCACGTGGAAGCGGCGCTCGAACGGGGCAGGCCGCCGGAAGCGCTCGACGGCATCTCCATTGAGTCCTGTGGCAAGAGCCGCATCCCGCTCAATGGCCTGGTGCAAGAGCTTCACCAGGCCAATCTACGCGCGCTCTACCGCGAGCTATCCGCTCAGCGCCGGGGGAGCCACCCCTGATCGGCGACGGAGCCGGGCGGGCCTTGTCACTTGCCCGCCCGCCCGAACAGCAAACGCAACCCGTTGAGTACCACCACTACCGTGCTACCCTCGTGACCGATCACCCCCAGCGGTAGCGGCAGGTTGATGACAAACGTGCTGATCACCAGCACCCCGATCACCCCCAGCGCAAAAGCTATGTTCTGCCAGACCACGCGCCGGGCTTTGCGGCTGAGCCGGATGGTGTAGGGGATAGCTTCGAGCCGGTCGCCCATCAGCACCACGTCCGCCGTTTCCAGCGCCACATCGGTACCCGCCGCGCCCATGGCAATGCCCACTGTCGCCGCAGCCAGCGCGGGCGCGTCGTTGACGCCGTCGCCCACCATGGCCACCGGTCCGTAGGCACGTTCGAGTTCGGTCATGATGGCCGCTTTTTCGTCCGGCATCAGTTCCGCCCGAATCTCGTCAACGCCGGTCTGCTCCGCGATACGCCGGGCCACCACCGCGTTGTCACCGGTGAGCATGATGACATGCTCAACCCCCTCGCGGTGTAACTCCGCTACGATCTCCGCCGATTGGGGGCGTAGCCGGTCGGCCACGGCCAGCGTCCCCATCCAGGTATCGTTGTAGCACACGAACAGCACCGTTTTGCCCTCGTCGCGCAGGCGGTCGTGCACGGCCAGCAGGTCAGCGGGGGGTTGCCCCGCGCACTCGGTGATATAGCGTAGCCGCCCGACGCGCACCAGGGCGTCTCCCACCAGCCCGGCCACGCCCTGTCCGGTGTCGGCGTAGAATTCGGTCACAGCATCCAGGGACAGGCCGCGAGCGACAGCGGCTGCACAGACAGCCCGGGCCAGGGGGTGGCTGGAGCGCACTTCCAGCGACGCCGCTGTCCGCAACAGATCGTCGGCGCTGTAGTCTCCGTAGGGCAGGATGTCGGTCACCGCGGGGCGGCCTTCGGTCAGCGTGCCGGTCTTGTCGAAGGCCACCACTTTGATCCTGCTCATCTGTTCCAGATGCGCGCCGCCTTTGAAGATGACGCCGTGACGCGCCCCCGCCGCGATGGCCGACAGGAACGCCGCCGGAACCGAGATCACCAGGGCACAGGGCGAAGCTACTACCAGCAAGACCATCGCGCGGTAGAAGCTATCGTGGAAATCCCAGCCCAGGAACAGCCAGGGCAGCAAGGCCACCGCCGCGGCTGCGACAATGACGATCAGCGCATAGCGTTTCTCGAACTCGTCCAGGAAGCGCTGCGTGGGCGCTTTGCGCGCCTGCGCTTCTTCGACCATGGTGATAATGCGCGCCAGGGTAGACTGCGCCGCGTGTCGAGTGACGCGCACGTCCAGCGAGCCGTTCTGGTTGAGCGTGCCTGCAAAGACTTTGTCCCCCGGCCCCTTGTCCACCGGCAGCGATTCGCCGGTGATCGTCGCCTGGTCTACGGCGCTCTGACCGGCGACGACTTCGCCATCGGCGGGGATGCGCTCGCCGGGCTGAATGAGCACCACCTGTCCGACTTCCAAATCGTTGACCGGTACGATCTTCGTGCCGGTGGGGGTGTGGACGCGCGCCTCCTCCGGGTAGAGCTTGAAGAGCGCCTGAATGGCCCGGCGGCTACGCCCGATCGCGTAGTCCTGCAAGACATTGCTCAGCGAGAACAGGAACAGCAAAACAGCCCCGTCGCGCCACTCGCCCACCAGCGCAGCGCCGACTGCTGCCAGCACCATCAGGAAGTCAATGTTCAGTTCGCGCGCCAGCAGGCTTTTGATGCCTTCCTGGAAGCCATAGAAGCCCCCCGCCACATAGGCAATCACGCCCAGGGCGGTCACCTGAGAATCGCTCAGGCCGAGCCGCCCGGCGGCCAGGCTAAGCAGGATGGCGCTGAAAGTGACGAGGACGAAGGTGGGTTCCAGCAACCGCCGCTGCCACCAACGCGGCGCGCGCCACAGCGGGCGCGCCACTTTCATGGAAGAGGATTCCTGGGCGGACAGATGGGACATGGTGATGGGTTTGCCTCCTTGTCTGCTCGATGGACACCATGTGACGGACGGCCCGGCCTCAGGTGCCTGCGGCCCATCCAGTGACAGCCTGCAGCGCGGCGCGCTCTTCGTCGGAAAGCTGTTGCAGTGCTTCGGGGGGAAGCCGCGAGAAGATACGGTGCGCGAACAGTTCCATCCACACGAATTGGCGGCTGATACGCACCATGTTGCTGTTGGCGGTGATGGTAGCCGTGTACTCGGTGCCTTGTGTACTGGCGATCAGCACTTCGCGCTCGTCCGTCACCACTACCAGGCTGTCGGTCAGGTTATGCAAGGCGGTTTCGTGGGGCGGGTGATGGATGGTGATGCCCACTTCGAGCGGCGCTTCGCCCGTCAGCAGCGCGCCGATGTAGACATTGCGCTCGTCCGCCGCGACGATGGCCGCATGCAGGCGGCGCAGATGAGCATCGTTCAGCACCAACATCACCTCGCGCTCGGCGTGCGCCAGCATGTGCTCGGCATAGTTGAGCACGCGCTCCTCGTCCCGCAGCATCCACAAATGCCCCACTTCCTGGGCCAGGTAGATCGCGTTGAGATCGCGACGCAGCGCGTCCAACAGGCGGGCATACCCCTGCTCCAGGCGATTGAGCAGTACATCGGGCGGCAGAGGCCGATACAGAGTCACTCTGGCCTCTTCGGCCTTGAGCACCGCGCCGCGCACCTCCAGTCGCCCCAGAGCCTCGTACACCATCGAGCGCGGGATACCAGCCTGCTTGCTGAGTTGATAGCCGGTAGCGGGATATTCTTTGAGCAGCGCCAGGTACACCTTGGCTTCGTATTCGGTGAAGCCGATAGCGCTGAGATTCTCCAGGAGCGACATAATCATTTGCCTAGTAGTTCTAAACCGAAACGGTATAGTGATTGTAAACTACTGTCGGCCTGATGCCAACTGCTGCGAGCGCGCCGCTGGCTCAGGCTTATCCTGAGCCTGTTCGACATGCGCATCCAGCCACTCCACGACACGGGTCAGCACCTGTTCGCGTTCCGGCTCGTTGTGTACCTCGTGATACAACCCTTCGAAGACGTGCACGGTGGTGTCCGCCGACCCCGATCGGGCGCGGATCAGCGCCGCGCCCTCCGGCAAGGTGAGCGGATCGGCACCACCGTGCAGCGCCAGATAGGGCAAGCGCAGTTCACCCAGGCGCTCCGCACAGATACGGCTGGCGCGCAGAAAGGCAGCGGCCATGCCCAGGCGCATTGGCCCACGATAGACCAGCGGATCGTGAATGTAGTGCTCGATCACTGTCAGATCGCGGCTGATGCCCGCCGCTTGCAGCGGTGGAATCGGCGACCAGGAAGGACGCCACTGGCTCAACAGCTTCACCATTGGCTCCAGCCAGGCCTTGACTCCGCCCAGGCGCAGCGCCGTGCCCGTCGTGATCAGCCCGGTCAGTTCGTCCTGCCAGCGCAACGCAAAAAGCAGGCAGATCAGCGACCCCATGCTGTGCCCATAGAGAAAGACGGGCAGGTCTGGCTGGCGCGCGCGAATCTGGTCGAAATAGGTGCGCAGGTCGGTCACGAATTCGGAGAAATCGCGCACCTGAGCGCGCGCGCCGCCCGACCGCCCATGCCCGCGATGATCCAGGGCGTAGACCGCATACTGGCGCTCGACCAGGTAAGCGGCCACATGGCCATAGCGTCCGCTGTGCTCGGCGTACCCATGGGCGATGATCACCGCCGCCCGCGCAGGGCTTGCGTCCGGCAACCAGCTTTGGGTGAAGATTTCGACTCCGCCCAGGCCTTCGAAGGTTCCGGTTTCGTGTTGCATGGCTTCCCCCCATCAACCAGACAACCCTTTGTCATCCTTATGCTCTCACCACTTTTGCTATGCCTGAAGTGAGGATCGGCACTTTGAGCCGGGCGAGGGTGTCATTATAATCGGAGATACCACGAACGGTAAACGCTTACAGAAAGCAGGGGCAGCGGTAGTTTGAGGAGAAAGGAGTGGGTTTGTTGCTGCCCTGGCAAGGTTGCCCGGTAAAGTTCTTGTGTGAAGTTTTTTGGGAGGGAGACACATCATGATATCGCGTCGTCTTTTGCCTGTGGTGTTGATCGTCGCCCTGGTGAGCGCGGCGGGCGCATTGCCCTTGCGTGCGCCGGCAGCGGCCCAGGAACAGATTACCCTGGTGGTGTGGGACAACTGGACGCGCGACGCCGAACAGGAGATGATCGAAATTCTCAACGACGAGTTCGAAGCAGCGCATCCGGGCGTGACCATCAAACGCGCCACCTACGCCACCGACGACCTGACCAACATCCTGCCCCTGGAGCTGGCCAGCGATAGCGGCCCCGACGTGACCATGATCAACCAGGGCTATAGCGGGATGGGCGCGCTGGTGCAGGCAGGGTTGTTGCTGCCGCTCAACGAGTACGCCGACAAGTACGGCTGGTGGGACCGCTACGCCATGGGTCTGCACAGCCGCAATAGCTTCAGCGCCGACGGCACACAGTTCGGCGTGGGCAACCTGTACGGCGTCTCCAATACGGCAGAAGTGGTCGGCGTGTATTATCACCGCGACATCTTCGAGCAGCACGGCCTGACCGTCCCCAAAACGCTGGCTGAGATGGAGGCGCTGATGGATAAGCTGCTCGAAGCGGGCATCACGCCCATCGTCTTCGGCAGCCTGGATGGCTGGCCCGCCATTCACGAGTTCAGCGTGCTGCAGGGCGTCTATATCACCCTGGAAGAACTGGATGCCTTCATGTACAAGCTCGAAGGGGGCACCTTCGACACCGAGGCCAACCTGAAGGCCGCGCAGAAACTCGTCGAGTGGGTGGATAAGGGCTACTTCTCACCGGGCTTCGCCGGCATGGACTACGACGGGGCGACCTTCGGCGCATTCCTCAACAAGGAAGGCGCGATGTGGATCACCGGCAACTGGATGACCGGCAGCATTGTCGAAGAACTGGGTGAAGAGTCCGTGGGCTTCTTCGCCTTCCCGTCGGAGCAAGAAGGCGTCCCCGCCATCGTGCCGGGCGGCGTCGGCCTGGCCTATGGCATTCGCGCGGGCACCAAATACCCCGACCTGGCCGCCGAATACATTGACCTGGTGACCGGCCCGCGCGCGGCGGAACTGCTCTTCGAGCGCGGCTTCTTCCCGGCCATGGGCGTAGATGAGTCCCTGCTGACCCCCGGCACACTGACCGCCGACATGTTCGACGTGTGGAAAGCGGTCAACGCGGCCAACGCGGTCGGGCACTGGCTGGACTGGACGGCGCCCAACATTGCCGCCAACATCCAGGAGCTGATGGGCAAGCAGGTCACGCCGGAACAGTTCGTGGCCGATGTTGAGGCCGAATATCGCGGCGGCTAGGCCGCGCTGAGCGTCTACAGCACAGAGGGGATGGCCAACAACCATCCCCTTTGCCTGTTACGCCAGAGGCAGTGTGATGAGAACCTGGCTCCGCCGCAACGCGGCCCCTGTCCGCAGACCCTATGAACAGCCCTATCAGGCGTATCTGTACATCCTGCCGGGCTTCGTCATCTATCTGGTCTTCGTGCTGTGGCCCATCGCCAATACGGTGCGCTATAGCCTGACCGAATGGACGGGTTTCACGCCCCCTCGATATATCGGCCTGGCCAACTACGAGCGCCTGGTGCAGGACAAATTCTTCTGGAATGCGCTGGGCAACAATGCCTTCTTCGTCATCTTCTACACCATCCTGCCCATCCTGGTCGCCCTGTTGATCACCTCCCTGATGACACGCCGTCACCTGCGCGGCATGACGATCTTCCGCGTGGGGTTGTTCGTGCCCCAGGTGATGAGCGCCGTCGTGGTGGGCATCATCTGGCGCTGGATGTTCGACTATCGCGGGCCGATCAACGGCTTCTTGCGCCAGGTAGGGCTGGCCGATCAGGCCAAGCCCTGGCTGGGTGACTTCACCTGGGCGCCCTACGCCGCCGGATTGGTGGGCACATGGGTCGAATATGGCCTGTGCATGGTGCTGTTCCTGGCTGGCGTACAGTCCATCTCCGACGAACTCTACGACGCCGCCCGCGTGGACGGGGCCAACCTGTGGCACGAGTTCCGCCATGTCACGCTGCCCGGCCTGCAACAGCAATTGCTGGTGGCCTTCGTGGTCACTTTCATTGCCGCGCTGCGCGTCTTCGACCTGGTCTTCGTGCTCACACGAGGCGGGCCGGGCCGCGAGACACAAGTGGTCAGCATGTTGATCTACGAGCAGGCGTTCGAATATCACCAGGTGGGCTATGGCGCAGCGATGGCCCTGGTGATGACCGTGCTGATTGTCACCGTCTCGGCGATCACTTTCTATGTGCAGTCGCGCCGCGAGGAGGCGGAAAATGCGCGCTAACCGACGGCAACAGGCCTTCACCTATGGCGTGCTGACTATCTTTCTGCTGGTCGCCGTCATGCCCTTTGTGGGCAATATCCTCACCTCGTTCAAGGCCAAGACAGAACTATCGCGCGGGCTATTCACGTTGCCGGAGCAGTGGCGCACGCAGAACTACGTCAACGCCTGGGAAGGCGCGCGCTTCAACGAGTTCTTCATCAACAGTGTGATTGTGGTCGTGCCGGTGGTGATCGTCGCGGCGGTTTGTTCGCTGCTCTCCGGCTATGCCTTCGGGCTGATCTCGTTCCCCGGCGAACGCCTGCTGCTGCTGTTGATCGTGCTGGGGCTGATGGCCCCCACCGAGGCAGTGATCATTCCCCTGTGGCACCTGATGGATCGGCTGGGCCTGCGCGATTCGTATTGGGCGCTCATCCTGCCGCAGATCGGGCTGAGTTTCTCCTTCGGCACGTTCTGGATGCGCGCGCACTTCAAGAACATGCCGCGCGACCTGATTGACGCAGCGGTAGTAGACGGCTGCAACACATCGCCCTTCTCGCCGCGCAACGTGTTGTGGAAAATTCTGTTGCCGCTATCGGGTCCGGCGCTGATGTCGCTGATCGTACTGATTTTCATGTGGACGTGGAACGAGTTCTTCCTGGTGCTGGTTGTGGGAGGGACAGACTATCGCACGCTGCCGGTAGGGTTGGCCTTGCTGCGCGGGCGTTACTCGGCTGACGTGCCGGTGATGGCCGCCGCCTCGACGATTGTCTCGCTGCCGGTCATCCTGATCTATTTGCTGTTCCAGCGCAGCTTCATCCGGGGTATGATCTCTGGCGCGGTGAAAGCATAGGGGCGGGAAGTATCCCGCCCCTGCTCTGTGGGCTGCGTTTGCGCCCTATCTGCCGGACGACACGTAGCCGCGCTTCTGGATGGCGTCGGCCACGCGCTGCACGGCCAGCATGTACACCGCCGAGCGCAGGTCAACCTTGCGTTCCTGGGCCATTGCCCAGGCTTCCTCGAAGCTGCGGCTCATCTTCTTGTAGAGCTGACGGCGCACCTCGTCAATATCCCAGAAGTAGAATTGCAGGTCCTGCACCCACTCGAAGTAGGATACGATCACGCCGCCCGCGTTGGCCAGGATGTCCGGCACGACGTGAATGCCGCGATCGCGCAGGATGAGATCGGCTTCATAGGTAGTCGGGCCGTTGGCCCCCTCGACGATGATCTGCGCCCGAATCTGGCCCGCGTTCTTGCCGGTGATCTGGTTCTCGATGGCTGCGGGGATGAGCACGTCCGTGTCGAGCGTGAGCAGTTCGGCGTTGGTGATGTGTTCGGCGTTGCCGGTGAAGCCCTTCAGCAGGCGACCAGGGCTGTGCGCCACGTGCTGATTGATGGCGGCCAGGTCCAGCCCCTTGGGGTTGTAGAGCGCGTCGGACACATCGCTGACGGCGATCACCTTGCAGCCGTATTCGTCGGCCAGGATGTTGGCGGCATAGTAGCCCACATTGCCATAGCCCTGCACGGCCACCCGCGCGCCCTGCGGTTCGCGCCCCAGCTTGCGCAACAGTTCGACGGTGGCAATGGCCACGCCGCGACCGGTCGCTTCGGTGCGCCCTTCGGAGCCGCCCAGGATCACCGGCTTGCCAGTGGTGATCTCCGGCGAATAGTAGCCCTGGATGGACGAAATCTCGTCCATGAACCAGGCCATGGTCTGCTCGTTGGTGTTCATATCTGGGGCGGGGATGTCGCGCTTGCCGCCCAGGATGGGCGCGATCATCTTGGCGAAGCGGCGCGTCAGGCGTTCCAGTTCGTGCATGGACAGTTCCGCCGGGTTGACGCAGATGCCGCCCTTGGCCCCGCCGAAGGGGATGTTGACGGCGGCGCACTTGAGGGTCATGAGCATGGCCAGCGCGCGCACTTCGTCAATATCCACGTCGGGGTGATAGCGAATGCCGCCCTTGCTGGGGCCGCGCGCCGACGAGTGTTGCACGCGGTAACCCTTGAAAGTGAGGATGCGCCCGTCGTCCGCGATGATCGGGATGGTGACGGTCATCTCCACTTCCGTCTGGCGCATGATCGAGGCGATCCCCTCGTCCAGTTGCAGGCGCTCGAAGGTCGAGTCGAAGAGGGCAAGGGTGGTTGCCAACATGCTGTTGGTCGTTTCTAAAGAGGTTTCTTTGGTGGGTGTTGCCATAACCGCGTAGCCTTCTCCTGTTGGACATCTGGTGGTGCTTTATGCACCACTTCTACCGTCATCGTAGCATCTGGCAACAAAAAAACAACCCCCAACCGTCACCAGTTAGGGGTGATTTTGTTCGGGCGACTGGCCTTCACAGAATGCGCTCCATCATGGCCGCCACAGCCCGGTAGACGGGCGAATCGTCGCTCAGCTCGATCAGCGGACGCCCGCTGAACTCGAACTCAGCCAGCGTCTCGTCGGCGGGCACTGCCCCCAGCAAGGGCAGGTCGAGCCGGTCTATCTGCGCCTGCAGGGGCGCGGGGATGGCTGGCGTAGGCAGGTTGTTGATGATGAGATATGCCTGCTTGATGTTGATATCCAGCTCGTGACGAAAGCTGGCGATGCGCTCCGCCGCCACAATGCCGCGCTGCGTGGGATCGCTGACCACCAGCAGGATATCTACGTCGCGCGTGGTGCGGCGGCTCAGGTGCTCCATGCCAGCCTCGTTGTCAATGACCACATAGCGGTAGCCACGGCTGATGCTATCCACCACCTCGCGCAGGTTGTGGTTGACAGCGCAATAGCAACCTGGCCCTTCGGGGCGACCCATGGCGATCAGATCGAAGCGCGATCCTTCGGCCACCGCCGCGCGAACCTCATAGTCCAGGTACTCGCGCTTGGTCATGCCCCCGCCGACCGTGCCCATGGCCGCGCCGCCCGCCGTCAGCGACTCCTTGACCTTCTCCAGCAGCCCCTCGCGGATGTCGCCGATCGTCCATTCCAGTTCCAGCCCCAGCACCATGTTGAGGTTGCTGCTGGGGTCGGCATCAATGGCCAGGATCGAGCCGCCCCTGGTCTGCACCAGGTATTTGATGATCATGGCGGCGATGGTCGTTTTGCCGGTGCCGCCCTTACCCGCCAGCGCAATCGTCGTGGTCATCGTTCGATCTCCGCGCTCAAGCGAGCGGCCATCTGTTCAGCGGCCTGACGCAGGGCCGGCACATAGTCGTAGACGGCGATGCCGCGCCGGTCGGCTTCCTGCACGGCCAGGTCGGCGGGCAGGGTGCCCAGCACCGGCAAGCCGGGGCTTTCGGCGGCCAGGAAGGCCGCTTCGTCGTCATTGCGCACCTTGTTGCCCACCAGCCACAGGCGCGTCAGGCCGATGTCGTGCGCCAGCTTCTTGATCTGCGCGGCGGTGCCCAGGCTGCGGCGAGTCGGCTCGACGACGATGATCATGGCGTCCACGAAGTCCACCGTGGCCCGGCCCAGGTGCTCCACGCCCGCGTACATGTCCAGGATGAGGATGTCGTCCTGGCGGAAAAGCAGATGCGTGAAGAGCGTCTTGAGCATGGCGCTCTCCGGGCAGATGCAGCCCGATCCGCCCAGGTCCACCGACCCCATCTCCAACAGGCGCACGCCGCGGTGCTCCACGCTGAAGCGCTCCGGCAAATCATCCACGCGCGGGTTGAGGGTGAAAAAGCCGCCGATCGTGCCCGGCTTGGCCCCGGTGCGTTCTTCGATCAATTCGTCCATCTCGGCGATGGGGCGCAGGCGGGCGCGCAGTTCGGGCGGGAAGCCCAGCGCCCCCGCCAGACACGGAGCCGGATCGGCGTCCACCGCGAACACCTGCCGTCCCGCGTCGGCGTAGACCTGGGCGAGCAACGCGGCCAGGGTGGTCTTGCCCACGCCGCCTTTGCCACTGATAGCCAGTTTCATGGGGAGTCCTCAGTTCTCAGTGATCAGTTGTCAGGTTTCTGGTGAACCGCTGGTGCCCAACAGGCAAGAACGGCTCTACTGGATCAAGACCTGTTCGATTGGGCGGCGCAGTGACTGCGGCATCGCCTTAGCATGGCCGAAGCGTATCAACAGTTGCGGCAATGACGCGCCCAGCCCCATTGCACTCTGCAATTGCGGGCGCAGTCCCGTCACTTCGATGGGCTGGTTCAAGAATGCCAATTTGATGTTCAGCGAAGTCATCTTGAGCGCCAGACGCTCGCAGACCTGCCCTGTGCGCACCCAGGCAAGCTTGTCATCGGACTCCGAGGCGACGACAACTGCGCCAGCAGAACTACGCAATTTCCTGGCATCGGCATCAGCCTGCTTGCGCGGACTGGTCCGCGTGACAAAAAAGCGTCCAAGCCAGCGTGGCACTTCGGGATTACCCGAACAGCGTGTGTACAGACCGTCGAGCGTAGCCAGGGCTTCTTTCTTGTTGAAGCGTATCCAACGAACCAACTCGTCAACGAACGCCTCTTCAGTATACTGGCTCAGATTCCCCTCGCTGACGTATTCCAGCACCGTCTCCAACCCATCACGAGAGGTGACGAAGTGGACTGCAATGCCCGGTTCCAGCGGCAGAGCTTTTACCTGGTCAAGGCTCTCACCCTCAATGCGCTGACCATCGTATTCCGAGCGAGTGCTCTGGCGTAGCGGAATGGCGTCGAATAGTGAGCTCTTGTGCGGAGTGTCCGACGTCAAGCTGACATGGATCGAATCTGCCGCTTCAGGATACGCTACCTCGGGCGCATAGCCGGCAGCGCGGGCAGCCAGAAGCAGGTTCTCCAGGGCACAGCCCAGGCTAATCCACAATTCCCGATTGTCGGGATCCACAATGGGTAACCGCCGGGAATAGTCCGGATGGATGGTAATGGTGCGTTCTGTGACGGCGAATCTCCACGGTTGAGTGTTGTGTCCGTTCGCGGCAAGCGTGGCGTGGCGAATCATCTCCTGCATTGGCGTTGGCATCATCGCCTACCTTTCCAAAGGTCTCGAGGTATGAGCGTTCTTTGATGTACAGGCTCCTCAGCGGGAGTATATCTGCTCAGGCCCCCTATCTGCTACACACCCAGCTACGAGAGACCCTCTGCGAGCAGACGGACAACCGCTCTCACAGCAACGCCGCGCCCGCACGATGATCGTCCCTGGGCGTGGTGTCTGGTGTCAACGCATTCGCGCGGGCATAGGGCGTTGCTTTGCCGCGTCGCACGTCCCAGACTTCCGAAGTCTTTGAAGACTTCGGAAGTCTGCCCCAACGCCAGTCTGCACGCTGCTAACGGGCCGCTGCGCCCGCTTCTTCGGGTGTTTCCTGGGGTGGCACGAAGTCGGGCGGCAGCAGACCGGCCTCGGTGACGATGCGCGGGACGATCTCCTCCCAGCCGACCGCCATCAGGTGAATGCCGTGCACGCCCTGTTTGCCCCTGATCGCCTCGATCAGTTCCAGGGTGATGGTCACCGCCTCTTCCTGCACGCCGTCACCCGCCGCTTCCAGCCGCTTGAGCAGCCGTTCGGGGATGAACACGCCCGGCACCTCGTTGTGCATGTACAGGGCCATCTTCAATGACTTGAGCGGCGTCAGGCCCACCAGGATGTAGACCTTGTCCAGAATATTCCGCTTGGCCAGTTCGTTCAGCCAGATCTCGAAGCGATCCGGATCATAGACCAGGTTTGTTTGCAGGAATTGTGCCCCCGCGTTGACCTTCTTGTGCTCGCGGATGGCCTGAAATTCGGGGCGTGAGGCGAACGGCGCAGCCGCCGCGCCCAGGAAGACTTTGGGCGGGAATTTGATCGGACGACCGTCCAGATAATGCCCTTCGTCGCGCATCCGGCGCAGCAACCACAGCATCTGCACCGAATCCATGTCAATCACATCCAGGCGACCCAACGGCGGCGGCCCCATGCGCCCGCTGTCGCCGGAGAGCACCAGGATATTGCGCACGCCGAGCGCGCTCGCGCCGATGACTTCCGACTGAATCGTGGCCCGTGTGCGGTCACGGCCCTGCAACTGCATGACCGGCTCGGCACCACTTTGCAGCGCCATGATGCTGCAGGCCAGGCTGGACATGCGCGCCGTAGCCGACGGGTTGTCGGTGAAGTTGACGGCGGCCACATAAGGACGCACCAGCTCGATATTCTGGCACAGCTTGCTCGTAGCCGTGCTGAGCGACGGCGCAACCTCCGCCGTCACCACGAATTCGCCCGCGCGCAGACGGCGTTCCAGTTCGGAAATCGGCTCAGTGTACGCCGGCGGATGGTACTTGTCATCGCCCTGCCACCAGTCCGGCTGACGGACGGGGCGGAAGACAGCGTCCCAGTTGGCGGCGCGTTTGGCCGGATCGCGCGAGAGCATCCCGCTGATGAACTTGCCCGTGCCCACCTTGCGAATCTGCTGGACGACATCGCCCCAGGTCTCGGTGCCCACCTTGTCCCAGTCCAGCGGCGGCAACACTTCCAGCAGCTTTTCCTGGCGGCCCATCTTGAAGGAGCGCTCGTAAATCTTGTACCACACGCACGGGCGCGTCGGGTCTACGTAGCAATGCTCCTCAGTCGAGCCACCGCACGGCCCATTGCGCGCGCCTTTGGGGCACTCCATGGGGCAGATGAAAGCCGTCTCCTGCAGCAGGCAGTTGCCACACATGCGGCAGCCGAACAGCGGCCCTTTGACCATGCGCTCAATGCGGGCCAGCAGGCGGCGGCGGAAGGGTTCGCGCTTGAAGGGATAAAACGGCGGTTGCCAGCGACGGGCGGGCGTGAAACCGGGCATAGGTGACTTCCTTTTCGCTCCCCAGCGGGAGCCTCTTTCTCCTCGGACGCGACAGAATTACCGGACTGTGCCACCGTCTGTCATTGTAGACGATAGCACAATCCGGTCTCAGTGCAGAATTTCAGTTATTCATCACGAAAAACATCACTTTACCAGAGTATGCCGGTGCTATTGTTGCAG
This sequence comes from Anaerolineae bacterium, assembly GCA_034433965.1. Lineage (GTDB taxonomy): Bacteria > Chloroflexota > Anaerolineae > Aggregatilineales > Aggregatilineaceae > UBA2029. Next base: position 16,858 of record DAOTZZ010000252.1, read on the forward strand.
ATAACCGTCGGCGTAGATCACCTTGTTGAGCAGGATTTGCACCGTCTTCCAGATCGCCACCTGCTCCGGGTCGCTCATGTCCACATCATCCGGCTGCGGCTCTTCCATCGCCTGGATGCGATCGTGAATCTTCAGATAGAGCCGGCCCACCGCCGTGCTGTCATCGCGCTGCTCGATGATGCGGATGACTTCCCTGAGCTTCTCGTCCAGCGGGTCGGCGATCATCATCTGCAGGCCCGCGCCCATGAGCATGGCGCAGTAGACGCGGTTGATCAGCGGGCGATTCTCGCGCGGCACGGCGTTGGAGACATTGGACAGACCCACCGACACCATCGGCGACGGGTCCCACACATAGGGCAGCGTGCGCACCGCCTCGATGCACTCCGGGCAATATTCCTGGCAGCCGGACACGGTGAGCACCAGCGGATCAATGATCAGATTCTGGATGGGGAAGTCTATCTCCACCATGCGCGGGATGAGATATTCGACGGCAATGTTGACGCGCTCGTCCGCGCTGACGGGAATGCCGCTGCTGCCCATGGTCAGGGCGATCAACTTGGTGTCATATTTTTTGGCCAGCAGAGGCACTTTTTCCAGCCGCTCCGGCTCGGCGGAGGTCGAGTTGATGATCGGCTGTGCTTTGGTCACCTTCTTCAGCCCGGCTTCGATGCCCTGAATATTGGTGCTGTCGAAGACCAGCGGCACATCTACCACCGCCTCGACCGTCTCCACGATCCAGGGGAAGACCTCTTCCCAATCCTTCTTGCGCGGGCCAAGGTTGAGGTCAATGGCCTGTGCGCCCGCTTCCACCTGCCGCACCGCCAGGTCCATGAAGAATTCGCGATCTTTGGCGGCCAGCGCCGCTTTCACTTTCTCTGAAATGATGTGAATATTCTCGCCAATGATGTACATTGCCTCTTATCCTTTTCCAAGACCGGCTCTGCCCGGTCTATGCCCTAGGATTCCCGATTCTTGCTGGCCATGGCTGCCTGCACCGACGGAAAGCGCGACAGATCGGTGTGAGGCAGGAACAGAGCCGACGTGAACGCTTCGTAGAAGGTGTTGTCAGCCGATAGCTCGATGTAGGTCATGCGGCTGGCAATCTCCCGGATACGGGCGCGGGCGTCGCGATCCAGCAACGCCAGGTACGCCCCCCGCACGGCGGTGTTGCCCAGGAAGTGGAAGCGATCCCAGGGCATGTCGGGCAACAGGCCGATCTCCACCGCTTTTTCCACGTTGATGTACTTGCCGAACGATCCGCCGACCAACACCTGCTCGACCGTCTCCAGCGGCACGCCCACGCTCTGCGCCAGCACCGTGAAGCCAGCATAGATGGCCGCCTTGGTGCGCAACAGGTTGTCTATGTCCACATGCGTAATGACAATGTCGCGCCCTTCGGCGCTGTCGGCAGCCCAGCAGACCACGTACTCCGGCCCGTGTTCGCCAACTCGCACGCGCGGCGTGGGCAGGTTGAGGTTGATGTGCCCGCCTTTGTCCACCAGGCCGGTGAGGAACATCTCCGCCACCAGGGAGATCAGGCCGCTGCCGCAGATGCCGCGCGGTTTGACGTTGCCCACCACGCGGTAGGTTGGCTCGTAGGTCTGACCGTTGATCCACACTTCTTCGATGGCGCCGCGCGTGGCGCGCATGCCGTGCATCACGCCGCCGCCCTCAAAAGCCGGCCCGGCAGACGCGGCCACCGTCACCAGCCAGTCGCGGTTGCCCAGCACGATCTCGCCGTTGGTGCCCACGTCTATGAACAGGGTCACTTTGTCGGTGTCGGCCAGGCCGGACGAGAGCACCCCCGCCGTGATGTCCGCCCCGACGTAACTGGCCACACCGGGCAGGCAGTCCACCGTCGCTTCGGGGTGAATGGCCAGGCCCACTTCTTCGCCACGCAGGGTGGGAATGTGGTTGATGGCCGTGACGAAGGGCGTCAGGCGGATGGAGCTGGCCGGAATGCCCAGCAACAGGTGCATCATGGTGCTGTTGCCGGCAATGGTGGCCTTGTAGATCGTCGCTGGATCGGCCTCCACGCGCTTGCAGGCCGCTTCGATCAGGGCATTGATCGTGCCCAGTACCAGCCGCCGCAACTCGTCACCGTTGCCGTTCCTGGTCGAGTAGATGATGCGCGAGATGACATCCTCGCCACGGGCGATCTGCGCGTTGTACTCGGCAGCCTGCGCCTCGACCTGTCCCGTGCGCAGGTCTACCAACCATACCGTGACGGTCGTGGTGCCGATGTCTATGGCCACGCCCCACAGCGGCGCGTCGTCGGGCACATGGCCGGGCAGCAGATCGATCAGCCGGGCGGGGCAGTTGGGGCAGTCCCACGCCTCGGCGTCGAGCACTGCGGTCACCTGCCAGTTGCTTTCGCGCAGAATCCGGCCAATGCGCCGCATCTGCGCCAGGGAGAGCTTGATATCGGCCAGTTGCGCGTGTTGGCGCAGCCCGCGTTGAATGCGCGCCCAGTCGTCGGTCTGATCGTCCATGCTCGGCGGGGGCAGGGTCAGCGCGACGCGGTGAATGGTCTGCGCGTGATGCGGATCGTAGCCAGCGGGGACGGTCACCTCGACGGCGGTGCGGTCGGTCGTCAGCCGCCGCTCGATCTTCTCCTGCGGCGGCACGACGACGCGCACGTCACCTTCAACCACCGTCTGGCAGGCCAGGGCGTAGCCCGCCGCGAGGTCTTCGGCGCTCAGGCGCAGCGTGCTGCGTCGTCGCACCTGGCCTTCGAGCACCTGCACCGCGCAGCGGCCACAGCGCCCCTGCCCACCGCATGGTTGCGCCAGTTCGACACCGGCCAGGCGCGCGGCCTCAGTGAGCAGACTTCCGGTCGGCACGCGGACAGGAGCAGCGGCAACGTCGAAGATAACAGTATGTTCGGCCATAACGCGAACTTTAGAGCGCCTGCTTCATGAACGCCGGAATGTCTACCGCCTCGCGCGGGCCGACGCGCACTTCCCAGCCCGGCAGTTCCTCCTCCAGTTCGCCGGAGAGCACGGCCACATGGCCGGGCAACACGATGCGCTTGCGGCTCACCTTCTCGTTCAGGCTGAACTCTTTGACCGCCTTGGCGATGCGCTCCGCGTCGAACTTGCCCGCGGCCCAGGCCGTCAGCACGCTCATGCCTTCGGCGTCGGTCACCAGCAGGTGCGCGGGCAGGCCGGAGCCTTCGACCTCGTTGGCCACGCTGAAGTAGGTGATGCTGAAGTTGGTGGTGACCAGCACCGGCGATTCGGGCGTCGGGCTGTTGAATTCGTAGACGCCCGGCTGCACCTGAATGGGCTTCTGTGGGTCGGTGTAAAGGTTCTCGCGCAACACCAGCAAGGGGTAGAGCAGTTCGGGCGCGATGGTGTCGAGCACCACGAAACCGGCGTACTTGGCGATAGCCTGCGCCGCCAGTAACGCTTCGGTCGCCTCGTCGGGCGCGTCACCGGGGACGGCCAGGATAGGATAGCCCAGCGGGCGGAAGTTTTTCTTGAGCGCCAGGCGGCGAATCTGTGTGTAGAAGCCCAGCGACGATCCCAGACGACGCGTGGCCGGGGCCAGCACCAGGTTTTCCACGCCTTTGTCCTTCAGGCGACTGCTCAGCGCCACCAGGCCATCGAGCGTATCAGCGATCACGGCCAGGGCCGCGCCCGCGCCTTTGGCGACGTCGGCCATGGCTTCCCAGTTGCTCGCGTCCGCGCCGACGAGGAGCGGCACTTCGCCGTCAATGGGCTTCAGGCCAGCGGCGATCACCGCCGGATCGCGGCCCATCAGGATCAATGGGCGCTCGCTGACTTCGCGCACGGCGCTCACCGCGTCAGCAAAGGTCGCCGCGTCGCCGGAAACTGTTTCCACGGCGAACCCGTCCAGGCTCAAGTCCATGCCTACATAGTTCACGCGGTAGGCGTCGGCGGCGGCCACGCGCGCCTTGAGCGCGTCGAGGGGTTCGCTGTCGCGCACGCGCACGAACAGCCCCGGCTTGTTGAAGAATTTCTTCTCGTGGCGGAAAAGCACCGTTTCGTTACCCGCCTTCACCTCGTGATCGTCCGCCTTGAGCGTGATCAGGCGCACGGGCGGTTGGGCGGCGGCGGAGAGCTTCTCCTTGGCTTCGTCGCTGACATAGGGGCAGGCGGCCAGTTCAGCCTGCTTGGCGGCCAGTTTCATGGCGAAGGCCATGCATGTCGGAAAACCGCATTCCTTGCAGTTGGTCTGCGGCAGAAGCTGATAGATTTGAATGCCTGAGAGTGCCATGGTTATCTCCTGATAATGCGGTGTGCCAGCCCCAGGCTCAGCGAGCCGGTGAGCGGGGAGTCGGCTGACGCACCACGTTGATGCCCAAATCGTTCAATTCTTCGTCACTGCGGGCAGCCAGGTGCCGCAGCAGTTGGCGATAGGAGAGCATGCCTGCCGGATAGGTGATGCCACCCCGTTGCGGCATGACGAACAGCGCCCGCACGCCCAGGTCGCGCATGATCTGCGCGGCAGCGGCCAGCGGTAGATCGGGCCGCACCTGCGGGATGCGCTCGTTCATCACGTCTTCGGCGGTGAGCGTCTCGCGGTTGGGGCGACCGTAACCGGCGATCAGCTCGTCCTGCGACACCATGCCCACCGCGTGCCCGTCCCGGTTGAGGACGATCACCGCTTCCAGGTCGCGGGCCAGCAACAGACGAGCCACCTCGGCCAGGGGCAGCTCCGGCGCACAGGTCACCGCCGGGCCGATCAGGTCGCGGACGAGCAGCCGCTCGCTCATGGCAGGTCTCCTTGGCGCGGTGACGCTGCGCCAGTCGGCCCCAGGCGACGGCGACGGGCCGCCTCGCGTTTCTGCAGGAACATCTGCATGGGCGAAAGGCGGCGGGCGTGAATGCCCAGGTCGGCCAGATCGGCGTCGGTGCGCGCGGCCAGGTGACGCAGGAAATGCCGGTAGGTGAGCATGGCCGCCGGATAGGTGATGCCCGCCGCGTTGTGCGTCAGGAAGACAACGCGCACGCGCTGATCGCGCATCAACTGCGCAGCGGCGATCAGCGGGATATCCGGCGGCAACTCCGGCACATCTTCGCGCATGAGTGCTTCGGCGGTGACGGTATGCGGTGCATCGTGCTGATACGCCTGTATCAGCTCGTCCTGAGTGACCACTCCCACTGCGTGCCCTTCGTGATCGAGCACGATCACCCCTTCCACGTTACGTTCCAGCATCAGGCGGGCCAGTTCGCTCACCGGCGTATCCGGCGCGCAGGTGGGGACACCTACGGTCATCAGATCGCGCACCAGGTGACGTTCGCTCATCGGCTTCAGCGCTCCGGCAGCAGCCAGCAGTCTCTGGGGCGGTTTTTGAGCCGCCCCAGAGGAACCGCTCATTTCGCGCTCATCAGATCGTCAATGGCCAGCCGCACACGCCGCACGCTCTCCGGGTGCCGCAGCACCACGATGTCGGCGGCGGACTCGATCAGGGCCATGGCGGTGAGCGTCTCCCAGTGAATGGCGCGGGCTTCCCAGTCGCCCCAGGCTTCCGGAACACCCGTGCCCACCTTGGACTCTTTGGCCTTCCAGGCTTCGTAGCCAGGCGTGACGATCATAGGAAGCTGCGTCATAGCGTCGCCTTGCAGGGCGGCCAGGCGCAGGCGCTCCATCACCGAGTAGCCGTATTCGATGCCGTAGCCCAGCGCGCCGGTCGTGGGGTCCATCAGCACGCGGTCGAGCGGCAGGCCCATGTCGCTGATCAGGATGTTGAGCTGCTTGGCCAGGTTGACGTCCATCGCCGTGCGGGCAATGACCACGTGATCGTTGGCCAGGGCGGTCGCCACGATGGTGCGATAGTTCTTGTCTTCGCAGATGCCCAGCGCCAACCGCTCGCCCTTGGTCGCTTCGGCGATGGGCACCAGCAGGGCGTTGTCGGCCTCAGCCTGGCCCGGCCCCCAGACGATCAGCGGCAGGCCAGTCGCCCCCAACACCGCTTTGGTGATGGCGACGGCGCGTTCCGGCGTGTTGGGCTTGCCGTCGGGATCGGTGAGGCTGAGCGCCAGCACCAGCGCGTCCGCGCCGGCGTTTTCGGCGGCTCTGGCCCACGCTGCCGGGTCGTCCACCACGTCGCCCCACGCTTTCAGCAGCAACGGCGACCATTCCACCGGGCGCTTGTCCATGATCTCGATGGCGACAGCGGGCCGGTGCGGGATTTCACCCTCGAAGAACATGAAGGGTAGCGCCGTCTGACCGCCCACGGTGAGCGTGCGGGCACGGGTGCCGCCCTGTTCTTTCGTCGCGCCGAGCGTCACTTCGCGCACCCGGCCTGTCCACTTCTCCTTGACGATCTCCGTCTTGGTGTCAGCGGTCAGCCAGGGCTTTTCGGGCGGCAACGCCTTCTTAGGCGGCGCGGCGGGTTTGGGCGGGGCCGGTGTTTCGGCCTTGACCGGCTCAGCGGGCGCGGCCTCCGTCACCGGCTCGGCGGGCGCGGCTGACGCTGCGGGTGGCGCAGGCGGGGTTGCTGCGGCCCTGGGCGGAGCAGGCGGGGCAGGCGGCAACGCTCCGCTCACGTCTGCGCCTAGCTCTCTGGCGGCAGCCAACAGACCGGCGGCCAGAGCACGACGTAGTTGATCAAAGAATGCTGCGCTGGCATCGCCCAACGCCGCCGGCGTGACCGGCGCGGGTGTTTCGGGTTGTCCGACTTCGCCGGACGGGACAGATGTCTGTGCAGGTTCAGGAGACATGGCAGACACCGATTCTGGTACAGGTTCAGCAGCTTCAGCAGGTTCTGCTACAACAGGTTCACCTTCAGCATACGCGGCTGGCTCTGGTTCGGGCGCGGGCCGCGACGGGGCGGCTGCCAGCACCTCGTCCAGCGAGTCGAGCACCGCTTCCGGTTGGACGACCGCCTGCGCGGGCACAGCTTCGGGTTCGGCAACCGCTTCGGCCCCCATGGGCGGCATGGCCAGCGCTGGATGGTTGTGCTCTTCCAGCCAGGCGACCAGCTCGTCCACGTCCGTGACCTTGCGCTCGTCGGCGATCTTGTCGAGCAGGTCGGGCACGCCTTCGCGCTCAGCGGCGGCGCGCAGTTCCTCGGCCATCGTCTCTTTGAGGATGCTGCTCATCCACACCACGCGCTTGAGGCCACCATCGGCGGAGATGAACTTGGGGCTGATCAGGTAGTATTTGCCGACGCCCATCACACCCGGCGTCTGCAGACCACCGCCCGCCATACCGGCCAGCGTGCTGAAGGTCATGCCCGCCGGGGTCATGCTGGTATCCTCGCGGCTGACTACCATCACGCCGTTGGCCTCGGGGATGTACATCACGATGCACTCGAAGCAGCCGCAAGCAGTCATGGGGTTTTCCATGATCGAGTACATGGCCACTTTCTGCACCGTGCCATGCGAGCCGACGGCAGCATACTCATTGGTGCCTTCCCAGTAGCCCTTGACCGGATCGAGACAGGCTCCCAGCTTGATCGGCTGATTGGGGCCGGTGGGGTTGATGCTGTAGGACGCCTTGCAGTCCAGCCAGTTGTACGCGCCGCACAATCCCAGCCGTTCGGGGCTGACGATGCACACGTGATCTGGCGCGAAGGACTGACAGTTCTTGACGATCACGCCGTTGACCACATAGTTATGAGTATGCTCGACACTGAAGTTGTACACGCGCTCGCCCTGGCTGGGGACGCGCACAACATCCTTGACTTTCTGGAACCGCACGTCAGCCTGGGTCCAGGCCCGCAATGCGGCATAGTCGGCGTCATCTGTCGGGACAACGCCTTGCAGGGCATCCAACACCTGGGCCAGCTTGGCCTTGCTGGGGCGCACTTCGCCCTTGCGCCAGCTCAGGAACGTCTTGGCGTCCACCGGCAAAGACGAAGCAGAGATCGAATACCGTTCCACCAACGCCGACAGGTGCGTCTGGCACGACAGCGGGACGGTGTCCTGGCGCACGACATGGTTATCGTCTTGCCGCGGTACGATCGCCTCCAGGCGGGCACGCTTGGCGGGGTGTTCGGAGCCGATTCGCTCTCGGAAGCGCAGCACATCCTCATCGGAACTGGTCGCCACCTGATAGCCGCGCTTGATGGCGCTGATGTACGAGGCAATACCCAGCTTCTTCAGCAAGAGATGGATGTGACGCGCCTCGACTTTGGTGCGCGCCGTGAACAGCGCCTTCTGGCCGGAGACGTGCCCGTCACCGTCGAACAGGCCACGCAGGAAAGCCGCCACCAGGTCGGCGGGGAGGGCGGAGATGGCGTAGCCCTGCCATTTCTCTTCCTGGTCAGGCAGGCCGACGCCCAGGCCGTTGAGCAAACGCCCCAGGAGCGTATTGCCAGCCACAGCTACCATGACAGCGCGGCGCCCCTCGATCAGCAGATCGCCGGAGCGGCTGGTCTTGGGCGGGGTTGTCTGCTGAGTGGGAGCGTGCCCAAAGACCTGTGTCACGATCTCGTTGAAGCGCTCGACAAGCGCTGGTTCGGTGTTGGTGAACTGTACGAATACCCCGCTGCGCCCCTGAGGGCCGCGCCAGCGCACACAGCCATCTGCGGCCACCAGACCGGCCAGATAGAGCAGGTCGGCGTCGAGTTGTGTGCGGTTCAGCACGGCCTTCGCCTGGAATTGCCGCAGTGCCCCTTTGACACTGTCCCAGTCCTGGCCCAGGGCGGTCAGCGCCCGCTTGATTTCGCCAAGCGTGAGGCGTTGGTGCGAAGCGCCCTGACGCGGGTAGAGCGCACTATAGAGTCGCCGGTACGGAATGCCGAACGCCTCGGCGGCTTCGCTCAGGCGCGGATAGCGCGCCAGCGTCCAGGCACGCAACTTTCCGTAGAACTCGTCGTCAGCGACCTTGTAGTCATCTGACAGATAGTCAACGATGTAGAGCGACGCATCGCTCTTCTGGGCAAATGCAGGCAGCACATCCAGCACATAGTCACCAGCCTGCAACTTGCCCGCCGCCACCCACATCAACCCTTCTGGCCTGTCCACCAGCACCTTGTGATTGGCGGTCAGGGTCAGGTCGTTGCCATTCTTGAGCCGGATGCATACCAGCTCCGACGGGGCCGGGTTGATGAATAGTTCGCCCATCGGCTGGCTGGTGAGGCGATCCTGGGCAAACGTCATCACGGGCCGCAAGCCGTAGTCTACTGCCTGATGAACCAGCGTTTCGATGGGCAGGAACGAGCCATCGGCCAGCATGATGTCCTGGTCGGGCGGCACGCACAGCGTGCACGAGTAAAACTCATCCACCGCCGTATCGGTGAGATCGGCCAGGCGCTTGTTGCGATAATCGTAGGCTTCGCGCGCCCGCGCCAGCCATTTCTCGATCTCCGCCTTGTCGGTGTAGAGCGTCACCTGCACCTTGTCCACGATCGCGCCGAAGTCGGCGTGATAGCGGGCGTGCAGAATCTTGCCGAAGTGCTCCAGATTGAAGCCCTTCTCGGCGGCGGCGTTGGAGATGCGGATCCAGGCGATGTCGCGCTGCCCGATGTGCTGAATGCCCGATGCACCGTTGATGAAGTAGTGCACCTGGCGTTCCAGCACCGGCTCGAAGTCCTTCTGCATCTTGCGGCCCGCCACCTCGATGACGATGCCCAGGTCCATATGACCTTGCGGCTCGATGTCTTCGAAGCCGGGACCGACAATCTCGACCTTGCCATCCTGGACTTCGTCCATGTCCACCATGCGCAGGTATTCGAAACAGCGCGAGTACTTGCCGCCGAACTCGATGCGCATGTCGGCCTTGCGCACCACTTCGCCTTCGAAGGCCGAGCCATAGGGCACGGGCACAGGCACTTCGGCGACCTTGATCTTCACGCCGCGCACCTCGATGCACTTCTGCACCAGGTGTTCGGCGCGTTCCAGGTCGTCCTTGCCCTCGATCTCGTTGAAAGGCATGCTCACCACGTGCTCGTAGGTGGTGATGCCCGTCGGCAGGATTTCGGGAATGACCGTGTCGGCGATGACCGGGAAGCCGTAGTTGATCGCCCCCGCCGCCGCCGCGTACTTCAGATCGTCTACTTCGCCCAGCGCCAGCACGAAGGCGAAGACGCGCTGCTTGTTGTAGAGCAGGATATCGCGGGCATTGCCGGGCTTGATGCCGCCGAACGTCAGCGCCGAGCGGGTGGCGAACCCCAGCGCGTAGATGGCGCTGATGGTGTCGGTGCCGAAGGGTACGGTGTAGGTGTCGTAGCCCAGCTCGACGCCTTCTTCCACCAACTGATGAATGATGCTGCGCCCGTTGACGTTGCCGGAGAGGAAGCACAGGATGTTGCGGCGTTGCAGTTCGCGCACGATCTTGACGGCCACTTCGTTGGACTTGGCCGCGCCCACGATCGCCGCAAAGCCGGGCATACGCCCGTCAACAAGCTGGATACCCCACGAGCGAAGCTGGATATCGTCAATCGGGCCGTTGAGATGGCCGACGTTGCCGCTGCCGTTGCTACCATAGGCCGTGCCGCCCGCCAGCTCGATGCCGGGAAACGGTTCCGGCTGCAAGCCATAGACGAAGCGAATGGCTTCGATGGCTTCGGCGGCCAGCAGCGTCGCCATGCCGCTGTCGAGCGCTTCGCCCAGATAGGGTGTCCATTTGCGCGGCGCTGGTGCCGGATGCAATAGCGCGCGCGCATGTTCCAGCACCGGCTGCAGATCGCCGAGCTTGGTCACTTCGCGCCCGGTCATACCATAGATGACGGGCAGATAGTAAGCCGTGTTAGGGAAAGAAACAGGCGTCTCCGGCCCCTTTTCGGCCAGCGCCTTTTTAAGCATCAGTTCAGCTTCGGTTACCAGCGCGTTCGCCCCGCGAATCGCGCGTGTCGCAATATATCGGGACATGCTCTATCTCCTATTTGGCGGGCACACCGTAGAGCGCCGCCCGCCGTTCGGCCAGCGGCAACTCTTCGAGTTCCAGAATACGGCGGTCGCCACTGCGCCCAAATCGTGACGGATCGTAGGCGGGCAGGTTGAGCGCGGCGCGTTTCTTGTCGATGTGTTCCAGCGTGCGGCGGATCATCTCGTCGGGGTCGGCAACGAATTCCATCTTGCCGCCATAGAGCGCTTCCCAGCCTTCGCTGATGTAGCGCAGCACGCGGTCGCTATCGGCAACACGATCGGGCATGCCACTGATGGGAGACGAGCCGCCGAAGATGACGTATACGCCGGAGGCCACACAATAGGTGCCGATGGACAGCGCCTTCTCGCTCATCCACTCCGGAGCCAGGCCGACGGCGGGTACCTGGTCTATATCGTCGCCCAGGCCGCCCTCCTCGACCATCTGCGTCAGCACGGTCAGGATGCGCGAGTTGTCCACGCACGACCCCATGTGCAGCACGGGCGGGATGCCGACTGTCTCGCAGACTTCGCGCAGCCCCGGCCCGACATGCTCCAGGCCAGCCTCGCCGAGCAACAATCCTAGCTTGGCGCTGGCGATGGCCCCGCAACCGGTCTCCACCACCAGCACATCCTGGCGCAGCAATTCTTTGGTGACGTAGGTGTGCAGATAGTCCTGCTTGCTGCGCGGGTTGTTGCAGCCTACGATGGCGGCCACGCCACGAATGCGCCCGGCCATGATGGCGTCGTTGAGCGGGCGGAACGAGGCGCGGTAGCTGCCCCCCAGCATGTAGTTGATGTATTCGTGCGAGAAGCCGGGCACCAGGTCTTCGCGCACGTCGGGGATGTGCGTCTCGCCGCGATTCTTGAAGTTGTCAATGGCCTCGCGCAGGATTTGCTTGGCGATGGTCAGCGCTTTGTGCTCGTCGAACTCGATATGCATTGCGCCTTTGATGCGCACCTTGGGCGAGGTGGTGATGATCTTGGTGTGGAAGTTGCCCGCCAACTGCACCAGCGCCTGCATGATGCACTGCACATCCACCACCATCGCTTCGACCGCACCGGTGAGAATGGCCAACTCCTGCTGCAGGAAATTGCCCGCCGCAGGAATACCCTGGCGCATCAGGATTTCGTTGGCCGTGCAGCAGATGCCAGAGAGGTTGACGCCCTTCGCGCCCGCTTTGCGCGCGTAGGCGATGATTTCGGGGTCCTGTGACGCCGCCACGATCATCTCGCTGAGCGTCGGTTCATGGCCATGCACGATCACATTGACCATGTCCTGCTTGAGCACGCCCAGGTTGGCCTGGCCCAGAATGGGAGCAGGTGTGCCGAAGAGGATGTCGGAGATGTCGGTGGCGATGATGCTGCCGCCCCAGCCGTCGGAAAGCGCCGTGCGGATGGCGTGTTGCAGGATATGCTCCGGGTCTTGGTCATCGCCGATGTGCGTGCGATGCAGCGCTTCCACCACTTCGCGGTCAATGCCACGCGGCAACACGCGCCGTTCCTGCCAGAGCTTCTGGCGCTTCTTGGGGGCGCGGATCACCGGGGCCACGACCCCGTTTTGCTGGCCGAATTGCGCGATATACAGGTCGGCCAGGTCGTTGGCAATCTCTTCGGGGGCGCGCCCTTCGATGGGGATGTTGTATTTGGCGGCGACGATGCGCAGCTTGGCCACGTCGCGGATGGTGTAGCCTTCGGCCTGACCGTGCGCCACCGCCTTGAGTGTGAAGGCCATGTCGCGCCCATGATCGGAGTGCGCTGCTGCGCCCGCCGCGATGGCACGGATGAAGTTGCGCGCCTGAATGGTGTCAATCGTTGCGCCGCAAACGCCCGTCTGACCGTCTTTGGTCAGGCGGCACGGTCCCATGCCGCACAGCTTGCAACACATGCCTGCGCCGCCAATGTTACACGGGGCCAGTTCCTCAGCGCGGGTGAAGGCCGTGCTCAGGCCCAGCTCGTCGGCGCGGATCAGCATCTGTTGCGCTGCAGGGTCGGCGCTCAGTTCTTCGGGGCTACGTTTTGTCTTGGCCATGGTTTATTCCCCTTCATCCATTCTCTGCAAAGGTCCCATGCCAGGGCACGGCCACAGGGGTCGCCCGGCATAGGAGACACGCTGCGCAAAACTGACGGTCTGCCCGGCCTGGGCATAGGCGGCGGAATGACGGAAATAGACGTTGGGATCGTCGGAGTGATAGGCAGGGCTGTCGGACTCAGCCGGGACAGGCAGCGGCTCCAGATAGCCAGCTTTTTCCAGCGTGGCGCGGATTTGCTCCGCATTCACCGCCTGGGGGTCGTAGGTGACTTCGACGATCTGGAACGCGCTGCTGGCGTAGAGGTCGGTGATGCCCGGCAAGGCGGAGAGCAAACGCCGCACTTCCAGCACATGGTGATCCCCATACATGGCGGGGACTTCGAGTATGAGTTTTTCCATAGACTGTTCTCTTCTACCTTCCTGTTTGCATAGTGCACACCGATTGCCATTTCTTGCCCGGTAAGCACGGGGAGCAAGACAGAGAATTAAGTACAATAATATTCTTTATAACTAATAAATCACCTAAAGGTGCCTCAGTCTACATAATGGGCGAAAACTGCTTGCGGATGCAGTGAAAACCATCACATCTCTTTCTAGCGTTTGTCACTTCTGGCCAGATATGGCGGTCGGCAGACCGAGTCCTGGCGCAGGATTCATGGCTGGGGCGGCTGTGCCCCTGCGCTTCTGTTTTGGGCACATGCAAAGGTTGCCAGCAACATTCATTCACCTGGTGACACTTGCGCCGTATAGTGGGTAGAGGTAGGTTTCGAGGTGCCCGCATGATGGCGTATTGCGATACGCCCCTGCAAGCATGGTCATCATAACGGAAAGGGGAGCAAGAGTGAGGGTAGATACTGCGCGAAAACTCACAGCGGCTCCCCTTCGCTTCTGTTTTTTGCCTTTGCCCACGGCGCTTGTTTATAATGTGACCTGACCTATAATGGTCGTCAGAGGATCGCCGTACCGTCCGGTAGGCCATCCCATACAGAAGATACTTGTTGGAGCATCGAGATAAGTGTTTAGGCCAGTCTCCAAGTGCACAGAAGCTCAGGCAAGGCAGCCCGGTGTACCGTTGTGGGGATTGGGATGCCTTGTTGCGTTTCTGGCGCTGGGGACGGCAACGCCTTGTGGCGGACAGAGAAAGGAGTCGTTCCCTGTAGAAGCCACTCAACGACCTGATCGTACAAGGATCGCCTGGTAATTCACCCTATCGTCGGTCTATCTCTATTGTCTTGCATGAGGTTACATGCAACGGAGGAACCTATGAAAAAGCATTTGGCATTGTTGCTGGTGATCGCCCTGGTGCTGGGGGCGCTGCCCGCCATGACCTCGGCGCAGGAAACCCCGACCCTGCTGATCTGGGCCGACGAGACCCGCGCCGCCGTCATCGAGGAACTGGGTGCCGCGTTCGAAGAAGAATATGGTGTTGACCTGGTGGTGCAGCAGCTTGGCTTCGGCGACATCCGCGATCAACTGCGCATCGCCGGCCCGGCGGGCGAAGGTCCGGACATCATCATCGGCGCGCACGACTGGGTGGGCGAACTGGTGACCAACGGCCTGCTGGCACCGATTGACCTGGGCGACCGCGTCGAGGAGTTCGCGCCGGTAGCCATCACCGCCTTCTCCTGGGAAGGCGAACTGTACGGCGTGCCCTATGCGGTGGAGAACGTCGGTTTCTTCTACAACACCGAGCTGGTGCCCACCCCGCCCGCGACCTGGGACGAGGTGGTCGAAGTCTCCAAAGCCCTGATGGCCGAGGGCAAGGCCAAGTACGGCTTCATCCGTCAGGAGGGCGACCCCTATCACTTCTATCCCATCCAGACGGCGTTCGGCGGCTATATCTTCGGCCTAACGGAAGAAGGCGACTACAACGCTGAAGACGTGGGTGTGGACAATGAAGGCTCGATTGCGGCGCTGAAGTGGCTGCAGGGCCTGATCAAAGAGGGCCTGATCCCCAGCGGCCTGGATGGTGGCGCGGCTGAAGCGCTCTTCCAGGATGGCGAGGCGGCCATGTACATCACCGGCCCGTGGAACATTCAGCGCTTCCTGGATGCGGGTGTGCCCTTCGACATCGCGCCCATTCCGGCTGGCCCCGGTGGCCCTGGCCGTCCGTTCATCGGCGCGCAGGCGTTCATGGTCAGCGCCTTCAGCCAGAATCCCCTGCTGGCGCAGGCCTTCCTGACCGAATGGGTGGCCAGCGAAGAAACACAGCTCGCCCTGTACGAGAAGGGCAACCGCGCGCCCGCCTTGCTGTCGGCGCAGGCCAAGGTCGAAGACCCCTATCTGGCGGCGCTGGCAGTAGCGGCTGAAGCCGGGCAGCCCATGCCGGGCATCCCCGCCATGTCGGCGGTGTGGAGCGCCTGGACGGACGCCATCACCCTGGCCATGCAGAATCCCGATGCAGACGCGGCAGAACTGGCGGCCAAGGCGGCGGAGACCATCCGCGCGGCGGCGGCGGAGTCAGCAGCGCAGTAGCGCCTGCGCCTTGTGACAGTTCACGGTTAGTTTGCAGGGGTCGGCAGCACGGTGCCGACCCCTGCCCCAATAGGACCATGAGCCGAAAGGAGGAGGCGCGCTATCGCTGACCGGCAGACCGGTTTGGCGCGCAGAGTGCAATGGAAACTGCAAGGGGTGCTTTATCTCGCCCGCCTGCCGCACTGTTCTCGTCCCGCTCGCTGCTGGTGACGGTATTGCGGCTGGTAGCGCTGGCGCTGATTGATGCGTGTGCTATCTGGTTCGTCGCGCGGCTGGTCAACGATGGGGAATATCTTCTGGCGCTCTTCGTCGCGCTGATCACGCTGGCAATCAACGTCGCCTTCTTGTTCGAGGGGATGTATCCCTATCGCTGGTTCGCCCCCGGCCTGGCGTTGTTGATCTTGATGGTCATTTACCCCACCATTTTCACGCTCTATGTGGCCTTCACCAACTATAAAGACGGCAACCTGTTGACGCGCGTGCAGGCAGAAGACGTGTTGCTCAGCCGTACCTACCTGCCGCAAGACGCCAAAACTTATAGCTGGACGGCATTCCGCTCGCTGGAGGATCCCAATCGCTGGGCGCTGTGGCTGATCCCAACCGATGGTGAAGGCGAGGCGCTCTTCGCCGAGCCAGGCGACGTCACGCCACAGAGCGAGATCGAGCTGGGCGAGTATACGCTGGACGACGATGGCATTCCCACCGGCCTGCCGGGCTGGGAGCGCGTGCCTTTTGCCAAGACCATCGCCATCCTGGATAGCGTGCTGGCCAAGACGGAGTTTGGGAAAGCAGACGCCAAGTTCATGCTCAACCCCAAGAACCCCACCAAACAGGCCGGTCGCTTCGAGCGCAAATACACGCTCAAGGAGGACGGCACGCTCTATGACAACGAAACCGGCGTGACCTACAAAGCCATCCAGGGCACCTATACACCGGTAGATGGGCCGTATAAGAACGAACAGGGCCAGGTGACCGATGCCGAGGGACAGCCGTTGCCGGTGATCCGCCCCGGCTACTACGTGCCGATCGGCCTGGATAACTTCAAGCGCCTGATCGAGAACGACAAGATACGCGGGCCGTTCATCCGTGTCTTCCTGTGGACGTTCGCGCACGCCTTCTTCACCGTGTTCATCACCTTCTGGTTCGGGCTATTCCTGGCGCTGCTGCTCAACGTCAAGTTCACGCCGGGGCGCGCGGTGCTGCGCACGTTGTTGCTGGTCCCCTACGCCATGCCCGCCTTCATCAGCGTGCTGGTGTGGAAGGGCCTGCTCAACGAGCAGCTCGGCGTGATCAACAAGTTCCTCACCTCGCTGCCCTTCATAGATACTGGCCCGCGCTGGACTTCAAGCGCGCTATGGGTGAAGGTGGCCATTCTGCTCATTCAGCTCTGGCTGGGTTTCCCCTACATGATGCTGATCACCACCGGGGCGCTGCAATCGTTGCCGGGCGATATCTATGAGGCAGCGCGGGTGGACGGGGCGAACGCCCTCCAGCAATTCCGCCACCTGACCCTGCCCATGTTGTTGGTAGCGGTGGGGCCATTGTTGATCGCCTCGTTTGCCTTCAACTTCAACAACTTCACCATCGTCGAGTTGTTCAACAAAGGCGGCCCGCCCATCTCGCCCGATCAGCCTGCCGGGCACAGCGACATCCTGATCACCTACACCTACGAGCTGGCCTTCGGCAGCGGGCGTGGCGCGGACTACGGTTTCGCCTCCACGATCACTCTGGTGATCTTCCTCATCGTGGCGCTGATCACCGTTTTCAACTTCCGCTTCACGCGGTCGTGGGAGGAGATTTCGGAAAATGTCTAGCCTCAGCTACATCATGCACAACAAGATGGCGCGTGACCGTTGGCTAAACTATCTGCTGCGGCTGTTCCTGGTGCTTCTGGCGCTGGCGTTCGCCTTCTTCCCCATCATCTGGATTGTCTCGGCGTCGTTCGACCAGACGGGCACGCTCAACACACAGCGCCTCATCCCGCGCAACGCCGGCCTGGGCAACTACGATAAGTTGCTGACCAGCAACATTCACCCCTTTGGCCGGTGGATGTGGAACTCGATCAAGGTGGCTTCGCTCACCGCGTTTCTCACGGTGACGATCAGCGCCATCAGTGCCTACGCCTTTTCGCGCTTTCGTTTCCGCGGGCGGCGCAGCCTGATGCTGACCGTGTTCATCGTCCAGGTATTCCCCAACTCGCTGACCATTGTCGCCACTTTCCTGCTCATTCAGACCATCGGGCGGCATGTGAGCTGGCTGGGGCTGAACACGCACGGTGGACTGATCCTGGTCTACCTGGGCGGGGCGCTGGGCATCAACACCTGGTTGATGAAGGGCTTCTTCGACTCCATCCCGCGCGACCTGGACGAGTCGGCGCGCATTGACGGCGCGTCCGACTGGCTGATCTTCTGGCGCATCATCATCCCGCTGGTGCGTCCGGTGCTGGCGGTGGTGGGCATTCTATCCTTCATCGGCACCTACGGCGACGTGATCATCTCGCTGACGCTGCTCAAGGACAAAGACGTGCAGACGCTGGCCGTTGGCCTCAACCGCTTCATCAGTGACAGTTTCAACCGTGAGTGGGGCGTCTTCTCGGCGGGGGCGCTGATCGGCGCGATCCCCATTGTGGTGCTCATCCTCAGTTTCCAACGCTTCTTCGTCAGCGGCCTGACCGAGGGGGCGGTGAAGGGCTAGGCGTGACGCCTCTCCCCGCTAAAGCGGGGAGCTTCCCAGGCTACGCACGCCGCAACCGGCCACGTTAGCGCCTGGCGGCCCCGTCCAGGCCGACTTGACCGCTAAAAACAAGATATTCTGGGCGGCATTCACGTCGCGGTCAGCCGTGTAGCCGCAGTGAGGACAACGATGCACACGAACGCTCAAGTCCTTCTCGACCACCG
>DAOTZZ010000253.1:0-3677 GCA_034433965.1 Anaerolineae bacterium
GCAACACCTTGCCCGCAAAGGCGGCGCCGGCCTCCTCGTGCGGGAGGCTGGTGCGCCATTCATCCAGCTTGGCCACGTCGTGACAGATGCCCACCAGGTAGGCCAGCGCGGGGTCGAGATCAACGTCTTCGGCCAGAGTCACCGCCAGGCCGGTCACGCGCAGGATATGCGCCCACAGGTGCGGCCAGCCCGGATGCCAGGCGGCCAGATGCGCGCGCACCTGTTCGGTCACGTCGGCACAGAGGGCATCCGGCGGCCAGACATCGAACCATTCGCTCGCCAGTTGGTCCAGGAAACGTCCGGCCAGCGGCGAGGCATGATCGCTATCCAGGCGCTCAGCCCAGTCACCCACCGATTCCAGCAAAACGTCCGCTCCGACGAGCAAACCGTCGAGCAAGGCCCGCATCGCCCGCGCGTCCGCGGTGAAATCGCTCACCGGCCCCTCCTGCTCTCCATACCTGCCTTATCATCATAGCGCAAACGAATACCACAGCCCATACTTCTCACACCTATAAGGTAAAATTCTATTAACTTACCTTAAATCCATTTTGTTTTCTGCTATACTGGTAACGGTGGATGGGGATCGCGCCACTGCACCTGCAGATTCGACAAGGAGGATGTCTATGGCTCTACAACTCACAGCCAGCGAGCAGGCCGCCCTGGCTCGCCTGGAAGCAAACGGCACCCCATCCGAGGCGCGGCGCGCTGCCATCATCCTGCGCAGCAGCAACGGGATCAGCGCCGCGACGATTGCCCAAGAGTTGGGACTCAGCACCGGACAGGTTTACTACTGGCGCAGTCAGTGGGCACAGCGCAGGTGGGGCATTTTCGGGCAGGTCTCTGTAGCTGAGGAAGAACCCATCAGCGAGCAGCCCCCTGTCGCAGCGCCCGAAGCGCCCCGCCCCGGCGTGGACGTGCCGCGCCTGCCGCTGACTCTGCGCGAGACGGTCGGCCTGCAGCCCGCCGATCTCATGGCCGAAGCCGGGCGCAAGGTGTTGCACTATCACTTCGAGCGCATGTTGTTCCACGAACCGGGCGTGCGCCTGGGCGAAGACATCGAGCATGTGCACGATATGCGCGTTGCCACGCGGCGGATGCGCAGCGCCTTCCGTCTGTTCGCCCCCTTCTTCGACGAGAAGAAAGTGCGCCCCCTGGTACGCGGGCTGCGGCGGACAGCGCAGGCCCTCGGCGCAGTGCGCGACCTGGACGTTTTCCGCGAGAAAGCGCAGTGCTTCCTGGCCGAGCACCCGGACCTGTCCCTCGATCCGCTCTTCAGCACCTGGCAGGCTGATTACGACGCGGCGCGTCAGGCGTTGCTGGCCGAACTGGACAGCAAACGGTTCGCCCGCTTCGTGGAGCGCTTCCAGACGTTCGTCAGCACACAGGGAATGGGAGCGCTGGCCCCCGACGGCGACGGTGCCCTGGCCAACCAGGTGCGCTACGTCGTCCCCCGCCTGATTTACGAACACTACGAGCGCGTGCGCGCCTATGAAACAGTACTCGATGGCGCGTCGCTGGACACGCTACACGCACTGCGCATTGACTTCAAGCGGCTGCGCTACACGGTCGAATTTTTCGCCGAGGTGTTGGGGCCAGAAGCCAGTCTCGTGATCAAAGAGATCAAGATCATGCAGGATCACCTGGGCGATCTCAATGACACGCAAGTCGCCCTGCAGACCCTGGAAGAGTTCATCAGTCAACACTGGCACACACACAGCGGCATTCCTCGCTTCCTGCGCGAGAACATCGGCGGCGTGCTGGCCTACGCCGACGCCAAGGCCGCCGAGCAAAAGCGGTTGCTGGAGACGTTCCCGCAGGCATGGGCCAATTTCAACCGCGAGGAAGTGCGCCGCAGCCTGGCGCTGGCCATCGCCGCGCTATAAGCCGACCTGTCATTTGACGACGATGCGCGTTTCGAGGATCAGCCCGTCTCCGGCGGGTTCGCCGTCGAGCGTCAGCGGCAGCCGTTCCAGGCTCAGCGGATCGTAGACGCCGATGCGCAGATGAGCCGGGCCGGGCGGCAGATCAGCGGGAATGCGCAGGATACGATAGTCCAGAATAGACTCGCCGGGCCGCCAGAAGCGCGTCGGATAGGTGCCACCTGCCGGCGGCGCGTCGAAGGGGGTCAGCAACTCGCCATCTGGCGAGAGCAGGTGCACGAATATACTGTAATCGCGCGGGGGCGGGGCGGCGTCCGTAGGACGCCAGTACAGGGTGAGGACAACCCGCTCTCCGCGCTGCCATTTCAGGTTGCCCAGATCGTGCCCCAGGAACTGCGCCCAGTCCCCGAAGAGCGCCTCGCCGGTCACCGGCGCGCTGGGCGTCATCGGGGTAAAGCGCGCCTCCGGATGCACGGTGAAGGCTGTGTAGCGGAAGTTGCCATCGTCCACTGGCAAAGAGCCGTCCGGACTGAGGGGAATCGGCTCTAACACGGTCGGCCAGGGCGTGCCATCGGGCGTGCGCACGTCCAGTTGGTGGTACAGCGCCGCGAGATCGGCGTCGGCCTGTAGCGAATTGGGCCACTGCCCCGACCATTGCATCAGAAAGATGCCGACTGACGTATTGACGAAGACGTCCACCCCTTGCAGGTCTTCCAGGCGCGTGGGGAGTTCGTCCGGCGCACGGCTGTTGCGAATCTCCCAGGTGGGGAAGAAGAACGGCAGGCGGTCTTCGCCGGGAATGGCGACTACTGGCTCGCCATGTTCGGCGGCGTAGCGCTCCAGCATGTGCACCACCACCATCAGCGCCGGATTGCCGCGGTCGTACTTGGCCGTGTCGTCCGCCAGACCGCCGTCGCGCAGGGCATTGACCGTGTGCTCGGTGCCTGCAGCCACCGCGACGACCAGCGATCCGGCGATGATCGCCGCCCCAGCGCCCTGCTTCCAGCGCGACGCGGCCAGCCAGTCCCACAGCCAGCCGTCTATCAGCGCCGCCGCCTGCACCGCCATCAGCGGGACGATGGCAAAGCTCAGACGGTAGTGATAGGAGTAGTTCAGAAACCACACCAGCGCATAGGGCAGTGCCAGTCCCCACAGCAGTCCGACGGTCGTCCACCGTTCGCGCGACCAGGCCCGCCAGTGCTTGCGCCCGGCCCAGATCAGCAGCGCCGCGCCCGCCAGCACCGCTGCCCACTCCAGCGCGCCCATGCGCCGCGCCGCGGACTGATCGCCGCGCAGCCACTGCCACAGGTCGCCCAGGTCGTGCGTGCGCTCCCAGTTGATCGCCGTCGGCAGCGTCCCCGCCAGCAGCAACCCCAGCGCCAGGACGGGCAACCAGCGTTCGCGCCGACCGCCGGCCAGGCTGACCAACACGCCCGCCGCCAGCGTCGCCAACAGCAGCGGCCAGCCCAGCTCCTGGCCGGAGCGCTGCGCAAAATCGTGCCAGTAGGAGGCGGGGAATTCTACGGCGGGGTGTCCCAGCCACAGATTGCGGACGTACCACAGCGCCCCCAGCGGCGCGGACGCCAGGGCCATGATCAACGCCAGGCGCAGGCGGGGCCACCAGCGCCCCCAGCGCAGCCGGACGCGCACCCCTTCTCCGGCCACGACCAGCATCACGCCCAGGGCCAGCGCACCGGCATTGGGCTTCGTCCATAGCGCTCCGCCCAACAGCACGCCAGCCACGAGGGCCAGTTGTGTGTCCCCGCTTCGCCATGCCGTGACGAAGAAGGCCGCCGC
>DAOTZZ010000254.1:0-9272 GCA_034433965.1 Anaerolineae bacterium
GACGAAGACGGTGATGCCATTCACATCTATCTCGGTTGACGGCACTCTGCGCGAGCACCCCCGCACAGTGGCCTTGCTGACAGGGCTGGCGCTGGCGTTGGTCGGCTATGCCTGGCAGGTCGAAACGCGCTGGCTGCGCATCACCCGCCTGACGGTGCGCATTCCCGCCCTGCCTCCGGCGTTCGCGGGATACCGCATCGTCCATCTGTCGGACCTTCACCTGGGCATACGTATGAACGAGGCGCGCCTGCCGTGGGTCGTTGCCGCAGCCAACCGCGAGCGCCCCGATCTGATCGTCGTCACGGGCGATTTCGTCACCGGCGGGCGCGATAGCCTGCGCACCGGCAGCGAGTTGCTGGCGGGCCTGCGCGCGCCGGATGGCGTGTGGGGCGTGCTGGGCAATCACGACTATATGGTTGGGGCGGGGCGCGTGGCGGCTATGCTGGACAGGGCGGGCATCGGCCTGCTCGTCAACGCGGCACACATGTTGCAACGGGATGCGGCGGCGCTGGCCCTGACGGGGATAGACGACATGATTCACGGCGCTCCTAACCTGCAGGCGGCGTTGCGCGATGTACCCCCCGACCGACCGGCGATTCTGCTCGCTCATGCGCCGGACTTCGCACCGCGCGCCGCCGCCGATCCGCGCGTGGTGTTGCAACTCTCCGGACATTCGCACGGCGGACAGGTGCGCCTGCCGGGCCTGCGACCGCCAGTATTGCCGCGCGGCGGCAAGGCATACCCGGAAGGGCTGTATACCATCGGCGGGCTGCAACTCTTCGTCACCGTGGGCACGGGGACGGGCTGGCTGGCGCTGCGCTTCGGCTGCCGCCCGGAAATAGCCGTTCTCACGCTGCAACCTGCGCCCTGATGTGAAGCAGATATCTGAGGGCCTTGGCACAGGGTGCATTCGGGTTTGGTGGCAGAAGTCATCACAAAGCGCACAGGGATCACAGAGAAAGACACAGAGCTTTTGACGTTTTTCTCCTCTGTGCCCTTGGCGTCTCTGCGGCTCAAGAGCATCGCCCAAAACACGAATGCACCCCTCTACTCATCTCTGGTATAATGCGCGCCATGCGCCGTCATATCTGTCTGAACGCGCACCTGCTCTCTGGCCAGGCCGGTTACCGCAGCGCGGGGATCAGCGGCTATATCGTTAACCTGCTCCGCGCCCTGCCCGACGCCGCGCCGGACTTCACCTACACCGTGTTCACCGGCGCGCAGGCAACTCCGCCCGCCCACGAACGGCTGGCGATCCGGCGCTCGGCCTGGGACACCGAACACCCATTGCGCCGCATCCTGTGGGAACAACTGGCGCAGCCCTTCGCCCTGCGGGCGGCCCGCCCCGACCTGGCGCACGGGCTGGCTTTCGTGACCCCGCTGCTCAGCCGCGTGCCGTCGGTGGTGACGGTCTACGACCTGAGCTTCGTGCACTATCCCGACCGGCTGCCAGCAACGCGGCGCTGGTATCTGCGCCTGTTCGCGCGCTGGTCGTGTCGGCGGGCGCGGCGGGTGATCGCCATCTCGCAGAGCACCGCCCGCGACCTGGCGCAGACCTTCGGGCTAGCGCCCGCCCGCATTGACATTGCCGCGCCGGGCGTCGGGGAGCAGTTCAAACCGTTGCCTCGCGCCGACGTAGACGCCTTCCGGGCGCGGAAGGGTCTGCCGGACCGCTTTCTGCTCTTTGTCGGCACGCTGGAGCCGCGCAAAAATCTCCCGTTGCTGCTGCGCGCCTACGCTCATCTGCCCGCTCAACAACGTCAGGCAGTGCCGCTGGTGTTGGCCGGAGGCAGAGGGTGGATGGATGGCGCGATTCATGCGACAATCGAGGCGCACGATCTGACGAGCACGGTGTTGCTGCCCGGCTATCTGCCCGCCGACGAGTTGCCGTGGTGGTACAACGCCGCCGAAGCATTGGTCTATCCGTCGGTCTACGAGGGATTCGGGTTGCCGGTGCTCGAAGCGCTGGCCTGCGGGACGCCCGCCCTGGTCTCGGACGTCTCGTCGCTGCCGGAGGCGGTGGGTGACGGGGGACTGTGCCTGCCGCCGGACGATGTCGCGGCGTGGACGGAAGCGCTGGGGCGCGTGCTGAGCGACCCGGCCTGGCGTGCCGAGATGGGATCGCGCGGGCTGGCGCACGCGGCCCGCTTCACCTGGGCGGGGACAGCAGCGCAGACGGTGGCCAGCTATCGCCGGGCGTTGGGAGTGAGCGATGATGCGTAGGCCCTCACCCCCTGGCCCCCTCTCCCACTGCGACGGCGTCGCGGGGCGAGGGGGAACAGCGGCCATTGCCCCCTTCTCCCCGCTTGCGAGGGAGAAGGGGCCGGGGGATGAGGGGGACTATTGCCCCTGGCCCCCTCTCGCACTGCGATGGCGTCGCGGGGCGAGGGGGATGAGGATCACGGAGCAATTCTGGTAGCGGTAACGGACGATTGATGACTCGATATGGATGACACGCCTTTCAAATGGCCCCGCTGGTTGCTTCCCGTCGGTGATGCGCTGCTGGTGACGGCGGCGTTCCTGTTCTCGTACTATCTGCGCTACGAGATACAGTTCCTGCAACCGGTAGACGAGGCCAACAGCGCGCCTTTCACCCCCTACTGGCCCTACACCCTCATCTTCGTGGTGTTGATCCTGGCCTTCAATCACAGCGCCAAACTCTACCGCGAGCGGCGCACGCGCACCTGGTGGGACGAGGTCTTCGCCATCACCAACGGCGCGACTAACGCCGCGGTGATCGTGATGGCGCTCAGCTTCTTGCTGCGCCCCCTGGTCTTCTCCCGTCTGTTGATCATTCAGGCGGCGGCGCTGGTGGTGTTGTTGCTGGGGACGTGGCGACTGGTTTTGCGCGTCCTGCGCAATCACCTGCGCAAGCGCGGCATCGGCGTGGAGCGCGTGCTCATCGTGGGCGCGGGCAGCGTGGGACTGTCGGTCTTGCAGACGCTGGTCGCCCGCCCCGACCTGGGCTACAAGGTAGTCGGCTTCGTGGACGACGACCCGGAGCGCGGCGCGAACGATCTGGGGCGCGTGCCCGCGCTGGGCGGCCTGGACAACCTGCCGCACCTGATAGATACGCACAAAGTAGACCTGGTGATCATCACCCTGCCCTGGCATGTGCAGCGCAAAATCCTCAACATCGTGCGCGAGTGTGAGCGCAAGCACGTCAAGGTGCGCACCGTGCCCGACCTGTTCGAGCTGAGCCTGAGTCAGGTGCAGGTGGAAATGCTGGGCGGCATCCCTCTGCTGGGCCTGAACGGCGAAGCGCGTTTCAGCCCCAGCAACCGCATCGCCAAGCGCGCCCTCGATCTCGTCCTGGTGTTGATCGCATTGCCGCTGGCCTTGCTCATCACGGCCATCACCGCGATAGCGATCCGCCTGGATTCGCCGGGGCCGATCTTCTTCACCCAAGAGCGCGTCGGGCTGAATGGCAGGCCCTTCAAAGTATATAAGTTCCGCTCGATGGTGGTGGACGCCGAGAAAATGCACGCCGATCTGATCCGGCAGACGGGCGAAGACCCGCGCCATCCCAAGCTGGTCAACGACCCGCGCGTCACGCGCGTCGGGCGCTGGATTCGCCGCTTCAGCATAGACGAGGTGCCGCAAATCTGGAACATCCTGCGCGGCGAGATGAGCTGGGTGGGGCCGCGTCCGGCAATCCCGCAAGAAGTGGCGCTCTACGAACCCTGGCACCGGCAACGCCTGCGCGTGCTGCCCGGCCTGACCGGTCTGTGGCAGGTCAGCGGGCGCAGCGAGGTGCCTTTCGAAGAAATGTGTCTGCTCGACATCTACTACATTGAGAATTGGTCGTTGGGGCTGGACCTGCAGATCATCCTGCGCACCATCCCCAAAGTGCTCTTCGCCCACGGAGCGGCTTAGCCTTGAACAACTTCGGTGAACGCATCCGCGATCTGGCCCTGGAATGGGCGACCGCGCAAGACCTGTACGCTTTTGCTCAGCGGCTGATACAGACGCCCAGCCTCTCGACGCAGGAGGGTGACCTGGCGGCGTTGCTGGTGACTCACCTGCGCGCGCTGGGCTTCGACGAGGTGCGCGTCAACGCGATGGGCAGCGTGATCGTCACGCTGGGCCATGGGGATGGCCCCACCCTGCTTTTCAACGCTCACATGGATACCGTGGCCCCCGGCGCGCCAGAAAGCTGGCCCTACCCGCCCTACGAGGGCACCATTGCCGACGGCGCGTTGCATGGCCTGGGCGCGGTAGATATGAAAGGGGCGCTGGCCAGCATGGTCTACGGCGCGCGCCAACTGCTGCCTTTCGCCGACCGGTTGCAGGGCCGGCTGGTGCTGGCCTTTGTGGTGCAGGAAGAGCCGTGCGAAGGGCTGGCCATGCGCTACATCGTCGAAGAAGAGGGGCTGCGCCCCGACTTCGTGGTGCTGGGCGAGCCGACCAACCTGCAGATCAGCCGGGGACAGCGCGGGCGGGTGATGTTCAAGGTGTCGGTGAGCGGGCGTTCCTCGCATGGCAGTCAGCCGCACCTGGGCCAGAATGCCATCTACGCCGCCGCCCGCCTGATCTTCGCCGTGCAATTGCTGGCCGATAGCCTGCCCAAAGACCCCTTCCTGGGGCCGGGCACGGTGGCTGTAACAGCGATCCAGAGCCAGGGGCCGAGCCTGAATGCCATTCCCGACCTGTGCAAGGTCTACGTGGATCGCCGCCTGACGCTGGGCGAGACGGTGCTGGGGGCGCGCGCCCAACTGGAAAGCCTGATCAGCCGCGAGGACATCCCCGCGACGGTGCAGATCACCACCTACAACGAGCCATCCTATACGGGACTGGTGCGCGTGGCGCAAGAAGCGCATCCCGCCTGGGTGCTGGACCGCGCCCATCCGCTGGTGGAGGCACTCTATCAGACCATTCAGACCGTGCGGGGTAGCGCGCCAGAAATCGGACACTGGCCGTTCTCCACCGACGGCGTCTACACCATGGGGCAGGCGGGCATCCCCACCGTGGGCTTCGGGCCGGGCGACCCCAACCTGGCCCATACCCCGCGCGAAGCCGTGCGCCTGGATGATCTCAAGACCGCCGCGCACGTCTACGCCGGTCTGGCTGCGCGCCTGTTGCTGCCGGAATGACGGGCACACAAACGGGCGGCCTGTGTCAATACACGCCGCCCGTTGAGTCCACCCCGCTGTAGCGCGCTGCTCAGCGCGTCAATTGTTCCAGGAACTCCTCGTTGGAGTCGGTGTGGCGAAGCTGATTGAGCAGCGCTTCGGTCGCCGAGATAATGTCGTAGTTGGCCGGCGGCTGCGTCATCTGCACCAGCATCCGGCGCATCATCCACACGCGCTGCAGAATATCCGGCCCCAGCAACAGTTCTTCGCGTCGGGTCGAGGACTGCAAGATGTCGAAGGCCGGGAAGATACGCCGCTCCTGCAACTCGCGCGACAGGTGCAGTTCCATGTTGCCTGTGCCTTTGAATTCCTCATAGATCACGTCGTCCATGCGGCTGCCGGTCTTCACCAGGCAGGTAGCGACGATGGTCAGGCTGCCGCCTTCTTCCACATTACGCGCTGCACCGAAAAAGCGCTTGGGCGGGTAGAGCGCCGAGGGATCGAGACCACCGGTGAGCGTGCGCCCGCTGGGCGGCACCACCAGGTTGTAAGCGCGCGCCAGGCGCGTGATGCTGTCCAGCAAGATCACCACATGCTGACGCGACTCCACCAGGCGCTTGGCCCGCTCCAACGCCATCTCCGCCACGCGCACATGGTAGGTCACCGGCTCGTCGAAGGTGCTGCTGATCACTTCAGCGTCCACCGAGCGATCCATGTCGGTGACTTCTTCCGGGCGCTCGCCGATCAGCACGACCATCAGATGCACTTCGGGGTAATTCTCGCTGATGGCGTTGGCCACTTCTTTGAGCACGGTCGTCTTGCCAGCCTTGGGCGGGCTGACGATCAGGCCGCGTTGCCCACGCCCGATGGGGGCGATCAGGTTGAGCAGGCGCGTGGAGAGAATGCGCGGATTGGTCTCCAGGTTGTAGCGCTCGTTGGGGAAGATGGCCGTCAGGTCGTCGAAGCGCGGGCGGCGCTTGGCCTGTTCGGGGTCAAGGCCGTTGACGGCTTCCACGCGCAACAGCCCGTAGTACTTCTCCGAGTCCTTGGGTGGGCGCACCTGCCCGATGACCATATCGCCCGTGCGCAGCCCAAAGCGGCGAATCTGCGTCTGACTGACGTAGATATCGTCGGGGCCGGGCAGGTAATGGTCGGAGCGCAGGAAGCCGATGCCGTCGTCAATGATTTCGAGAATACCGCCGCGCAGTTCGTGGCCCTGGCGTTCGGCTTTGTCGCGCAGCAAGCGCAGAATGAGGTCTTGCTTTTTCAGGCGGCTATAGCCCTGGATGCCGGCTTCGCGCGCCATTTCGCGCAGGGCCTGCAGCGTTTGAGATTCGAGTTCTGCGATATCCATGTTCCGGGATCTCCGAGCGGGGTTGATGGGGCGGCATGTGACCGCCTTGATGTCATGCTGACAAGCTGTTACGACTAAGCAGGTAACAATCCCTTCTGAGCGCGCTGGCACCGATGTCGTCAGCCTTGCGCCCAGTATCACATCAGAACATCTGAGGACAGGAAAGTGTCACGAGCTGTGGGCACGCAAATAGGAGTAGAGTGCGTTAGAACAGCGAGCACTGCAAATATAGCACAGTGCAGGCCCTCGGTCAACCGCCTGTGCTCTGCGAGCCGTCTTTCAGGTGGAGGGTACGTTGCACTGCAACAGGCGGGACATCCCAACTGGAATGAGGGCACTCGCGCGCCCCTACACCTGAAACACACCCTCACTCTATTATATGCCCTAAAACACAAACCAAACAAGATAGTAGTAGCCAATGGCCGCCGACACCAGCACCGAGTCGGTGCGATCCAGGATGCCCCCATGGCCGGGAATCAGGTGACTGGAGTCCTTGGCCCCCACCTGTCGCTTGATGGCCGAGATGCCCAGGTCGCCGAGAGTGCCCAAGGCCCCGATGAGCAAGCCGATGACTGCGCCGTGCCCCCAGGTGAGCACCTGTGTATCCGGCAAGCCGCTCACCAGCGCGCCGAAGATGGCCCCGCCGATGACGCTGCCGACATACCCTTCCCACGTTTTCTTGGGGCTGACGTGCGGCGACAGGCGGTGACGCCCCCAGGCCCGCCCGACGAAGTAGGCCGCGCTATCCGAAAAGGCCACGCAGCCATAGAGCATCAGCGTCAGGTACGCGCCTTCTTGCAGCTTGCGCACGGCGATCAGGTAGCTGCCCAACCAGCCCAGGTAAATGCCGCCGAAGACGGCCAGTGCCACGGCGATCAACGGCGTAGGCCGCTCGCGCTCGACGCCCCAGATGTCGTAGGCGGTGCCCAGCACCAGCAGCAAGGCCAACCCTGGCACGCGCCATTCAGCGTGATCGAACCACACAGCCAGCACAGGTAGCGCGATCAGCGCCAGCACCAGCCAGACCGGCGCGTGATAGTCGCGCTGACGCAACAGGTGCACATATTCCAGTCCGCCGATGAGCAGCGCGGCCAGCACCACACCGGCAAACAGCCAGCCGCCGATGACGATGGCCGCGATCAGAGGGGGCAGCGCCACAATTGCGGTGAGCACGCGCGTCTTGAGCATCTGTATTCCCCGGTGCTGAGAGTGAGGCGGGCGCTCCGGCTACGGTTGTGGCACCAGCCCAAACCGGCGTTCGCGCCGCGCAAAGTAAAACAGGGCCTTGAGCAACTCCTCGCGGTCGAAGTCGGGCCAGTACGTCGGCGTGGCGTAGTATTCGGCGTAGGACGCCTGCCACAGCAGGAAGTTGCTCAGCCGCATCTCGCCTGCCGTGCGGATGACCAGGTCGGGGTCGGGCTGCCCCGCCGTGTACAGGTAATAGTCCACCAGCATCTCGTCAATTTCCTCGACGGGCACGCCATCCTGCACGATGCGGCGGATCGCCTGAATGATGTCTTGCCGCCCGCCGTAGTTGAACGCCACGTTGAGGATGAGCTTGTCGTTGTTGCGCGTCAACTCGATGGCGCGGCGCACTTTCTCCTGTAGTGGCTCGGACAGCCCGCTCAGCTCGCCGATGTGACGCAGTTGCACACCGTTGGCATGCAGTTGCCGCAATTCGCGGTCAATGACCGTCTCCAGGATGTTCATCAGACCGCGCACTTCGGCTTCCGGGCGACCCCAGTTCTCGGTAGAGAACGCGTAGATGGTGAGGATTTTGATGCCGAACTCGCTGCAGGCGCGCAGAATGCGCCGCAGGTTTTCCACCCCGGCACGGTGACCGGCCAGGCGCGGCAGACCGCGCGCCTTAGCCCAGCGCCCGTTCCCATCCATAATGATGGCCAGATGATAGGGGATTTTCTCCGGCAGGGTTACGACCTCGTTGGCCATGCGTTCCCTGTGCTCCGCGCTCACCGCGCCGGGCGGCTGTTGCGCTCTACAGTTCCATGATCTCGGCTTCTTTGCGTTTGCCGGCCTCTTCGATGAGCTGAATATAGCGGTCAGTCAGCTTCTGGACTTCTTCCTGCCCGCGTTTGCTCTCGTCTTCGGAGATCAGCTTTTCTTTTTCGAACTCGCGCAGGTCGTCAATGGCGCTGCGCCGCACATTGCGCACGGCTACCCGCGCCTCTTCCACCCGCCGCCCCACCAGCTTTTGCAGTTCGTGACGGCGTTCCTGCGTCAGCGGCGGGATGTTCAGGCGGATCACGGTGCCGTCGTTGTTGGGCGTCAGACCCAGGTCAGAGGCCAGGATGGCACGTTCGATGGTCTTGAGTGACGATTTGTCGAACGGGCGGATCATGATCATCTGCGGTTCCGGCACGGAGAGCGTCGCCAGCTGATAGAGCGGCGTCGGCGTGCCGTAGTATTCGACTTCCAGCTTTTCGACCAGCCCCGTCGAAGCGCGGCCTGTGCGCATCCCACGCAGATCGTCTTCCAGCACAGCCAGAGCGCTTTTCATACGCTCCTCGGCGTCCTTCAAAACCTCTTTTATCATCGCGTCACGCTCCACACAGGAGACCCAGCATATCGAGCGAGTGCGTCAGAATTGTCGCTGATTCAACCGTGCTTGTCAAACCCGTTTCGGCACCAAAGGGGACACTTCTAATACACGCTCTGCGCGGCGATCCCGCACTGCCAGGATGCATCCTTTGCGCGGCTGCTGCATCTACTGATCCTTGCATGACTTTTTAAAACAAAGGGACGAAGTGAGATACACTTGGCCCTATGGACGAAAAAACAAAACAACACCCAAAAGATTGGCGAGAAGCACGCCGCATCCGAGCTTG
>DAOTZZ010000255.1:0-4536 GCA_034433965.1 Anaerolineae bacterium
AGGCGGGGATGGGCGCTGAGGCGTTCCTGGAAATCCTCAAGCATATGGACCTGGAGAAGCTGCGCGACGAACTGTGGCACGAAGTGCGCACGACGCGCAGCAAGCAGCGCCGCAAGAAAGCAACCAAGCGCCTGCGCGTGGTCGAAAGCCTGATCAAGAGCAACAACCGCCCCGAATGGATGATCCTGACGGTGTTGCCGGTGATCCCGCCCGACCTGCGCCCCATGGTGCAGCTCGACGGTGGGCGCTTTGCCACGTCTGACCTCAACGACCTGTACCGGCGCGTGATCAACCGCAACAACCGTCTTAAGCGCCTGCTAGAACTGGGCGCGCCGGATGTGATCGTGCGCAACGAAAAGCGCATGTTGCAGGAGGCGGTGGACAGCCTGATTGACAACAGTCAGCGCGGCAAGGCGTTGAGCCGTCGCGGGCGGCGCGAACTGAAGTCGCTGAGCGATATGCTCAAGGGCAAGAAGGGTCGCTTCCGCCGCAACCTGTTGGGCAAGCGCGTGGACTATTCGGGCCGTTCGGTGATCGTCATCGGCCCCAAGCTCAAGCTGCATCAGTGCGGCCTGCCCAAGATCATGGCGCTGGAACTCTATCGGCCATTTGTGATCAGCAAGCTGGTGCAATACAAGTACGCCAGCAACGTCAAGGGGGCCAAGCGCATCATCGAGCGCGAACGGCCTGAGGTCTGGGAAGTGCTCGAAGAGGTGATCAAGGAACGTCCGGTGCTGCTCAACCGAGCCCCGACACTGCACCGACTGGGCATCCAGGCTTTTGAGCCGCTGCTGGTGGAAGGCAAGGCGATTCAGATTCACCCGCTGGTGTGCGCGGCCTTCAACGCCGACTTCGACGGCGATCAGATGGCGGTGCACATCCCGCTGAGCGACAAGGCAGTGCAAGAAGCCCGCGAACTGATGCTGAGCACCAAGAACCTGCTAAAGCCCGCCGATGGCTCGCCGGTTGTTGCGCCTGCGAAGGATATGGTGCTGGGCAACTACTACCTGACGATGGACCCCTCGGCAGAGATCATCTGCCGGGTCGAGCGGGCGGAGGAGTTTCGCACCTGGGAGGCGCTGCAGCGCGGCGGTTACCGCGTGGGAGTGGTGGACAACTCGGCGGGGATGCGCCAGGTAGAGCGCCGCGAAATTGACCTGAACAACGAAGTGGTGGTGCTCAAGAATATCACCGTAGACGGGCGGCAGCGCAAGGCGTTCGACCAACTGGTGGAAGGCTTGCTCAACGGGGACTTCGACGCAGCGGTGCACAACGGCTACGAGTTCCACGAGTTCTTGCGCAAGAACCCTGATCTGCCGCTGGTGCTGGCCAACCTGCACGAGCGTCGCCTGGTCGTGGACATGGACGAGGTGGAATACCTCTACGGCCTGGGCGTGGTTGACCTGCACACGCCGATCCTGCTGGGCAACTACTACGACGATCCCAATCACCCGCCGCAGCCGGAACCGGAGATCACGACGGTGGGGCGCGCGCTGTTCAACCGCATCCTGCCGGACGAAATGCGCTTTGTGCAGGAGACGCTCTCCAAGAAGAGCCTGCAAAAGCTGGTAGCGCGCGTCTATCAGCGTTACGGCCCGGATCGCACGACCGAAGTGGTGGACGCGATCAAGAACATCGGCTTCCATTATGCGACGGTGTCCGGCACGACCATCGCTGTGTCTGACCTGACTGTTCCTGCTGAACGCGAGGCGATCCTGGCCGAAGCGCAGCAGACGGTGGAGACAGCGCAGCGGGACTTCCGGCGCGGTCTGCTGACGGAAGAGGAACGCTATCAGATCACGATTGATAGCTGGAACCGCGCCAAGTCTGAGCTGAAGAACGTCATCAGCGATACGCTCGATCCCTTCGGGCCGATCGCGGTGATGGCGCTGTCGGGGTCTACCAAGGGTGGTTTCGGCCCCATCACGCAGCTTGCTGGTATGCGCGGTCTGATGGCAGACCCGTCGGGGCGCATCATTGATCTGCCCATCAAGAGTCACTTCCGCATGGGTCTGACGGCGCTGGAGTACTTCATCTCGACGCACGGCGCGCGTAAGGGTCTGGCGGATACGGCTCTCCGTACGGCGGACGCTGGCTACATGACCCGCCGTCTGGTGGACGTGGCGCAGGACGTGATCATCAACCGGCACGACTGCGGCACCAAAGCGGGCATCCGCATCCCCAACCCGGCGCACCCCAACAACCAGGATGCGCGCGGAGTCCCGCTGCCCGAAGTGGATGTGGCCGGGCAGACCTTCAGCGAGCGCCTGGTAGGGCGCGTGGCGGCGCGGCCCGTCTACCATCCGAAGACCGGCGAACTCATCGTCGACCGCAACCAGATGATTGACGAGGACATCGCCGATCTGATGGAGCGGGAGATGGTGGAATACGCCTACGTGCGCAGCCCGATGACCTGCGCACTGGTGCACGGCATCTGCGCCATGTGCTATGGGCGAGACCTGGGGCGCGGCGAAATGGTCGAGGTCGGCGCGGCAGTGGGTATCGTGGCGGCGCAGTCCATCGGCGAGCCGGGTACGCAGCTCACCCTGCGTACCTTCCACACGGGTGGTGTGGCCTCCGGTGGTGGTGACATCACCAGTGGTCTGCCGCGCGTGGAGGAACTATTCGAGGCGCGCAAGAAACCCAAGGGCGAAGCCGTGGTGGTGGATATCAGCGGCACGCTGCGCCTGCTGCGCAAGGAAGGCGTGCGTATCGCCCGCGTGATCAACAGCGAAGTGATCAGCCAGGCGTACGACGTTCCTGCTGGCTGGACGATTCTGGTGCAGGACGGCGAGCGCGTGCGCGAAGGGCAGGCCCTGGCCGAATCCCCTGAAGGCGAAGAGACGCTGGTCACCGACATGGGCGGCGAGGTCTACTTCGAGGATGGGCGTCTGTACGTCCGCGACGAGATTGAGGACATCCGCGACTACGAAATCCCGCAGAATGCGCGCCTGCTGGAGGACGTGTACGACGGGATGCAGGTGTCGGCGGGTCAGCAGATTACCGAAGGCTCGAAGAACCCGCACCGTATCCTGCGCATTCAGGGCCAGGAGGCAGCGCAGCACTACCTGTTGAACGAACTGCAAAAGGTCTACCGCAACCAGGGCGTGAACATCGCCGACAAGCACTTCGAGATCATCATCCGCAAGATGATGAGCAAGGTGCAGATCACCCGCAGCGGTGACAGCGAGTTGCTGCCTGGCGAACTGGTGGACAAGCTGGACTTGCTGGCCATGAACGAGCGCCTGATCGCCGAAGGCAAAGAACCGGCTTCGGCAGTGCCGGTGCTGCTTGGCGTGACCAAGGCCGCGCTCTCGACAGAGAGCTTCCTGTCGGCGTCGAGCTTCCAGCACACCATCAAAGTGCTGGCTGGAGCCGCCATCGAGGGCAAGGTGGACAAGCTCTACGGCCTGAAGGAAAACGTGATCATCGGCAAGCTCATTCCGGCGGGCACGGGCTTCCAGGCCTATCAGGAGCGGCAGATGGCTGTCAACAAGGATGAGCTGGAGCCTAAATTCGTGCTCAGCGGTGTTGCTGCTGAGGACGAAGACGAGGAAGACGACGAACTGCTGGACGAAGAGCGCGTGCCAGAGCTGGGTGAGCTGGAAGAGGACGAAGTCGCTGAGGACTACGAAGAGGAAGAAGTCGAGGAAGAAGAGGAAGAACTGATCGAGGACGAGGAGGAAGACGAAACCTTCCCCGTCGTTGATGACGAGGAAGAGATGTCGTCCCTGGAGATGGTCGCAGACGAGGAAGAACTCGACGACTTCGACGAGGAGTAGTCACAGGGGCGCGACATACCCTACTGAGCGCAACTCCGGCGGTGAGCGGACAACCCTCACCGCCGGATTGTTTTTGTGTATATTGGAGAGTTAGCGGACAACAACAGTACGATTGCCCTCTAGCGGCGACTTAATTGACTTTCTACGAAGAATCCCTACAATAGAAATCAGGTGGGAATTGGGTTTGATCAAGGTTCAAAAATGGTATGAACTCCAACCTGGTTGCTTGAGCAGCAGCGGGTCATCGGGGGGACTTTTCCACATCCCACCATCAATGGGCCAAAGCATCCTCAGGAGAGGCTGACCCGGCAGCCAGCAATGGCACTTCTCCGGTAGTGGGCACAAGCGCCGCAGACGCGGGTGCTCCCTGGGGATGTCCTTAGTGGTAAGCGGGTAGATGATTTGGTGGGGGCAATATGGTCTTA
Source organism: Anaerolineae bacterium (assembly GCA_034433965.1). GTDB lineage: Bacteria > Chloroflexota > Anaerolineae > Aggregatilineales > Aggregatilineaceae > UBA2029. The sequence goes on from DAOTZZ010000255.1 coordinate 4,208, forward strand.
TTCCGTCGTCTCACTACAGGACTTCTGGCAGAGCGCTCGGCTGCTGCGGCCAGAGAGCGGCTGTTGCAGGATGGAGCCATGCGGGGTAGTCGGGGCCGACGGGTGGCTCTGGCTCACCGAGACACTCTGGAGAGCACGTCTGCGGCGGGCCAGCGTGCGCAGACATCTTCGGTACTGGCCTCCTCGGCCTGTCTGTCGCCACAGGAACAACGGCGACGGGTGATTGACGTCGCCAGCGCCTTTGATGGGCACTACCTGGCGACCATTGATTTCATTGCCGAACGCAATCTCACAGTGGGGATCGTCAAGCCGGTGCGTGGCTCGTCGGT
>DAOTZZ010000256.1:0-9323 GCA_034433965.1 Anaerolineae bacterium
GGCCGCGCTGTAATCGCTGCCGCCGCGCCCCAGGGTGGTCACCACGCCGTCGCGCGTCGCCCCGATGAAACCGGTCACCACCGGCACCAACCCCTGATCGAGCAGCGGCAACAGTTCACGGCGGACGTTCGCCTCTGACTCCTCGAAGAGCACGCCCGCATTCTGAAACTGATCATCGGTGACGATCAGGCGGCTGGCGCTCACGGTGCAACTGGGCACGCCGCGCTGTCGCAACAGCGCCGAGACAATGGGCACGCTCATGCGCTCGCCCAGCGAGGCAACCTTGTCCATGGCCTTGGGCGATGCCTCGCGCAGCACGTAGATGCCATAGCACAGCGTCTCGAACTCGTCTATCAGCGCCTCGACCTCGTCGTGAATGGCGATGCGCTCCACGTCAGAAGTCAGCAGGGCGCGGATAGCCGCCTCGTGCTTCTGGCGTAGTTCCTGGGCGATGACCTGGTAACGAGCGGAATCTCCGGCGGCGGCGCGCTGGGCCGCTTCGATGAGCAGGTTGGTCACGCCGCTCATGGCCGAACACACCACCAACACGCGGTGCTCGCGCGCCGCTTCCTGGACAATATCGGCCACACGGGCGATGGCCTCGGCATCGCCCACCGAAGTCCCGCCGAATTTCATCGTCAGAGTGGCCATGGCCTCCCTCCTGTCTGCTCTGTTGACCGAAATAAAAAGCGCGGGGCCGGTCTGCTCCGCGCTTGAGGGTTCCTGAGGTAGTCTGCTTCGCTCTACCGTGACCTCGCTCCGGAAGCAGCCGGCAACGCCCGCCCGGTGGTCATGGTACCCATGCCGGTGGTCATCATCATGGTCGCCATCATCATGGCCACCTCGTGACCGGCGAACATAGCCGCTGCTCCTGCTGAGGTCACTCTGTGCCCAAGGGTAACATGGCCGGCGCGCTTCGTCAATCGGTCAGGCGGACGTTTTGGTGATCTCGCACAAAAAAAGACAGACAACGCATCCCACCAAGAGATCGGGGTGACCCCCAGAGCCACCCCGATCTCATCAATGCCCCCCTCACAGACGCACTGTGCGCCGCTCACTCAAGGCTCTCTGGCGCGCCGTCGGCGATCCATTGGCGCAGCCAGGCCATCTGCTCGTCGCTCAGTTTGGCGAAATGCCCGCCCTCCAGCACGACGATGATCTTGCTCTCGTCCGGCGACCCCGGCACGATCACCGGCCCGGAGTCGCTGCCTTTCAGCAGGCTGTCGTAGTCCGTCACGCGCAAGCCTTTGGCCTTGGCGTCACCGTGACAGGCTCCGCAAGTTTCGGTCAGCACCGGCCCGATCTGCTCATAGCTGATCGGCTCAGCAGGGGTGGCGGGCGGCGCGGCTTCTTCGGCGGGTGCGGCGACTCCAGCCGGCGCGCCGTCGGCGATCCACTGGCGCAGCCAGGCCATCTGCTCGTCGCTCAGTTTGGCGAAATGCCCGCCCTCCAGCACGGTGATGATCTTGCTCTCGTCCGGCGACCCTGGCACGATCACCGGCCCGTTCTCGCTGCCTTTCATCAGGCTGTCGTAGTCCGTCACGCGCAGCCCCTTGATCGGCGCGGCCCCATGGCACTGCGAGCAAGCCTGTTCGAGCACCGGCTGCAACTGCTGATAGGTGATCGTCTCACCTTCTGGCACTTCGACGGCAACCGCCGGTGCCTCCGGCCCCTGATCCAGCCCCAACGCCGCCGCCAGGGCAGGCGCGTTGAAGCCAGCATAGCGCCAGTCAATGCCGTGGCAGCCGCTATTGGAGCAGAAGCTGGTGTCGGTAGTGCCACCCGCGTTCTCGGTGGTGTGGCAATTGGCGCACGTCTCGTCAAGGGCCACATGATGTCGGGCGATCCAGGTGGTATCCAGGTGCGAGGCCGGTTCCAGGCCGGTGGTCAAGGGCATCAGCGGCTCGATCACCCCCGGTCGCACGATCTGTGGGATGGAGTGGCACAGGTTGCACTCCAGGCGGATCACCTCGTTCTCGGCGTTGAAGTGCTTGCCATCGTGGCAACGGAAACACCCCGGCGAATCGCGGTGACCGATGTTGTTGGGGTGCGTCTGCCAGTTCAATTCCTGTTCGGGGTAGGTGTTGTCCTCATAAATCTGCCCGATCAGGGCGATGGCGCTCTCGACCTTCTCCCGATTGGCAGCATAGAAATCCGGATATTCTTGCTGGTAGAACGCCCGCAGATCGGTCAGCGCCTGCTGCACCGCGCTCTCTTCGGTCAGCGAGAGCACCTCTACCGCGCGGGCGCGAATGTAGGGGATGTCCGAGGGCAGATCGCCCCGGAAGAGGGCTGTATCCACCAGCGTATCCGGCGGCGGGATGAGGTGCGAGATGCGGTTGTGGCAGGTGATACAGTCCATCTCGTGCAGCGTATACTGATCGAGGTTGGCCGTGTCAATGGTGGCATCCAGCGATATAAACTCATCCGTGCTGCCGTCAGCGTACTGAACCCGTACCCAGGGGATGTCCTGCTGCTCCGGATCGGTGGCGATATACTCGATCTTGTTCTCGATGTGCCAGTGAATGCCACGCCCCAGCCCCTCACGCTGACTGCCGCCGCCGGTATGCATCAACAGGTAAATCTGATAAGGCCGATTTTCCTCGCTGTCGTCGTAGCGGTTGATGGCGCGCAGGCTGTCATCGGAGAATTTCTGGGGATAATGGCAGCGCTCGCAGGTTTCGCGGGCCGGGCGCATGGAGCCAACCCGGATGGGATATTCATAGTCGCCCGTGATCGTCTTATAGATCAACGTCACATGTTCAGACTTGCGAATCGCCTGTTTGGCGATCCAGTCGCGCCCGATATGGCAATCTACGCAGGGCACGCGGGCATGGGGCGAGACCAGATAAGTGTTGTATTCGGGCGGCATGGTGTGGCATGTCGTGCCGCAGAAACCGGCGGTATTGCTGTATTCCCAGGCGGGCGGAATGGCGAGCAGCAAGAACACCGGCACCGCCATTACCATCATCCACGGCCCATAACGGCGCACCTTCGAAGGATTGCCCGCCGGAAACAGGAAATTGCGGATACGTCCGATCATGGCTGCTCACTCCTGCGCCTGTCTCTGCTGCGGTGAATGTGATCAGTGGACAGACGCCGTTTACCCTGCCCCGACCCTGAGACACGCCCCGCAGGCGCGGCGGCGACCTGCGGGAACAGGGGCTGAGGCAGGTTCGCACCTGCCCCAGCCACAGTATATCACGACCGATTCAACTAAGGACGAGTCATGCCCGCGACAGCCGCGTCACCGCCGATGTCCTGCAGGCTGTCGTAGAGCACCTCGGCCACGTACTTGGCGTTGTGCGCGAACGCGCCGGGGTCTTTGGCGGCGTACTGGTAGTTGTAGGCAGCACGCAGCAGGCGCGGCGTCCAGGTGGCATAGGCATCGCCCTCATCGGGGTCAACCACGCCGTTGCCGTTGGCATCTACAAACCAGTACGGATAGCGCGCCGGGTTGTAGGCGATAGGCGTGCCCGCCGTGTTGGCAGCATACGCCTGGATCGCCACCAGCAGCGCCTCGTGCATAGTTTGCAGCTCGCCCGCGACGCCTTCCTGAGCGCCGTCACCGTCGAGGTCGCCGGTCATCATGCGGATGTCCTCCACGTCCTCGAACTCGCCGTGACAGGCCGTGCACGCCTGCACCTGCACCGTCAACTGATGGACGTCGTGGCAGTTCTGGCAGGTGTCGAAGCCCGGCACATGCGCGAAGCGCCCGACGTATTCCTTTCCCTCGTACTCATACACACCCTGCGCCTCGTGACCGAAGAGCGTGGCACCGGCAGCAAAGTAGTGGATGTTGCGGAAGCGAATCTTGTCGGAGACTTCGTCATCACCGACGCCTGCCGCGGCGATATGCGCGTTGACCGACACCGTGGACTCACGTCCCTGGTGGCAGTTCAGGCACAGGTTCGAGTCCACGCCTTCGCCGAAGCTCAGCTTGGCCCCATTGGGGAACACCACTTCGTCGGACTGATAGAGCGCGAAGTCCTGGAAGTTGGTGTGGCAGGTCGAGCAGGACAGCGAGGTAGACGGCGGGAAGGCGATGGTCACGCCCTGGTCGAGATAGAAGGGCAGACCTTCGGCGGTGTGGCACTTGGTGCAGGCACCAGGCACCTCACCGTCAGCATCCCAGTGACGGAACGCCTCTGCCGTGCCATCGAAGTGACCGGGCGGGTTGCGGTGCGCCTGCGCCAGGCTCACCGGCTGCGACAGCACCTCGTTCAGCGAGGCGATCGAGTCATAGAGCACCTGAGCATGATACTTGCCGTTGTGAGCGAACGCGCCAGGGTCTTTCTCGTACGCCTGGAAGTTGTAGGCGGCGCGCAGCAGGCGCGGCGTGAAGGCGTTGTAGCGATTCGGGAAGGCCGCTTCGCCCTCGTCCACTGCCCCGTTGGCGTTGGTGTCAATGAAGAAGTACGGATAGGCGTGCTCGTCATAGACGATGGGCGTGCCCACTACCTCGCTGGCGTAAGCCTGGATCGCCTGGAAGAGCAGGGCCTGCAAACCTTCCAGTTCATCGTGCAGGCTCTCTTGCACGCTGCCATCACCGTCGTAGTCTACCAGCGAGCCGGGCATACGGATAGCCAGCAAGTCTTCAACCGTGGCAACGTTGGCATGGCAGGCAGCGCACTCATTAACCTTCAGTTCCAACGTGTGCGGGTTGTGGCAGCCAATGCAGCTATCGTAGCCTGGCACGTGCGCGAACTTGGGTTGGTAGCGCATGCCCTCGTACTGGTAGCTGCCCTGCACCTCCGACCCATACAGGCTGGACGCTGCGGCGAAGTAGTGGATGTTGATGAAGCCCAGGTCGGGGCTGGAGTCATCAGGACCCAGGCCAGAGGCGGCAATGGCGTTGTTCACCTGGACCGTTGACGCGCGGCCCTGATGGCACTCCATGCAGCGAGCTGAGGCGTCGAGACCGGTGATCTCCACCCCAGAGGGGAAGACGACACTGGTCTTGCTGGCTGCGCTGGGGCTGTGGCAGACTGTGCAACTCACCACCGTGCCGATGGGAGCTGCCGCGTCCACCACGCCGGGTGCAGAGCCGTCATCGCCCAAGAAGTCCACATAGCCGGTTTCGCTGTGGCACTTGGCACAGTCAGCCGGGATTTCCTGGGGATCGGCATTGTCCCAGTGGCGGAACGCCTGGGCGGTGGAGTCGGCATGTCCAGAGCCAGCCCAGGCCTCGACGATCCAGGCCGGGCACGGCTCACCCTTACATTCCCCTTCACCGCCCTGGGCCTGCACCCGCCCCGGCGCGTCGTGTTGCCAGACGGCGAAAGCCGCCGCCAGCAACAGCACTCCTGCGATCAACAACACTTTTCGCGACATACAATGCTCCTTTCTATTTGAGCTGTGCCCATGATGGGGTTTCCACTCACCTCCAGACAACCAGTCCAACACGATGCACAAAAAAGAAGATTGCACGCCCAGGGAGCGGCAATCTTCTTCAGTGCCGAATCCAGAATCGCGACCAGCGCCACAGCAGGCGGGCCACGACGCGAAATCGCCTGCGTCACCAGCGACGGGACGGCTTCGATCTCCGAGCCAGGTTTTCCAGCCAGAAGGCGGATTTCAGTCAGGATCAGCACGCCGGTGACAAGCAATGCGATCAGCGGGGCAGGGCTGCTCAGCAGCGCCACCAGCGACAGGTGATCGGGCTGCGGGGCAGACTGCATGCTCCAGAAAGTTGTCGCCGTAGAGGCCGCTTGCAGATCGCGCAACATCTCTTCAAGCTGCATCAGCCGCTGCAACACGCTCGCCTGAAGCACGGCGTCAGGGCTGTCGTCAAACGTCTGCGTCACCGCCAGGAATTCTTCGGCGGCGCGTTCTACCTGCGGAACACCCGACGGCAGCAGGTCGAGCAACCGCCGACCCACTTCTACCACCTGACTGTTGAGAGCAACGGCGGGGGGCGTATGTCCGCGCTGAGACGGCGCGGCGGGCCATTCGACAGGCCGGTGTACGAGCGTGAGTGCTGTCTGTTCCAGAAGAGGAGCGTTGCCAGCTACCGCGTGACAGGTGGGACAGCTTTCCCACTGCCGCACCACTCCCAACACCTGAACGTACAGAGCGTTGCGCTCTGTTGCAGTCTCTTGCCAGGGGGAGACGTGCAGCAAGAGTACCAGCGCTGCCAGCAAGGTGAACAGCCCGGCGGCGAAAAGCCAACAGGGAGCCTTTTCGGCAAACGGCACTCTACGACACGTCATGAGTCTTCCGGCCCATTTCTGGGTGAGGTGATACGCACCGCCCATCATCATATAAGGCCAGCGTTTCACATCACCAGTGATAATACTCATACCACAAGATGGCTTTGATCACAAACTCCAGCAAAGAGCATTGCACTAATTTCCTTTGACGCTCTTCCAAAGCTCAGTATAGAGTGAATCCGCATGAAGCACAACTGCGACTTGTGGGGGATGCGTACAAAAAGTGTCAGGCTGTTTACTGTACGCCGCGTTACCTCACCCCCACTCGGCACTGGCGCGTCTTGTGTCACTCTCCGCGTCAGAGCGAGGCCGGGAGTGAGATAAACGCTCCCGCCCTCTCAGCGATTCAACCCTGGCAGAAAGGTGAGCTATACACAATAGTCAAAGCCGCGCTCCCACAGCGGCCCTCGCGTATGTTATAATGCGCCCGCTTCAGACAGCGCACCAATGTGAAAGCCGAGGTCAGGCATGTCCAAACCGCTTTCCTTCCAAGACGTGATCATGCGGCTGCATCAGTTCTGGATGGACCAGGGCTGTGTCATGTGGCAGCCGTACAATGTGCAGGTAGGCGCGGGGACGGGCAACCCGGCCACGCTGCTGGCCGTGTTGGGGCCGGAGCCGTGGCGCGTGGGCTACGTCGAACCCAGCGTGCGCCCCGACGACGGGCGTTACGGCGAGAACCCCAACCGCATGCAACTGCACTACCAGTACCAGGTCATCCTTAAGCCAGACCCCGGCAACCCCCAGGAACTCTACCTGGCCAGCCTGGAAGCGCTGGGCATCAACCCGCGCGAGCACGACATCCGCTTCGTGGAAGACAACTGGGAATCGCCCGCGCTGGGCGCGTGGGGCCTGGGTTGGGAAGTCTGGCTCGACGGCCAGGAGATCACGCAGTTCACCTACTTCCAGCAGGCGGGCGGCATCAACCTGGAGCCGGTCAGCGTCGAGATCACCTATGGGCTGGAGCGCATCGTGTTAGCCCTGCAGGGCAAGGATGCCGTCTGGGACATTGACTGGAACGAAGCGATCACCTACGGTGACGTGCGCCTGCAGAGCGAGATCGAGCACTGCAAGTACTATTTCGAGATTGCCGATGTAGACGGGCTGAAACAGGTCTACGATATCTACGAATCCGAACATCAACGGGCGCTGGCGGCAGGCGCGCTAATCCCCGCCTACGACTACGTGCTCAAGTGCAGTCACCTGTTCAATGTGCTGGACACGCGCGGCGCGATCGGCGTGACCGAGCGGGCGGCCTACTTCCGCCGTATGCGCGACATGACGCGCAACATCGCCCGCGCCTACGTCGAGCAGCGGCAGTCGCTGGAATATCCTCTGCTGCACAAGGCGACGGCCTGGCTCCCCGCGCCGACGCCCGCGCCACAGCCTGCCCTTGCTCCGGCCCCAGATACGCCAGCGGACGTGTTGCTGGAGATCGGCACGGAGGAACTGCCCGCCGCCGACCTGAGCGAGGCGCTGACTCAGCTACAATCGCTCGCTCCGGCCCTGTTCGAGTCGCTGCGGCTGGATCACCAGGGCATCGCGGTGCTGGGCACACCGCGCCGCCTGGTGATTCACGCGCGGCAGGTTGCGCCCCGTCAGCGCGACGAGGAGACGTGGGTCAAAGGCCCGCCTGCCAGCCGCGCCTTCGACGCCAGCGGGCAGCCCACACAGGCCGCCATCGGTTTTGCGCGGGGCAAGGGTGTGCCGGTGGAAGCGTTGCAGGTGCGCGAGGTGGACGGTGGGCAATACGTCATGGCGCTGGTGCGTCAGGTGGGGCGTCCCACCGCCGAGGTGTTGGCCGAGGCATTGCCAGAGCTGATCGCCTCGCTCAAGTTCGGTAAGGCCATGCGCTGGAACGACAGCGGCGTCAGCTTTTCGCGCCCGTTGCGCTGGATCGTGGCGTTGATCGGCGGGCACGTGATCCGCTTCGACTATGCGGGGGTGCACAGCGGCGCAGTGACGCGCGGCATCCGCCCCTTGCGCTCGCCGGAGATCGCCCTGCGCGACGTGCAGAGCTATTTCCAGGTCATGGCCGACCAGGGCATCATCCTGGACGTGACGCAACGCCGCGAGGTCATCCGTCAGCAGGCGGCGGCGCTGGCGGCAGAGGTGGGTGGCACCATCCCCGCTGACCCTGACCTGCTCGACGAAGTGACCAATCTGGTGGAGCGTCCTACCGCGCTGCGCGGCTCGTTCGAGGCGAAGTATCTGGCCCTGCCGCGCGAGGTGCTGGTCAGCGTGATGCGCAAACATCAGCGTTATTTCCCGGTCGAAGACGCGCGGGGAAAGCTGCTGCCCTATTTCATCGCCGTGCGCAACGGTGATAGCGAGCATCTCGACCTGGTGATCAAGGGCAACGAGCACGTCATCCGCGCGCGTTTCGCCGACGCCGACTACTTCTATCATGCCGACATCCAGAAGCGCCTGGACGACTATCTGCCGCGTCTGAGCACGCTGACCTTCCAGGAGCACCTGGGGTCTATGCTGGACAAGACGCATCGCCTGGAAGCGCTGGTGCCGCATCTGGGCGCGTTGCTGGGGCTGGACGAGACAGTCCTGAACATCGCGCGGCGGGCAGCAACGCTGGCCAAAGCCGACCTGGCCACGCAGATGGTGGTGGAGATGACCTCGCTGCAGGGCATCATGGGGCGCTATTACGCGCTGCATCAGGGCGAACCGTCCGCCGTCGCCGATGCCATCTTCGAGCACTGGTTGCCGCGCGGCGCGGGCGACCGCCTGCCGCAGAGTCCGGCGGGGGTGTTGCTGGCCCTGGCCGACCGGCTCGACAGCCTGGTGGGGCTGTTCGCAGCGGGGCTGGCCCCAACCGCTACCGCCGACCCCTTCGCGCTGCGGCGGGCGGCGCTGGGCGTGGTGCAGATCGTGCTCGACCGGGGCCTCGACCTGGATTTGCGCCGGGCGGTGGCGCAGGTGGCAACTGTGCAGCCGATCCCGGTCAGCGCCGAAACACAGCGCGCCGTGGTAGACTTCATCGTCGGTCGGCTGGATGTGCTGTTGCACGAGCAGGAGTGGGCGCACGACGTGATTGCCGCCGTGCTGGCCGAACAGGGGCACAATCCCGCCCGCGCCCTGCAGGGCGTGCGCGAACTA
>DAOTZZ010000257.1:0-6781 GCA_034433965.1 Anaerolineae bacterium
AGCCTGCTCCCGCCGCTGGGTCAAGGGCCACAGCGTGTGCAGACTGTGCTGGGCGTGGAAGACCTCAATCTGGAACCAGCGCTGCTCGATTTGCAGCAACGCGGGCCGCACTTCATTGTCATCGGCCCGCCGCTCAGCGGCAAGACGACGGCCTTGCGCACCTGGGTGATGGCCCTGGCGCACAGTTACCCGCCGGAGCGCGTGGCCATGGTGCTCATTGACTTTCAGCAGCGCTTCTTCAAGTATGGCGGCAAATACACCCTGGGCGATCTGCCGCATGTGCTGGCTGCTGTGTCGGAGAAGGAAGGCATGGTGCAGGTGATCAGGAACCTGCAATATGAGTACAGCGCCCGTCCAGCCGACCTGCCCCGCCCGGAGATTTTCGTCATCGCCGACAACTACGACGACTTCACCAATGTGCTTGGCCCGGCCACGCGCGCCACCGAGTACCGCGACCTGGCCGAACTCGCCCGCAAGTATGGGCCGGAGGGGTTGCACGTCATCCTGTGCGGCTCGCTGAGCATCATGCGCTCGATGGACGATCTGGTGAAACAGGTAGTCGCGCCGCGCTACGGCCTGGGACTGGATTCGTCCGACGCGCCCAGCGCATTGGGCGGGCGTGTGCGCGGCGGTGGCGACGAGTTTCCACCGGGGCGCGGCTACGTCGTCAAGGCGGGGCGGCTCTCGCTGATTCAGACCGCCCTCCCGCACGACGAAAGCGATCTGGAAGGGTCGCTCGATCGCTGGGTGGCCGAGATCGCCGGTTACTATCCGGAGCGCGCCCGCTGGTACATGGAGATCAACCCGCCACCAGAACCGGAACCCGCCGAGGTAGCTGAGAAGACCGGCACGCCAGCGAAATGAGTCCGGAGTCATGAGTTGGGAGTCTTGAGTTGGGAGCGCCCCCATCTGGGCAACACAGACATAACCTCTACTCGTAAACTCCAGACTCTTAACTCCCAACTCATGACTCATAACTCTCAACCAACAACGAGGAAGGTATGGATCGCATCATCCTGACCATCACCTCCGAGCTATTCGACGAAGCGGATCGCCGCCAGGAAGTCTCGGTGCGCGCCAACCTGACCGTGCGCGCCCTCATCGAAGAAATCCGCCGCGAGTTCAATCTGTTGGACGCGGGCTACCGCCTCACCCTGGCCGGGCAGCGCGAAGCCCTGCCGCTTGACCGCACGATGGAGCAACTGGGGCTACAGACCGGCGCAGAACTGGTCTTCGAGCGCGACCGGCACCGGCTGGATCAGCGGGTGATCGCGCGGGGCGGGCAGTACTTCGAGGCCGTCAGTCAGCCGGGGCGTGCGCGGCTGCGCGAAGCGGCTTCCGGCCAGGCGTTCCCCATCGAGTGGCAGCCGGCGATCATCGGGCGGCCCGACGCAGCTAACCCCGCCAGTGCGCAGGCGTTGGCTGTAGATGTCAGCACCCTGGCGGAAGGGCGCACGGTCTCGCGTCGTCACGCGCAGATCACCGAGCGCGGCGGCACGTATTACCTGGAAGCGCTCAACGAGCGCAACCCCACCTTGCTCAACGGGCAGCCCCTGACGCTCGGCGAGAAGCGCGCCCTGGCTCCCGGCGACAAAATTCGCGTGGGGCTGGTGGAGCTGGTGTTCGAGGTGCCCGGCGCGGCGTCGTAAGCGGTGAGCGCCCCGCTCAGCCGTCCCCCTGCTCGCGGACACCGTCCAGGGGAACGCGACGCAGTCCGGTGAGCTGCAGCAAAACGTACCACACAAACAGGGGATTGTAGATCAAGTAGCGCCGCCACAAGCGGCGCGGCTCTGTTTTGAGGCGAAATAGCCATTCCAGGGCATGGCGTTGCATCCAGCGCGGAGCCTGGGGAATACGCCCGGTGTGAAAGTCGAAGGCCGCGCCCACACCGATCAGCACTGGCGCGTCGAGCCGGTCGCGATGCTCCGCCATCCATACGGTTTGCTTGGGACACCCCAGCGCCACCCACACTACATCCGGCCTGGCCGCGTTGATCTGCGCGACGATGGCCGCGTCTTCTTCGGGGGTGAGCGGGCGAAACGGCGGTGAATACGTCCCAGAGACAATCAGGCCGGGGAAACGCGCCGTCATGGCCGCGGCGAGCTGTTCTGGCACACCGTCCGCGCCGCCATAGTAGAAGCTGCGATAGCCGCGCTCGGCCATCATGGCGCTGACGGCCAGCATCAGGTCCGGCCCATAGACGCGATCCACCTGAGAATATCCCAGCCAGCGGCTGAGGAAGACCAGCGGCATCCCATCTGGCGTGACCATGCCGGCGGCGTTGGTCATGCGGCGCAGGGCGGGGTTGCTGTGCGCGTGCATCACATCGTTCACACACGCGACGACGACATACTCGCGCGCACCTTCGGCGATCCAGCGCTCGATCTGCGCGACCGCCTGTCCCAGGTTGATGGCACTGATGCCTACTCCCAGGATATTGACGCGCGGGAACGGAGCAGGAGCGGACATGGGCAGTCTCTACTGCGATTCAGTAAGCGCCGCGCCGCAGCAACACGGCCTGCACGGTCTTCCACAGGATTTTGAGATCGAGCCAGACCGAATAATTGCGAATGTAGTACAGGTCATCTTCGGTGTGCAGGTGCATGGGCCGGTCGGCGCGACCGTTGATCTGCCACCAGCCGGTGAGGCCCTGGGGCACTTCGAAGCGTTTGCGCTGCCAGGCTTCGTATTTTTCCACCAGCCAGGGCATCTCCGGGCGCGGCCCCACCAGCGACATCTCGCCGCGCAGGATGTTGAATAGCTGCGGCAGTTCGTCCAGGCTGGTGCGGCGCAACCAGCGCCCTACCCGCGTGATGCGCGGGTCGTCGGCGCGTTTGTGCAGGATATGGCCTGCGTCGTCAACCTGACTCACCGCCTCCTGCAACGACTCCGCTCCTTCGACCATGGTGCGGAATTTGAGCATGGTGAAGAGCCGTCCGCCTTCGCCCACGCGCGTCTGGCGAAACAGCACCGGCCCAGGGCTGTCGCGCTTGATCGCCAGGGCGATCAGACCCATCAGCGGCAGCGCGGGGATCAGCAGCAGCGTCGTCAACACCACGTCGAACACGCGCTTGACCACGCGCTGGAAGGGATCGAGCACCGGCTCTTTCAGGCTGAGCAGGGGCATGCCGCCGAAGTTCTCCATGCTCAGCCGCAGAAAGGCCATGTCGAAATAGTCGGGGATCAGGCGGATATTGACCGGCAACGACTGCAATTGCCGCACGAATTCCAGCAAGCCGTTGGCCCCATCGCGTGGCAGAGCGATCACGACCTCGGCAATGTTCCGGTCCGCTACCAGCGCGGGCACATCAGCCAGCGTGCCCAACACGGGCAGGTCGGCGGGCGGGGGAGCGTCCGCATGATCCGCCACAAAACCGGCGAGCGCCAGCCCCGACCATTCTTGCGTTTCGATAGCGCGGGCAATATCGCGGGCGATGCCCCCAGTGCCCACGATCAACACCTGACGCTGACGGTCAGCCTGGCCCCAGCGACGTAATACCCGCCAGACGATCAGCCGGTGTAACACAATCAGCGCCTCGCAGATCAGCAGAAAATAGACGTACTGCAGGCGCGAGACATCGCGAAAACTGAAATACAGCACGCCGGCCAGGATCAGCCAGGCAAAGAGCGCTGCGCCCACCGCGCGCAGCAGTTCCAGGCCCGGTTGAGTCAAGACGCGCGGATGATAGACATCGAGCGTGACGAACACTACCAGCCAGACGATCAGGCCCAGCAGATAGACAGGCCACGGAAGCGTCCAAACCGACGGATCGGCGACTTTGCCAAAAGGCAGCGTCATGCGAGCGCCCGTGGCCAGCAACAAGGCCGCTACCATCAGGGCCAGGTCTGAACAGAGCAGGAACAACACCAACCGAAGGCTGAACTGGCGCGTCGTCATTCCGCAGAAAACACAAGTCCCACATCACCCGGACCTTTTGCCCGTAGTATATCAGTTTTGCCATCGGCCCACTGTGCAGCTTTTGTTCAGGGACGGCCATTGGCCAGCGCGATCGCAAGTCGCGCCCGGATGTCCCTGGCGTAGGGGTCTTGTTCGAGGACGCGCTCGTAAATCTCGCGGGCCGCCTGCCAGTCGCCCGCTACTTCGTGACGGGCTGCAAGTTGCAGCCAGGCTTCGTACCCCTGGCGACTCATAGGGGGCGTTTGGGCCTGTGGCAGCACGGCCAGGTCGGCGTGCAGGGTGAAGACCGTCGTATCGTAGGAAAAACGGAAATCGTGGGGATAGCGCAGGGCGCGCCCCAGATACTCGTCCACGGTGTCCGCGTCCGCGCCGGTGCGCTCGGCCAGCCGCGCCAGCACATACCAGCCCCAGCCGACTTCATTCTCGCTGAGGAAAATGGCCGCCCGCGCCGCCCTGTCCGCCGAGAGTTCTATCTCGGAGAAGTCTGCGTGTTCCAGCAACCACTCAGCCTGGGCAATGTAGTCCGCCGCCGCTGAATTGGGCGCGCGCAAAGCCGGATCGTAACAGGCCCAGCAAGGCGGAGACCGGGGATCAACGGGCCACAGCGCTGCCAGACGGGCTTTCATGCCGGAATCGGGCGTATCAGCGGCTTGCTGCGCTCGCGCCACATAGAGCGCCGATTGGTACATGCCGCCGTAGACGGCTATGTCCAGGGCCACCTGAGGATCAGTGGGCAGGATGTGCGACACCGCCTGGCTCAGGACGGCGCGCCGCTCTGGGTGAGATGGGTCTGTCCAGAAAGTCGAAGACGCCAGCCAGGGCGATGTTTTCAGCGCGTCCAGGTAAGCCGCCTGTGCTTCGGTATCCCGCCCGGCAGCGGCGAAATATTCGCCGAGCTTCAAGAAATAGCCGCCATTGAGCTGATTCCAGCCGATGGCTTCTTGTTCGGCGACGATGGCTTCGTCGAAGCGCCCTGCCTGGGCATAGAGCGCGGCCAGATTGTGCCAGCCGACATCCCAGGTCGCGCTGCTTTGCACAGCGTCTTCAAAGGCAGCAATGGCCTGGTCCAGGTAGGGTTGAGGGTCTGCGGCGGCCAGTTCGCCCAGGATGACCGCCTCCTGCAGCCGGTATAGATCGTTCCAGGGATCGGCGGACTGTGCGGCGCGCGCTGCCTCCAACGCTCCCGTCAGGTCATCGTCAGCGCGGCGAAGCAGTGCCTGTCGGTGCGCCCACAGCCCACGGTACAGAGAAATGAAGGCAATCTGCGCCGCCACCAGCGCCCCCAACGCCACCCAGATCGGCCACAACCGTTGCTGTCGGGCGGGGCGCAATGCCGGGCGTGGTCTGTCCCCGGCCACGATGTACGCGCCAATGATCACTACGGGCGTGATGAGCTGCGCCTGCAGGAACGTGTCCACCAGGCTATGTGTGGCATAGGCGGCCAGCGCAATGGCCGCCCCTTCCAACCGTCGTCGTCGGGTGCTGTCGCCTGTCTGCCAGGCTCGCCACCATTCCCGCCGCAATTGATCGAGCAGCCACAAAGTCGGCACCAGTACAACCGCGCCGCCTTCGGCCAGCCACTGGAAGGGCAGGCTATGCGCATGGATGAGTGGCATATACGAGTGCGAAAACTTCCAGTGGGGATGCCACAGGCGCTCGCCGCTGAAGAGCCGCGGTCCTGCCCCTGTGAGCGGATCGTCGGCCACGATCTGCACGGCGCTCACCCACAGATCGAGCCGGGAAATGCTGTTGGGGTCGCGGGCGCGGATCATCATGATGAAGACCAGAGCCGCTCCCATCACGGCCACCAGGATTGCTCCTGCGATGAGCAGGCGCGGGGCCAACACCAGGCGAAAGGGCCGTGGGAACCGCTGACGTACCTGCGGGCGCAACAGCCAGGCCAACAGATTCAGCCCGACCAGAGCCGCCAGACCCAGACTCGCGCCGCGCGAGCGAGTTGCCAGCACTACCCCGATCAAGGCGAGCGTCAGCCCTCCCAAACCCCAGCGCAGGTCGCGGCGCGGTGCGGTCTGCGCACCGGCCCACGCCAGGGGGATGATCAGCAGGCAATACGCGCCGGTAGGGTTGTTGTAGCCCAGCGGCAGCGATACTTCATGAATGATCGGCGGCACGGTATAGCCGAATAGCGGTGGCCAGCCCTGCACAAACTGCGGCAGGATGCCCAGCCCCCAGTACCACATCGCCATCTCAGCAACGGCGAAGACGACGAACAATCCCGCCGTGAGGAACAGCCCCTCAAAAATCCACAATTGCCAGCGCGGGCCTCGCCGCATCAGATCGACCAGGAGGTAATAGGCCAGGATCACCAACCAGATCAGCCAGGCGTACTCCAGGCTGATGCGAGGATGGCGCGAGAAGATGGCCGAGACGGTCCAGGCTATGCCCAGGCCCAGCAACGGCCAGTCAAGCGGGGTGGTGGGGAAAGATCGTCGCTCGCGCCATAAGACCAGCAACCAGCCGGCCAGCAACGCCGCGAAACCAACCTGATGCAAAATACGCATCAGGGCATCTTGCTCGACTACTCCGCCGAAGATAGACGTGTAGGCAATGCTCAGGATCGTCAACAGGCGCAGCAGGCCACGGGGAATGGTCATAGTCACTCCGGAAGGTCTGAGTGCGATGGTGTGTGCCTGTTATACACTGTTCCCTGCCGACCGTGCCACCTGGCAGTGGCCTTTCTCTCCACTTTGGGTTATAAGCTAAGACAGGAATGACTCAGAGACCGTTTGAAAACCTCACCCCCCGGCCCCCTCTCCGTGTATGGACTGAGGGGGCGACACTAGGCTGAAGAGTAGAAGCTAGCTGTCAGAAAAGCCTGTCGGCCTTCACGGAACAAGCTCC
>DAOTZZ010000258.1:0-4467 GCA_034433965.1 Anaerolineae bacterium
TGCGGTGTCCGACTGGCATTATAGCCTATTGCGAGACGCCTGCTAGTTTCGCCGCTCCAGTTTGGCAATCCAACTCAGGGAGTGTGTTGGGACAGAAACTCTTCGAGTGCCTGCCGCGCGCGTTCGGCGTAGGCTTGTTTGCGGTTGCTTTTATGGCGCGGAGCATCCTCCAGCGGCGGCATGATGCCGAAATTCGCCTTCATCGGCTGGAAATCGCGCGGTGAAGCGTGCGTAATGTAGTGGCACAGCGCGCCCAGCATGGTCGTTGAGGGCAGTTCCCAGAGTGGCTTGCCCTGCAACAGATTGGCAGTGTTGATTCCGGCCAGGAGTCCCGTGCCAATATTGCCAACGTACCCCTCTACCCCCGTGATCTGTCCGGCGAAGAATAAATCATCGCGCTGTCGGTACTGCAAAGTGGGTCGCAAATGCATGGGGGCGTTGATAAAGGTGTTGCGATGCATCATGCCATAGCGGGCGAACTCAGCGTTTTCCAGGCCGGGGATCATCCGAAAGACCCGTCGCTGTTCCGTCCAACGCAGATTGGTCTGAAACCCTACCAGGCTGTACAGAGTACCGGCCAGGTCATCCTGGCGAAGCTGCACCACAGCATAGGGACGGCGACCAGTGCGCGGATCGCGTAGCCCCACCGGGCGCATCGGGCCAAAAGCCAGTGACCGAGGCCCTCTGGCCGCAATTTGCTCAACGGGCAGACAGGCTTCGAAGAAACGGGGATCTTCCTGTTCGAATCCCCGCAGTTCGATGCGCTCAGCTTCAAGCAGAGCCTGCACGAAACGCTCGTACTCATCGCGTGTTAGCGGGCAGTTGATGTAATCTCCGCTCTCCTCCTCACCGCGCTCATAGCGGCTGGCCCGAAAAGCAATGTCCATGTTGATTGTCTCTGCGTAGACGGTTGGTGCGATGGCGTCATAGAAGTACAGGTACTCCGAACCTAACAGCCGAGCCAATTCCTCCGCCAAAGACGGGGCGGTGAGCGGGCCGGTGGCGATGACACAGGGGCCGTCCGGAATGCGGGCAACTTCTTCGCGCACCACTTTGATCAGGGGATGGCTGCTCAGCCGCTCGGTCACCAGGCCAGCGAACACGGTGCGGTCAACCGCCAGCGCACCGCCTGCGGGCACTACGGCTTGATCGGCACAGGCCATCCACAACGACCCCAGGCGGCGCAGTTCCCACTTGAGCACGCCCGGAGCGCGGTCGGGGAGATCAGAACCAAGGGAATTGCTGCACACCAGTTCGGCCAACCGATCTGTCTGATGGGCCGGCGTCATGCGCAGCGGGCGCATCTCATACAGGAGTACGGGGATACCACGCTGCGCCAGTTGCCAGGCCGCTTCCGAACCGGCCAGCCCTCCCCCGATTACCTGCACCGCGCTCGCATTAGCCATCGCAGTATCCACCTTTGGTTGTTCTGGTTGTCCGTATTTCCGTGCACATCAGGGCATTTTCGATTCTACAGAATTGAGTTACCATTGTCCAAGCGGGCTGGCGAGCAGCCCAACTTCACGACATGAAGCCTTGACGGACATGCGGTTTGAGGGTATTCTATGCAATAGAACGCATGTTCTATTGCATCGCTCAGTGTGCGAACCTTATGGCCGGGAGAGATCACGTGAGACTGCGCACGCTTCCTCTGGTGGTTGGCGCGGGCTTCTTGATGCTCTGCGCACTGCTGGGGTTTGTCATCACCCTGGGCACTGCCTTGCTGTGGGGACACCTTGCCAGAAACGCGCGGACGGTTGTTGCCGACCAAACCATCTACTACGCCGACTCGCCCATCGGGCCACAGGCAGCGCGTTCTCCGCTGGCAGGCGTCTTCACCAACGAAGTGCTGTACTGGACTCCCCTGATCGAAGCCTGGGCAGCCGTATATCAGGTTGATCCGAATCTGATCGCCACCCTGATCCAGATCGAAAGTTGCGGAGACCCCTCCGTTGCCTCACCGGCGGGCGCGCAGGGCTTGTTCCAGGTGATGCCATTTCATTTCGACCCAGGCGAGGATATGCTCGATGTACAGACCAACGCCCGCCGCGGCCTGGCCTACTTGCTCACCGGCCTGCGTATTGCCGACGGTCACGCTGGCCTGGCACTGGCCGGGTACAATGGTGGTCACGGAGTTATTGACGATGGCTGGGCTGCCTGGTCTGCAGAAACCCGCCGCTACTACTACTGGGGGGCGCGCATCTACGCCGAGGCGAAATCTGGCCTGCCGACCAGCCCCACCCTGGCTGAATGGTTGGCCGCCGGCGGCAGCCGGCTATGCGAACGCGCCCGTCAGACCCAGGCACGGCTGGAACAGGAAAACAAAGCCCAGGTGATGGTCGCTCAGGCTCCCTGATCGCCATCCCCTGGGCACATCCACGTACAGATTTAGATACGCCCAAAGATCACACTTGCGTTTTGCCCCCCCAGCCCAAAGTTGTTGGACATAGCAAAGGTGATCTTGGCATCGCGCGCCTCATTGGGCACGTAGTCCAGATCGCATTCTGGATCGGGGGTTTCCAGGTTGATGGTGGGATGCAACACCTGTTCAAAGATGGACATGATCGTAGCGATGCCCTCCACCGCACCGGCTGCGCCCAATAGATGCCCCAGCATGCTTTTGGTTGAGTTCGCTGCCAGTTTGTAGGCATGGTCTTTGAAGACCTGCTTCATTGCCCGCGTCTCGGTCGCATCATTCGCCGGCGTTGACGAGCCATGCGTGTTGACGTAGTCAATCAGTTCAGGGTCGAGCCGCGCATCCTGCAACGCCCAGCGCATGGCATTGGCCGCGCCCATGCCGGTCGGTTCTGGGGCCGCCACATGATAGGCATCCGAAGAAGAAGCCATCCCCAGCACCTCGGCATAGATGCGCGCGCCGCGCTTCACCGCGCGTTCCAGCGTCTCCAGGATCATGGCTCCCGCGCCTTCGGCAAACACAAAGCCGTTACGGTGCAGGTCGAAGGGGCGACTCGCCTTGGTCGGATTGTCATTGTAACCGGTCGCGAGACCTTTCATGGAAATGAAGCCCGCGATCCCATAATCCAGGATCATGGCCTCGACCCCGCCTGTCACCACTACATCCGCTTTGCCGTAGCGAATCAGGTTCATGGCGTCGCCGATACTATGTGTGCCGGTCGCACAGGCCGCCGAAATGCACACCAGCGGCCCCAAGGCTCCCAGAATGCGACTGATGTGATGCGCCGGGATATTGGGAATGGACTCAATCAGAGCGAACGGACCTGGACGCCGCCCCTTGGTGCGAAATTCGAACGACGCCTGCTGCGCCAGATCGTGCGCCCCCAATGAGGAACCAAAGTCCACGGCCACCCGTTCTCTGATCGGTTCGAGATCTTCGACGGTCAGGCCCGCATCTTTCAGAGCGTCCATGGCTGCTGTCACGGCGAAATGAGACGGACGCCCCATGCGTCGGGCTTCTTTGGGTTCGATGTACTCGGTGGGATCGAAGTCGAGGACTTCTCCGGCAATCTGCACTTCCAGATGCGACGGATCGAAACTCTGGATGCGCCGAATGCCGGAAATCCCCGCCTTCAGTTTTTCCCAGAACTCAGGAAAACGTCCCAGAGGGGTCACTGCCCCCATCCCCGTGACGACCACCCGTGGAAAACCATTGCGTATGAATTCCATAGCTCTTCCTCACTGATCGCAAGCGAGACTCACTGCCGCCCCAACGACGGCGCAGATAAACCCTGACGGATCGCCTGCACAATGCCGCCGGCTGCTGCATCACGCGCCTGCCGGATGGCATTCTTAACCGCCCGCGCATCCGACCGACCGTGTCCAATGATTACGACCCCGTCGACTCCAAGCAGCGGCGCTCCCCCTACTTCAAAGGGATCCATTTGTCGGTAGACACGACGGAACGCGGGTTTTCCCAACAGCCCCGCCAGTTTGGAGCGCCAGTCGGCGCGTAGTTCCTGGCGAAGCAAATCGAACACCGTGGCTCCCAGCGCTTCCATGGATTTGATCATGATGTTGCCTGTGAAGCCATCCATCACCGCCACATCCACGCGACCACCCAGGACTTCCTTGGGTTCCACATTGCCAATGAAGTTAACCCCATCGTTGCTTAGGAGTTCCGCCGCCTCCTGAACCAGCATAGAACCTTTGCCGGCCTCTTCGCCATTGGAAACCAAGCCTACCCGTGGCGCAGACAGCCCCAGCGCGTGCTGTGCGTAGATGCTGCCCATCAGGGCAAACTGCGCCAGCCATTCGGGTCTGCAATCAGCATTGGCCCCGATGTCCAGCAGGATCACCGGCCTGCCTCCCACACGCAAGATGGCAGAGAGCGCCGGACGGTCTACGCCTGGAATGCGCTTGAGGGTATGCAGCAGGGCTATGGCCAGTGCCGCTCCCGTATTCCCCGCCGTGACAAACGCATCCGCCTGTCCTTTCTTGACCAGCTCCATGCCGACGTGCATTGAAGAGCGCGGCTTGGTGCGCCCCACG
>DAOTZZ010000259.1:0-5733 GCA_034433965.1 Anaerolineae bacterium
ATCCTGAGCACCTACAGTCGTTGGGAAACCTGGCTGGTGACCCTGGCCATCGTCATCTTTGGCACGCTGGGCTATCGGATGTTGTTGCTGGGGGAATATTTCGGCGAGACGCCCGATCAGCGCGCCGCCTGGCAGGGCTGGCTCATGCTTTCGCCCAACGCCATCGGCTTCATGCTCTTCTTCGCCGGGCCGCTGTTGCTATCGTTCTACCTCAGCTTCACCGACAGCACCGGCGTGAACCCGCCCAACTTCGTGGGCACGGCCAATTACCGGGAACTGTTGTCCATTCAGGTCAGGACGCTGGATGCACTCGAAGGCGACCCCCAACAGGTGCTGGATCGCGGTTACCTGGTGCTGGAGACCTTCAAGGTCGGCTCGCGGCGGGTGGTGATCGGGGCCAGGGACACTCAGTTCTGGCAAAGTCTGCGCAACACCATCGTTTTTTGCCTGATGCTGGTGCCGCTCAGCATCATCCCCGCCCTGGCGCTGGCCCTGGTGTTGAATGCGAAAATACCGGGGATGAACTTCTTCCGGGCGCTGTTCTTTTTGCCGTCGGTGGCGGCGGTGGTGGGGACGGCGCTCATCTGGCGCTGGCTCTACAACGCCAACATTGGCTACATCAACTATGCCATTTCGCAAGTGGTGCAGTTCGTCAACGACACACTGGGGCTGGGCGTCAAAGATCCCAAATACAACTGGCTGACCGACAACAGCACCATGCTCATCTCGATTGTCTTCCTGGCGGCCTGGCAGCTCATTGGCTTCAACACGGTGCTGTTCCTGGCCGGCTTGCAGGGCGTGCCGCGCATTCTCTATGAGGCGGCCTATGTGGACGGCGCAGGGCGGTGGGGGCAGTTTCGTCATGTGACCCTGCCGATGATCGCGCCGACGACCTTCTTTGTCGTGGTGACAACCATCATCACCGGCCTGCAGGTCTTCAACGAACCCTATGCTTTGATCCCGCAGCGCCCGATCCCCTTGCCTGCGACTACGTCAGTGTATTACCTGTACCGGCGTGGCTTCTTCAACTTCGAGTTTGGCTATGCGTCGGCGGTGGCCTGGTTGCTGTTTGCCATCATATTTGTTGTCACGCTCGTGCAGTTTCGCATTTCGCGCGCGGGCGCGTATGACTAACTGAGGAGGGCCAGCCATGCAGTACGGGACATTAATTCAGCGCTGGGCCACGCGGCTGGTCATCTATGGGGTGTTGGGAGCCTGCGCCTTCCTGATGCTCTTCCCCTTCTTCTACATGATGTTCACCTCGCTCAAGGCTTCTGGCGATGTCTTTCGCTATCCGCCGCGCCTGTTGCCCTACAGCCCGGTGACCACCGAATATCAGGGGCAGCTAGTGCCCATCTATCGCTTCAAGGTCGCGGGCAAAGAGCGCGACATGGTGCTGACTGGCCAAAAGGTGACCTTTGGCTTCTTCACCACCGAGGATAAGGTTAACGTCAACGCGCCGCGCCAGAGTCAAATTGTGACTCAGGTGCCAGAGGACGAAGCCGTCCCTACGGGCGAAAAGATGACTGTGACCGACGCGCTGGGCAACGCTGCCGAGTTCGAAGTCTATGAAGTGACGGTGAATGGACAGCCGCAACGGTTGTTGCTGGCCTACCGTTCGAAGCTGGATGAATTCGTAGACCCGGACGATCCGCAGGTGGTCACTTACGCCGTACAACGCACCGCCAAGGCCGTTGAGCACGTGGATTTTCAGTTCAACAACTACGACACGGTGCTGGGCCTCAACCTCGACCGCGCCTTGATCAACACGGTGCTGGTCACGCTGGGGGTGACGGTGGGGCAGGTGGTGACTTCGGTCTTTGGCGGCTACGCCTTCGCACGCATTCCGTTCAGGGGGCGCGACACGATCTTTCTGCTCTACCTGGGATCGATCATGATCCCCTTCATGGTGCTGGTGGTGCCCATGTACAAACTGATGGTCGCCATCGGCTGGGAGAACCGGCTTGTTTCGCTGATCGTCCCCTGGATTTTCACCGCCTACGGGACGTTCCTCATGCGGCAGTTCTTCCTGACCATCCCAAAGGAGATCGAAGAAGCAGCGTTGCTGGACGGGTGTAGCCGTCTGCGCATCCTGTGGACGATCTTCGTGCCGCTCAGCACGCCGGCGGTGGCCACCCAGGTGATCTTCACCTTCCTGTACGCCTGGAACAGCTTCCTGTGGCCGCTGTTGATCATTGGCGAGGGCAACGAGCCGAATCACGTGCTCACCCTGTCGCTGATCCGGCTGAGCAACATCGCCGCCGACAAGCCCAATCTGGTCATGACAGGCGCGGCGATTGCCATCTTGCCGCCGGTCATCGTCTTCATCCTGGCCCAGAAATATTTCATCGAAGGGATTGCCACTTCGGGGCTGAAGGGGTAATGTTACCGGCTGTTGCCCGGCTCGCTCCTGTCTCTGATCGTCACAGAGCGAGCCGGGTTGTGTGATGCTGTCTGTGGAAAGGGTTATCGTCATGCCGCCGCTTCTGGGCTGTGCCTATTACCCAGAACACTGGCCTCAAGAACGCTGGGCTGTAGATGCTGCGCTGATGCGCCAGGCAGGATTGCGGGTGGTACGCCTGGCCGAATTCGCCTGGGACAGAATGGAGCCTCAGCCGGGTGTCTATGACTTCGGCTGGTTGGAACAGGCCATCACCACGCTCTCTGCCGCGGGTCTGCAGATTGTGCTTTGCACGCCTACGGCCACGCCGCCGCCCTGGCTCACCCATGCCCATCCGGAGATTTGCCGGGTGACGCTCGACGGGACGCGCGTCAGCCCTGGCGCGCGCCGACAGGCGTGTGCCAGCGTGCCCGCCTATCAGGAAGCGGCCCTGCGCATCACCGAGCAGATCGCACAGCATTTCGGCGAGCATCCCGCCGTGATTGGCTGGCAGATTGACAACGAGTTCGGTGTTGGCGAGACCACCCGCTGCTATTGCGACTACTGCCGTCAGGGATTTCAGGATTGGCTGGCGGAGCGTTATGGCTCGCTGGACGCGCTAAACGCGGCCTGGGGCACGCAGTTCTGGGGCATGACCTACCGCGATTGGGGTCACATTCCTATCCCTGGCATCACCAACGAGCCGCAAAGCCCGTCCATGCGGCTGGACTATCGTCGTTTTTCTTCCGATAACTGGGTACGTTTCCAGCGTCAGCAGATAGCCCTGTTGCACCAGTACGCGCCGGGACGCTGGATCACCCACAATTTCATGATCCGGCACTGGTCGCTGGACTATTGGCGGCTGGCGCAAGAGCTGGACTTTGTCTCCTACGACAACTACCCACATGGGCTGAGCGATCCCTGCGAAGTGGCGCTCAATCTGGATTTGATGTGGTCGCTCAAGCGCCGGTCTTTCTGGGTGATGGAGCAGCAGCCCGGCCCGGTCAACTGGCACCCGCAGCGCCCACCGGTTCCGCCGGGACAGGTGCGCGTGTGGACGCATCAGGCCGTCGCGCACGGAGCCGAAGCCGTGGTCTATTTTCGCTTCCGCGCCGGGCGTTTTGGCCAGGAGCAGTATCATACCGGTCTGCTCAAATGGGATGCCACGCCCGACCAGGGTTACCGCGAGGCGCAGGCTGCCGCCGCCGACCTGACCCATCTGCCCGGTCTGGCGCGACCGGCCTCCAGGGTGGGTATTGTATTCGACTACGACGATCTATGGAGCATCGAGCTGGAGCCGGTGCAGCGGGACTTTCGCTACTGGGATCTGGTGCTGGCGCTCTACCGCGTCTTCTGGGAAGCCAACGTGCCCGTAGATTTCCTGCCGCGCGGCTGCGATCCTTCCGGCTACGATACCCTGATCGTCCCTGCCGCCATCCTGATTCACCCCGGCGAAGTAGACGCCTGGCGCGAGTGGGTAGCGCGGGGTGGACGATTGATCGTCACCTTCCGCAGCGGGGTGCGCGAATTGAGCAATATCGCCACGGATAGCCCTCTGCCGGGCGGCGGTCTGTCCGATCTGCTGGGGGTGCAGGTGCAGGATTTCTGCGCCGTGCCGGCGTCCGATTTCAGCGAGTGGCCGGAGCACCGGCCTGGCACGCAGGTGCGGTCTGTGAAAGGCGATCATGCGCTGACGTATCACCTGTGGGCCGAGGCGCTCAGCCCGATCACCGCCGAACCGCTCTACCGTTATGGGGATGGGTTGCTGACGGGACAGGTGGCGATCACGCGGCAGCGCCTGGGCGCAGGCGAAGCGATCTATGTGGGCTGCTGGCCGGTCAACTTTGGCGAACTGTTTCACCGGCAGGGCTGGATCGCGCAGAAATCCTCGCGGCTCGAACAGGCTCAACTGCTGGGTGGTGATGGGACAAAGTGGCGGGTGACGCTCAATCACAGTCTGCAGCCTGTGGAAGGTCTGGCTGGCCTGGAAGTTCGCTACGAGCGACTGTCCTAGAGCGCGAAGCCGTCTACGTGGTAGGGCGCGACGATGGTCTGCGGCGCGACGACGCGCAGCCGCGTCTGCAACTCCTGGCGCTGTGCTTCCATTTCGGCGGCGCTCAGTGGGCGGATACCGGCGGCAGCGGCCAGCGCATCGTATTCCGTCCCCGGCGCAGAGACATAGGTAGACACATACACCTGATCGTGCGGGCCGAGTGCCATTGCCGCAACCGCCGCCACCGAGCCGTTGACATGCGCCTCAGCGAAGTGATCGCCCCCAATCCCCGCCATGAGGATCACTCCCACGGACACGCCGCCCGCCCGCAGCGCGTGCACGGCCTCGATGGCGTCGGCGACGGTGCCCGGCTTGTTGAGGAAGCGCAACAGGGCGTCGTCGCCGGTCTCCAGACCCAGGTAAGCGCGTTGCAAGCCCAGATCATGCAGTTCGGCCCATTCGGCGGCTGTCTTGCGCCCCACATCGAAGGCACTCACAAAAGAGAAAACCGGTCGCCGGCCTTCGGGCAGGCGGAAGAACTCCTGCGCGATGGCGAAGATCGCTCGCAAGCGCTCCATGGAGAGCACCAGGGCGTTGGCGTCGGCCAGGAAGATACCGCGCCGCAGGCTGATCCCCTTGCCGAAGAAGTCGCGCACTGCCGCACAGTGCGCGCGAAACTCGTCGGCGCTGAGGGCGCGGAACCTGCGGTCGCGGTACAGCCCGCAGAAGGTGCAGCGATTCCACGAGCAGCCCTGCGTCGCCTGCAAGACCAGCGCCAGATATTGGTCAGGCGGCAGGATACTGACGGGCTTGTAAATCCGGCGGAAGGCAGCGCCGTCGGCGGCCAGGCGCTCCGGTCCGAAGGCGAGCACTTTGTCCAGCGCGTCGGCCAGCAGACGGCGATCCTCCGAGGCCAACGTCAGGCGAGGTAGCGCAGCGCGCAGCGCTTCCAGCGAGGCAAAGGTGCGTATGAGCAGGTCTTGCGCTTCGTCGGGCGGAAGTTCCCGGCGGCGCGGACCGTCGTGCCCGCTCAGGCGCTCCAGCAACCGGTGATCGAGCGCGCGCTGATAGCTGCGCCCATCGCGAAACAGAGCCAGCAATCGTCCGGCGCGGTCGAAACTATAGCTTTCGCCGAAACGAGGGGAGATCACCAGCGCATTGCCTGCCAGGCTGGCAGTGATGGTGTCAGCGGTAAGGGGATCGGTGACGTGAATGGGCATGAGTCTGGGCCAGAGCAGAGAGCTGCACCGCCCAGATTATACACGCCTGGCGTGATCTTGCGCGCTGCGACAGCCATTCACGGCTTGAATGTGTAGTAACGGATCAGCGCATCGGCCAGGTCGGGCAGACAGGGCGTGAT
>DAOTZZ010000260.1:0-5638 GCA_034433965.1 Anaerolineae bacterium
CGGCGGGGGCGTAGATAACATCTTCCCGCACAACGAATGCGAGATCGCGCAGAGCGAGGCCGCCAACGGCGTGCCCTTTGCCCGTTACTGGATGCTGGTGGGCAGCCTGACGGTGCCAGACGAATTCGGTGTCCCAGTCAAGATGTCCAAGAGCCTGGGCAACTTCTACACCATCAAGGACGCGCTCAAACTGCACCGGCCCGAAGTATTGCGCACGTTCATCCTGACCAGTCACTATCGCAACCCTATCGTCTTCAGCGAGGAAGCGCTCGACAGCGCGCGCAAGGGCTGGGAGCGCATCTATGGTGCGGTGCGCCTGGTGCGCAGTAAGCTGAATAGCGCTCCGTCGGGCGAGGCGGGCAATGCTTTTCTGGATGTGCTGACGCAGGCCCGGCAACGCTTCGTCGAAGCCATGGACGACGACTTCAACGCGCCGGGCGGTCTGGCGGTGCTGCACGACCTGACCCGCGAGGTCAATACGCTGCTCAACAGCGGACAGCCGGTGAGCAAGGCCGTGCTGGAGGCGATTGACGCGACCTATCGTGAACTGGGCGGGACAGTGTTGGGCATCGTGCCCGAAGAAACGGCAGCCGCCGGGACGGGCAACGCCGAGCGCGAAGAGGGGTTGATTCAGATGCTGGTTGATCTGCGCGCACAAGCCCGCGCCAACCGGGACTTTGGCACCGCCGATAAGATTCGCGCCCGCCTGGCCGAGCTGGGCGTTACCCTGGAAGACCGCCCCGATGGTACCGTGTGGCGGGTGGATTGAACCCTGAACGGGCCAGCGAAGGCGCGCGATCTATTGTCTGGCATGGAGGCAGGGCGCGGAGCAGTGCCCTGCCTTATCTTGGGGGAGCACCATGGCAACAGAATATCTGTATGGGCGCTGGCCAGTGCTGGAGAGCCTGCGCGCGGGACGACGCACTTTTCAGCAACTGCTGATCGCCGAAGGAGTAGACGAGAAGGGTGTCGTCGAGACAGTGCTGGCGCTGGCCCAGGAACGCGGGGTCAATGTGCGGCGCGTGCCGCGTCGTGTGGTGGACGATCTGGCCGACAATGCCAATCACCAGGGCGTCATCATGCGCGTGGGCGGGTATCCCTATGTTGAACTGGATACCATCTTGCGCACCAGTGCAGAACGCGGTGAGCTGCCCTTCCTGCTGGTGCTCGATCTGCTCAAAGACCCACAGAATGTGGGAGCACTGTTGCGCGTGGCCGATTCAGTGGGCGTACATGGTGTGATTCTGCAAGAACGGCGCGGCGTAGACGTGACTCCCGCGGTGGTCAGCGCTTCCTCTGGCGCGGTGGAGCATCTCAACGTGGCCGTGGTCACCAACCTGGTGAGCGCCATGCGTCGCCTTAAGGAAGAGGGGGTGTGGCTGGTGGGCCTGGACATCGGGCCGGACGCGGTCACGCCGGACGAAGTAGACCTCAGGCGTCCCCTGGCGCTGGTGATGGGTAGCGAAGGCGAAGGGCTGCGCCGTCTGGTGCGCGAAACATGCGATCTGCGCCTGACTCTGCCCATGCGTGGGCACGTGCAGAGCCTGAACGTAGCAACGGCGGGCGCTATTGCTCTTTATACGGCCTGGCAGGCGCGCGACTGGGAAGGATGGAATCGCCCACAGGCATAAAGAGCACGGGCGCTTCAGCCCTGGTAGGCACGCAAGCCGACGGTGAAGGTGCTGCCCTGGCCGGGCGCGCTGCTCACCTGCCATTCCCCGCCCATGAGCGCTACCAGGTTGCGCGTGATCGCCAATCCCAGGCCGGTGCCCGGCTGATTGATCACGTGATCGTTGTCCGCACGCCAGAACTTCGTGCCCAGCCTGGCAATCTCTTCGGCGCTCATGCCGACCCCTGTATCGGCGACGCTCAGGCGCACGAATTGCCCATCCTGACACGCCCGCAGGGTGATTGTGCCGCCGTTGGGCGTGTATTTGATGGCATTGCTCAGCAGGTTGACCAGTACCTGCACCACTCGCCCATGATCCCCGTGCACGGGTGAAAGTTGAGGAGGCAGGTCTTCAACCAAACGATGACCGCGCTCGTGCAGTTGTTGCAACAGTCCGTCGCGCGCTTCGGCGACTGCGGCCAGCAAGTCTACCCGTTCGTCCTCCACACGCAGTTGCCCGCTTTCGATGCGGCTGATGTCGGTCAGGTCGCTGACCAGCACTTTCATGCGGTGCACATTGTTCTTGATGGTCTGCACAAACTTATGCTGTTGCTCGGTCAGCGGGCCGGCGACTGCCAGCAGGTCGGCATAGCCGTTGATGCTGGTCATGGGCGCTTTCAACTCGTGCGCCACCAGGCTGACGAATTCCGATTTGGCGCGATTGGCCGCCTGCACGGCGTCGTATAGGCGGCTATTCTCGATGGCGATGGCGGCGCGGTCGGCCAGACGAGCCACCAACGCCTGCGCGTCTTCGTCGAACGCTCCGGCACGGGCTGCCGCCAGGGTGACGATACCGATCACCGCGCCTTCACGCTTGATAGGCACGCACAATATGGTGCTCGCCGGTTGTGCTCCTTCCGGCGAGACCTGCATGGCCGCGGAGTGCGAGGCGAAGACCTGGTGAATGAGCGGGTGCGTGAGGGGCACCTGTTCTTGCCCGGCGAAGGCATCGGCCTCGCCGTAATGGGCTACCAGGCGCACCTGTTCCGTTTGTGGATCGTACAGACCCAGGCTGGCGCTCTCTGCACCGCACAGTCGCGCTGACCACTCCAGAGTCACGCGCATGGCGTGGGCAGTGTCCAGCGTCTCGTTGAGCTGCCGGTCAATCCATTGCAGCATGGTCAATTCTTCGAGGCGGGCTGTCAGCGCCTGATCCTTGGCGCTGTAGAGCTGCGCATTGTCAATGGCGATGGCTGCCTGTGCTGCCAAAGCGTCGAGCAGGGCCAGGTCTTCTTCGGAAAAAAGACCGGTGCGAATGCGGTTGTCTACATAGGCCACGCCGATGATCCTGCCTCGCGCCCGCAGCGGTGTGGCCATGATGCTGCGCAGCGCGTGCGCGACGATACTGGCCTGATCCATGAAACGGGGGTCGGTCTGCGCATTGGTGGTGACAACGGGCTGCCCGCTGTTGACCACATGGCGGGTGATGGTGCGGCTGTAAGCGAATTCCGAGCTATCGAGTGTTTCCTGATCCAGGTTGCGTGCCACCCGCACGTCGAACGTGCCGTCGTCGTTGAGTAACATCAAAAATCCCCGCTCGGCCTCGGTGAGCTGAATGATGGCGTCCATCACCTGATCGAGCACGACCTGTAGATCGAGCGAAGACCCCAGTGCGCGGCTCACTTCATATAGCGCGGCCAACTGCCGCTCGTGAACGCTTTCCCGATGGGTTGCCGCCAGTTCGGCCAGCAGGTTTTCCAAGGCGGTCAGGCGTTCGGCCAGATGTGCCTGTTCCAGCGCGCCCGCCTGTGCCTGTTGCCGCAACAGAGTCACGGACTGACGGGCTTTCTCGATGACGTTGGTGAGCTGTCGCGCGGTGGGAGAGGGCGCTTCGTTCATTCGCTGCTTCCTCGTGAGCGGGTGTTCTGAAAGTAATCGCAATAAGCGGTCAGGGGACACTCCTCACAGCGCGGACGGCGCGCCTGGCAGATCTCGCGCCCCAACCGGATGATGTTCAGGTGCGCCGGGAGATAGTCGGCAGGGGGGATGATGGCTTCCAGTTCCAGGTGCGCGCGCTCGGCGCTGGTTTTGGGGCCGATCAGCCCCAGCCGCCGCGTCACACGGTGAATGTGCGTATCTACCGGAAACGCCGGTTTGTTGAAGGAGAACAGCAGGATGATCGCTGCTGTCTTGGGGCCAATGCCGTCAAAGCTGGTGAGCCAGGTCTTGGCTTCCTCGACGGGCAGGTCGGCCAGAAAATCCAGCGAAAGCTCGCCGCGTTCGGCGGTCAGCTTCTGCAAAGCGCGCTTGATGCGTGGCGCTTTCTGGTTGGACAGGCCGGCGGGATGAATGGCCGCGGCGATCTCCTCGACCGGCGCATCGCGCACCGCTTCCCAACTGCCAAAGCGAGCCTTGAGCGCGTCGAAAGCCAGGTCGCGGTTGGAATCGGTGGTGCTCTGACTGAGGATGGTGCTCACCAGTTCGTCTACGGGCGGCAGATGCGGTCGCCAGGTGGGGTAGCCGTAAAAGTCTTCCAGCAGTTCGGCAATGCGAGCATATTGTTTGCGGCGCAGGGCCAGAGTCTCGTCGTCGAGCGAGGACGAGGTCGAAGGGGACGAGGGGCACATGGGCGAATGCTCTCCAGGTACAGCGCCGGTTGCTGCCGGAAACGGGCAGGCTCTCACACAATCAGGGCATCGTACAGCCGATCCAGACTCAGGTCAGGGACAACCGTCTCGCGCGTGCTCAGGGTGAGCGCGCCCGCGGACACCCCCAGCCGGACGGCTTCGTCAATGGGCATTTCCTGCAACAGGCCGAAGATCACCGCCGCCGTCACGGCGTCGCCGGTGCCGGTGGGGTCAACGACCCTGGTGCGCAAAGCCGGGATGTGGCCAGCGCTGCTGCCGTCGGCGTAGGCCAGGCCCTGTTCGGCCATGGTGACGATGGCAATTTCCACCCCCATGCTCACCAGGCATTGGGCCGTTTCGATGGCTTCGGCGCTGGTGGTCGGCGCAGAGGGCGCTCCGCACAACGCCGCTGCTTCGCTGGCGTCCGGAGCGACCATCAACAGGTGAGGCAGATAGGGGATGAACTTGGTCGCCAGAGCCGGTGAGGTGGGATCGGCGCACACAGGCACGTCGTAGCGTTCGGCCCAGCGGAAGACCGAGCGCAACGCACGCGGGGTCAGGTTGCCATCGAGGACAATCATGGCGGCTTTGGCGAAGAGAGCGCGACAGCGTTGCAGGTATGATGGGCCGATGCGACTGACGATGTCGTATTCGCTGACCGCAACGATCAGTTGCCCTTTTTCGTCCAGGATGGCCACATAGCTACCAGTGTGCTGGCCGGGCAGGCGCAACACGTAGCTGGTATCTACGCCAGCGGCAGCCGTGTGTTGCAGCAGAAAGTCGCCGGTGTGATCCTGGCCGACGGCGGAGAGCAGGATGGTCGGTACTTCCAGGCGAGCCAGGTTTTCGGCAATGTTGCGGGCCACGCCGCCCACACTATTGCGCACCACCCCGCCGTTGGAGGTGCCCATTTGCAGCGGCTGGTTGGGGCGTCCCTTGATATCTATTCCCGCAGCCCCAATGACCAGGACTGGCCCATCGCGTTTCATGTTCGTGCTCCTTGCGCCGCAGCTACTGACTGAGCAGTGCTGAGGGGTGGCGTCCGGTTTCATTGCACATTGTGCCGCAGGGTGCACACGGCGTCAATGTGTGGAGGACACCGTTCGCCTTGGCCCGCCGCGATCCTTTGACATCTCTCAGGCAGGATGTTAGGATTGTTGTGGCGCGCAGGATAGAGCAACGTGTCTACCGGGGGGATAAGCACTCGCCGGTTTTTTCTTGCACTGAACGGCTTGACACTGGCTCTGCACCCTGGCGCAAGCAAGGAGAAGCGGCGATGTACATTCGGCGCGACAAATCGAACCTGCACTTTGGCCGCCAGGCCCGGCGGCGCGGCAGCAATTTCGTGCTCATCCTGTGGCTGGTGACGATGGTGTTGCTGGCTGGTGTCATCTGGCAATTC
>DAOTZZ010000261.1:0-3038 GCA_034433965.1 Anaerolineae bacterium
CAGAGTGCGCAGAATGGTGCTCTTGCCGGACCCGTTGGGGCCGACCAGCGTCACAATTTCCCCCTGTGCCACCGTCAGCACCAGGTCGCGCACGACGATCGCGCCGCGGCGGTAGGCCAGCGTAAGGTGTTCGGCAGAAAGTGTAGGCATAGGTAGCCCTCAGCAGTCGGTGATCAGTGATCAGTCATCAGAGATTAGTCCTGGCGTCTGGCGGGGTTGCCTTTCTGGGCAAAACACCTCGCTGCTTGAGACCCGGACCCGAAAACTGCGAATTGACCACTGTAAACTGTCCGCTATTCACCATTGCGCCCGGCGAGCGCGTACCAGCCACAGGAACAGCGGCCCGCCGATCAACGCCGTGACGATCCCCACCGGAAACTCGATGTTCTGCAGATTGAACAGGGCCGGGAAGGTCACCCGCGCGGCGGTATCCGCGCCGACCAGCAGCGCCGCGCCCAGCAAGGCACAGGTGGGCAGCAGAAAACGGAAGTCCGACCCGACCAGCCGTCGCGCCACGAACGGCACTAGCAGGCCCACGAAGGCGATCAATCCGGCCACGGCCACCGCGCTACCGGCCAGCACGGCGGCTACCGCGCTCATCAAGAAGCGCGTCCATTCGACGTGCAGCCCCAGTCCCTGCGCCATCTCGTCGCCCAGGGCCAGGATGTTGGCGCGGGTAGCCAGCAGCAGCGCCAGGACGAATCCCGCCAGACTATAGGGCAGGATCAGATGATACTCGCGCCAGCCCGCCGTGTACAGACCGCCGACCAGCCACTGAAAGATGATCTGTCCGCCGCCCTGTACAGACATGACCACCACCGTAGTGGTCATGGCCCCGATCATGGCGGTCAGCGCCACGCCCGCCAGTGCCAGCCGGGTGGTGGTGACGCCCGATCCATCCCAGGCGATGGCGTAGACGATCAGCGCGCCGATCAGCGAACCGACAAACGCCGTGATCGGCACAGCGTTCTGGGGAAAACCTTCGATACGCAGGGTAGTTGCTGCGGCGGCCAGTCCCCCGCCCGCCGACACTCCCAGAATGTAGGGATCGCCCAGCGGCGAGCGGACAACCCCTTGCAGCAACGCTCCTGCTACGGCCAGGTTCATGCCCACCAGCGCACCGGTCAACGCGCGCGGCAGTCGGACTTCGTGAATGATGAGCGCAACCGACTTCTTGACACTTTCGCGGTCTTGCAGCGCCTTGACGACCTCGGCAGGGGCGATGGACTGTGAACCACTGCCCAGGGCTACGATCATCGCCCCAAGCAGCAGCAGGGCGCTCAGGGCGATGATCGTCAGACGCAACGCCAGACGGCGACGCGCTACTACCAGTGAGGAAGGGGGCGAGGCCGAACGAACTGCCTCAATGCCCACCTGCTACATCCCTCCGCCGTAGAGGATTTCTACCAGTTGCGCCATGGCTTCGACGAAGCGCGGGCCTGGCGATTCCACGAACAGGCGGTTGTCCAGTTCGTAAACGTGCCCGTTCTTGAAGGCGGACAGCGACGACCAGATCGGATCGCTGGCCATGCTTTCCGGCATAGGCGTCGGCGCGCCGCGCGTGATGGTGAAAATGTAGTCCGGATCGGCGTCTACGATAGCCTCGATGCTCAGTTGGGCGTAGCCGGGGAACGGGCCGGCATCGGCCTCACCATCGGCGATATTCGTCGCGCCCAGGCGCTTGGCCATGTCGCCCAGGTAAGTTTCGGACTTGCCGTAGTTGGGCTGATCGAGCGTGCCCACGATGATCAGGACGCTTGGCCCGTTTTCGGCGTGCAGCGCGCCAATCTGATCGGCCAGGTTGAGATAGCCTTCGTAGGCGCGGGCCAGGTATTCGGCCTCGGTGTCGTGCCAGGTGGCCTTACCAAGCAGACGCACATTGTTGGGCACGTCCCCCGGCTTGAGGGTCATGACCATGATCGTCGGGGCAATCGCTTCGAGCTTGTCCAGGATGCCCATATTGAGCTGCGCATTGCCGATGATCAGGTCAGGCTCCAGCGCCGCCAGGGCTTCCAGGTCGGGCTGATAGCCGGTGCCGAAGGTGGGCAAGCTGGCCGCTTCTGGGGGGAAGTCCATGCCCGCCGTCACGCCCACTGGTTTGACGCCGATGGCGAACAGCATCTCGCTGATGGAAGCGCTCATGCCCACGATTCGCTGCGGCGGCGCTTCGAGCGTCACCTGACGCCCCACGAAATCTACGATGGTGCGGGCCTCACCTCCCTGACGGGCCGAGGCGAAAGGCGTGCCCAGCGCGGCCAATATCACGACTGCGATCAATATGATTGCCGCTTGGCGAATTGCCGGGTTTCTGAACATAGGGCTGGTTCTCCTTGTGTCTGAACTCTTCTTGACCAGGACAGAAACTGCTGCAAACTGCGGCAGATTGTAACGATGGGGCCTGGGGCTGACAACGCTGGAATCTATAAAAATCTAAGCAAGTTTGAGAAAATGACTCAATTTTGCATGACCAGCGCAGTTTATGAGGCTGGCGAAGAGCATCATTCCGCCGTGTGCTTTCTGTCGCAGGGTTTGTGAAGCGGCAGGCGCTTATGCCATAATCAGCCGTGGGCACAGTGACTGCTGAGGTCAGTGCCAGAAGTAAGCGGGCAGTCCGGGGGCCATCATGAGCAGCCTTCCCCTTTACGACAGCGCCGAAGAAGAGAGCATCCGCGCGGCCTTCCAGGGCGCAGGGTTGCGTATCACCCCGCAACGACTGGCTCTGTTACGCGTGATGCGCGAGCAGGGCGGTTTTCAGGACGCGGAAGGATGGTACCGTCTGGCGCATCTGCGCGGCGCTGACCTCAGCCTGGCGACAGTATACCGCACGCTGACGCTTTTCAAGGCGCTCAATCTGGTTGAGGGGCGAATCGTCGAGGCCGACCAGGAGCGCGAAGAGTATCGCTATCGCACCCGCCAGGAGAGCTATACGCTCACCTGCAAACGCTGTGACGCGATCGTGCCAGTGGAGCCGGACATCGTTGAAGCCTTTCGCGCCGAGGTGACGCGCCGCCTGGGGGTGACGGTGATCACCGCGCATT
>DAOTZZ010000262.1:0-4528 GCA_034433965.1 Anaerolineae bacterium
GCCCAGAATATCTTGACACTCGCGGTCAAGTCGGCCTGGACGGGGCCGCCAGGCGCTAACGTGGCCGGTTGCGGCGTGCGTAGCCTGGGAAGCTCCCCGCTTTAGCGGGGAGAGGCGTCACAGGTCACTCACTCGTCGCGTTGCGCGCCCAGCAGATAGAAAATGTCTCGGAGGCAGCGTGCCTCCGAGACACCGCGAGTCAACTTCTCTCTCCGGCTACTTCTGGATACCCAGCGTGCCCAGATAGGCTTCGCGCTGAGCCTCGCGCCCCAGTTCGTCGGTGATCTCTTCCCATTGGTCGCTGATTTCTTTGGCGGCTTCCTCGGCGGTGTATTCACCGGCCAGGAACTGACTCAGCACTGTGTCCAGCACCACCTGCTGGTACCGCTGATTCTGCGGGATGCGCAGGTCCAGGATCATGTTGGGGCTGTTGAGGCTGTCCTGGATGGCGCCCAGGTAGTTGCGAGCCGCCTGTTCACTCATGCCCGCCTGGAGCCAGGGTTCCAGATTCTCGAACTGCGAGATGCGGTAGGGGTTGAAGCCGGTCTTGCCGATGGTCACGTCAATATTGGATTGCGCGGGCTGCGACACATAGGAGAAGTAGGCGTAAGCGGCATCCTTCTTCTCCTGCGAGATGCCCGCGCTCACCCCGCCCGACCAGCCACCATAGGACGCAAACGGCGCATAGTTGATGCCGTCCACCGCATAGGGGCAGATGGTCTCGTCGCAGGGCACCAGCTTACCCGTGGCGCGATCCACCACTTCTCTCGCGCCGGGGGTGATCACCGCGCCGACCTTGTCCTGCACCACCGAGATGGCGGGGTCAATGGCCAGCGTGCCGATGTCGCCCCAGTCCAGGCTCAGGGCGCAGCGCCCACCCACAAACAGCGAGCGAGTGTCGCCCACGTCGAGTGTGGCCTCGTCGGGCGGGCCGTACTTGCTGGTCTCCTTGTAGATTTCCAGGGCACGGATGAAACCTTCGTTGTCAATGAGGGGTTTCATGGTTTCCGTGTCGAACCACACGCCTTGCGCGGTGCCCAGGCTCTGGATGTAGGGGCCGGCGATGGAGGTGATCCACCAGTAAGCTTGCGCGCTGCGGGCCTTGGAGATGCACGAACCGTAGTCCCCTTCACCGTCGCCGTTCATGTCTTTGCCATGCACCGCTGCCGCGACTTCCAGGTACTCGTCCCATGTCCTGGGCGGTTGCAGTCCGGCTTCCTCCAGCACGTCGGTGCGGTAATACACCATGTGGAAGTCGCCGTCCAGCGGGATCAGGTAGATGCGCCCCTGATACATGGCGCTGAAGTTGCGGAAGAACGGCGCGATGTCATCCCACTGAATGTCCGGATCGTTCTCCACATAGGGCGTCAGGTCTTCTAGATAGTTGACCAGGTCTACCATCCACTGCGGAGCGAAGACGAAGGCATCGTAGCTGTTGGTGCCGGTAGCCTGATCGGTGAGGATCGTCTGATACAGGTCGGCGAAAGGCACTGTGATGACGTTCACCTCCGCGCCCGTCAGTTCCTTGAACTCCGGCGCGTGCCGCTGGAGTGGCTCGGCGATCTGCGGGCCGGTGAAGGTGAGCAGGTTGATGGTGACGCCTGCGAATGGCTTATCCTGGGAATAGGAAATCCCGGTAGAAGCCAGCGAGGCCACGACAAGAGCGAGGACGGTTAACAAGACTGAAAGCCTTTTCATTGCATGTCTCCGTTTCATAAGACTAAGAATAGGATGGGGAGTTCTGTCCTCAGTATATGCTGAATAAGGGAACAAATTCAAGTACCTGCGCAGAGCACTTTCGCCCCGCGACACAGTTGCAAGGGGAGAGAGGGCCAGTTCATAACTGCCTCTGGCGGCGCATCCTGCCGACCTGAGGCGAATACGGGGTGCGCGGAGAATCACCCCGATCTGGCCGGACCTGATATAATGGGCTACAGGACTAACCGCACGTTGCGCAACAAGGCCCGCTGCGGGCTTTGACCTGTGACAGGCGGCACATCGCTATTTGAAGGAGTGGACAATGGGTAACCTGGGTACGACTGAGCTGGTACTGATCCTGGCCGTGGTGATCTTGCTCTTCGGTGTCGGGCGTGTTTCGCGTATCGGGGGCGAGATGGGCGCGGCCATCCGCGAATTTCGCAAGGGTCTGCGCGGCGAAGACGGCAAAGACGAGTCTGACAAGTCCTGACGAGAGCCGCTGCTGCCCCGGAAAAACGAAGAACCGCCCCCAGGGGTTGCGGTTTTTCTTTCGCCAACTGTCGTGCTGCCAGGATCACGTCCCCGGCTGCGGCGTCGCTTCCTGGAAGAGCGGTGCGGTCTCCCCGATGCGGAAAGTAGCCTGCACCTGCCCTGTCGAATCGGCCAGCGTGACCGTGTCTCCCGCCCGCCAGGCCGGTGTTTCACGTCCCCAGTAGAGCGCGGCGGGCGTGTTCTGTCCCTGCCGCGAATACACGCGCACCAGGCTGCCCTGCTGCATACGGAATTCCGGGAAGCGGAACACATCACCCCGACCGTTGGAAAGCGTCCAGCCGTTCAGGTTGAGCACATTGCCCACGTTACGAATCTCGACGGCCTCACTGGTCACCGTCCCCCAGTCGGTCACATTGGCGATCACCACCTGCGCGTTGACCGCCGTTGGCGGCAGAGTGACGGTGGGCACGATCTGTGTCAGCGAGAACGGCGTATTGGTCGGCGGAGGCGGCGGAGTCAATGTGCTGAGGGCAGCACATCCCGGCACGGGGATGATCAATTCCTGGCCAATCTGCAGTCTGGTGACATCTTCCTCGGTCATGCCGTTGGCGATCAGGATGTCCCCGGCAAAGACGCCATATTGCTGAGCAATGTTGACGATCACGTCGCCGGCCTGCACCACGTGTCGGATACAGCCATCGCCCGCCGCGGCGACTGCGGGCGTGGCGGTGGCAACGCCTGGGGGCAGGCTGGTCGGCACGGGGGGAAGCAATGCCGGGTCAATGGTGGCCACTGCCGTCACGTCGGCGATGGCCAGCCCCGCCGCGGGATTGGGCGTGGCCGTGACCACCGCCACGATATTGGCCTCGGCAGCCAGAGCAGTGGTGGTCAGTTGCAGAGCATCAATCGTCCCCTGATACTCGGCGGGTTGCATGACCAGGCCCGGCACCGGCGTAGCGGTGAGGATGACAATCTGCGTGGGGCCTTGCTTCGGCTCGTCGGAGCGGTTGGCGCGATCCACCGTGATCACGATCCCGGCCACCAGCAGCGAGACGATCACATTCAACACAATGAACCCGGCCAACACCTGACGACTCATCGGCGGCCTCCTCGCCTGCACCACCCCGGCGGATTGCGTGCACTGAACGCGCAGTCATATTAGCACAGGGCCGGGCCGCGGGCAACGCGAGCACGGGGGCATTCAGGGGTGGGCGGCGGAATTCACCGCAGAGACCCAGAGTTTTTGATTTGTCTTTCTCCTCTGCGCCTTCGGCGTCACCGCGGTTCAAAACCCTTACCCCAGAATACAAAGCTTTCAAACGCACGCGGCAGGACAAAAGGAGCGCATTCCTGCACGCGCTCCCGCATTGTCCCGGCCTGGCGACCAGCGACCGGATCACCGCACGCCCAGGCTCATCGCCACCTGCTGCGCCTTGCTGTGATTGTCTACGTCCAGCACCAGTTGCCCGGTCATCGCTGCGTAGACAGCGTTGATGTTCACCCCGGCCTCGCCCATCGCCCGCGCCAGACGGGCCAGCGCCCCCGGCTCGTCGGCCAGCCTGACCAGCAACACGTTCTGCGTCACGTAGTCGAAACCGGCGTGCTGCAAGGCCTCAGTCGCTGCGTCTGGGCTATCCGGCACGAACTGAATGATGCCCTGGCCAGTGCAGGGTGAGCCATGAATGGCCAGGATATTGACGGCGTTCTTGACCAACACCTCGGTGAGGTGTGCCAGAGCGCCGGGCCGATCTTCGACAAACACGGTGAATTCGGTAGCCATGGTTTGCTCCTTTCTCGGCTCACGGCAACGCCGTCGCTATCTCTTATCCCTAGTATAGGTCAAGATCGGGCGCGGCGGAAACCACCCCCCGCCAGGAATACCTGGCCTGGGCACAGCGCACAGCATCAAACCGAGAAAGGCCATATAATGACGGTAAGCGGTCACGTCTGGCAGACGCCAGGGGGCGCGTGCCTCAGCGGACATGGCCGTCATGTGGAAGCTCATATCCAGAAGGAGATACCCCATGAAGTGGCATCGCGCTTTACTTGGACTCGCGCTCGTCGCCGCCATGCTGCTGGCGATACCCCTGGCTGCCGCGCAGGAACCGCTGACGCAGAAGTTCACCTCGTCCGATGGCAGCCTCTCCTATTCCTACCCCGCCGGCTGGGATGTTCAGGAAGATGCAGGGACGACCATCCTCACCAACAACCTGGCTGCGCTCGAAGAGGAATCGCCGCCCGCGGGGGTGGTCGCAGCCCTGAT
The DNA here is from genome assembly GCA_034433965.1 of Anaerolineae bacterium. Classification (GTDB taxonomy): domain Bacteria; phylum Chloroflexota; class Anaerolineae; order Aggregatilineales; family Aggregatilineaceae; genus UBA2029. The sequence goes on from DAOTZZ010000262.1 coordinate 4,454, forward strand.
CGTCCAACCGCTGGCCGTAGGCTCGCTGGTTGGCTCCCTGGAAGATACCGCCCCGGTCAGTGTGGCCCTTGCCCT
>DAOTZZ010000263.1:0-9904 GCA_034433965.1 Anaerolineae bacterium
ACCATCCCAGAAGGAGCATGTCTCCCTGCTCTGTCAGCGACTTCAGCGTGCCGAGCACGTTCGTGCCCAGGATGAAACTCAACACGCGCCTGCGTTCTCCAGCAGATAGAGGGATACGAACAGTCCCCTTTTCCAGTTGACGCCGCGTAAGATAGTACGCCAGACCGTTGAAGACCACTGCTTCGACCAGCCCTCCCACCAACAGGGCCAGAACCACTGCGTGCAGAGAGCCAAACGCCAGCGCTACCGCAATGCTGAACGAACGCCGGATAAGACTTCCCAGTCCATCTTTCAGCCCCAGCAGATCGAAGCGCCGATAGACGCGGAAAAGGCCGGTGACGGTCGTCTCAGTGGTTGTGAAGAGCAGCATCACGCCATACAGAATGATCTCGTCGGCCAGATTCGGGTCATCCAGCAACAGGCGAGCGGCGGGTTTGGCCGTCACGGTCAAGAAGGTTGCTGCCAGCAGCCCCGTACCAAAATCAATGGCCACACACAGACGTAAGACCGTCAGCGCCTTTCCGAAATCGCGATCAGCAAGATACTCGTTGAAGTACTTGAGGATGGCTTCCCACACCCGGAAGTCGAACAGCGTATTGACCGCTGTTCCATAACCGATGATCAGGGCAAGCTGGCCGAATTCGACCAGCGTGAGCGAGCGGGCCAGCACGGCCAGGTCGATCACGCCAGCTACCTGGGCAACACCCATGCCTCCATAGAGCCAGAAAGATTGTTTCAGAAACTTCTTGAACAGGCTCTTGTCCGGCAGACGGTGTATCACAGAAATATGTCCTCAAGATTGACAGGGGCGTCCTGAAAACCTACGCGCTCGCGTCCTGTGTGCTCTCGCGTCCATGACTCATCAGATAGATTGCAGCTATCAGAGCCGCATAGAACCACAACAATTGAGTATTGGGACGGTCACGAAAGGTGTCGAACATCATATGCACCATATGGCCGAGTACAGCGGTCACCAGGCCAAGCGCCACTGGCGACAGCAGCGGATCTCCCGCTCTAAAGCTGCGCCAGCCTCTGCGCAGTGTTGCTATCAGGAACCACAGAAAAGCCAGCAATCCGCCCGGACCCGTCTCAGACCAGACGGCCAGATATTTGTTGTGCACACCATAAACCCAGATGTCGCCCATGTCCGGCGTAATATACGACGGTAGCAGGATCGGCCCATTGTTGAGTCCCACCCCAAGAATGGGGCGGTCGCGGATCATGCGCCACGCGATCTGCATCAAGGGTATTCGTGACTCGGCAGCCCCCTGATCGTCCGCAGTCAGACGGGTGATGATCACCTGGTTTAGCGCAATGAACAGGACAAGCGCGACGATTGCTAACACCGCCACCACTCGTCCAGACAACCAGCCGCGTTGTAGCGCCAACAGGCTGAAAAAGCTCAAGAAGACGGCGAAGGCCAACCACCCCCCACGGGAGAGGGTAAAGATGAGGGCAATGGCCCCGCAGGCAAAGGCTAATGCAGCCAGCCAGCCATACGCTTTGTTAACCCGCGCCAACAGCAGCCCCAACGCCGGGCCAAGAGAAAGTACAATGAATGCGCCCGCGTTGTTAGGCGAACCAACCGTGCCAGAAACCCTGGTATCGAAGACCCGCCCGGTGATGCCCGCAACCTTGACCGTCGTCCCGATGAAGCGTAATGCGAAGATGATCAGGCTTTCGAAAAACAGCGCGATCAAAATGAAAACAATGATATATAGCACGTCGGCGCGTGTCCGAACGGTGCCAAGAATGTAGAGGTGGATCAGGAAAAGCTGGACGATCAACGCCAGCTCGAAAGATGCCAGCGTCTTGTCACGGGCCACCAACAACGACAGCCCCGCGAACAAGACATACAAAGCCCCCGGCAAACTCAGCGGAAGCCATTTCGCGGCGGACGTGCTTTTCTTGACCAGGGACTCGCTAATCCACTGACCATACAGGACAACGAGCGAGATGGTTGTCAGCGAGACGGTCAGCCCGCCCAGGGATCCCAGTTCAGAAGCATCCAGGCGATAGAAGAGATTGATGTCCAGTTGGAGGGGAATATCCAGGATGATAATGGCCAGCAGCAGCCTGCGCACATTCCTGACCATCATCGCCACGAATACCACCACCACACCGGCGGTCATGAGCGTGGCCCAGGTTCTGGAAAGATAGGTAATGGCGACAGCATATCCTCCCAGGAGCACCCCCACTCCCACGGCGATCACCACTTCCCAGACCGAGACGGCCCCCCAGCCTTCGCCAGACGCAAACATCCGCCCGACTGAGCCAAAGGCCGTCCGTTGATGTAGAGCCTCGGCAATCGCCGCCAACCTGGAATGACCGATGCGCTTTGTGGCCATCGTCTCGTCCTCTGAACATAAACGAACGGCTCTAGCCGGTCTGGCTCTCCGCCTCGACGACCGGCAACCACCGCAAGTCGCCGCCTGGCATCAGCAATTGCGCTGCAATCCACCCCTCGAAGCGCGCATTCTGCACGCGCACCCAGGTAGCGTCTTCGTTACGCCCCGTGGCAGCGAAGACCATCCGGTTGGTAGCAATGCCTATCTGCCGCCGGTCGGTTCCAGGGCCCTGGCGGATGTTCACGCCTTCTGTGGTCACGGTCACCAGCGGTTGTCCCGCCAGGGCGAAGTCGAAGGGCGCGCGCGAATCGAGCGGCTGCGCTTTGAGCGGCTGATCGAGACAATCCTGGGAAGCATGCGTAACCGCGCCGCTTTCCGCCACACATAGTCTTTCGATGCGCAGCGACTGCCCTGCCAGGCGCACCGGCAGACGCAACTCAATGGCGCTCCCCAGGCCCATGGCCGCATCCGCGATCAGAGTCTCCCCGCCTTCTGGTTCGACACGGTATACGCCGGATTGTCTGGCAACCAGCACCGTGCTTTCAGCACCGCTCTTCTCCGCCCCCAGAACCAGGTCAACGCGCGCTCTGGCGTCGGGTGGCTCTTGGGTCTGGACCAGCACGTACAGATAGTCGTCATCCGCCACTGCCTGCACACGCGCCATGTTTACCGCGGGGTCGTCTACGTCTCCCTCGTCGTCGGTGACTGCGCCCTCAGCGAACTGAAGCCAGTCGCCATCGTCGCCGTCAACGGCCAGCCAAGTGAAGCCCGATGGCAAAGCGGGCCACTGCTCAGGCGGTAGATCGAGCAGCCAGGCTGCCAACCGTTGGGCCAGAATCCAGTTGCCTGCGTTGCGCGGCAACGAAACTGTCTGCGCGAGACCCAGTCCGTTTCGGAACAATTCCGAATCGCCCAGAAGCGCCACGCGCGAGCCGGTCTTCGTGTTCTTCGCCAACACCGCGACATTGAGCCTGCCCAAAGCGTCTGCGCCGATGTTCAGCTCAACACGGTCAACAGGGTTGCCCCCCTCTGTCCGAAAAATGGACGGGGCCGTCTCGCCGAACGCCGAGTCGCAATAGAGCAGGGGCACGCCAGCGCTGTCAACCCCCAGCGCCTGAATGCCAAAGTGCCGCGCCCCCCACACCCATACCGGCAACCCATATTGCTTGAGCGGGGCGGTGATGGGATCATCAACGACATCGGGATAAGTCAACATGTAAGTCCGATAAAGGTCAGAGATCGACCCCGTAGAAAACCACGGTTCGGCCAGGAAGGTGTCATAGACCGAAACTCCGTAGTCCCAGTCCAGCAGCAGACTCAGGCCGCTGGTAGAGAGCCGCGTCCGAACGTTGCGGGTGCCGTCAAAAGAACCTTCGGGGTCGAAGGCGAACAGGGCATGGTTGCCGCGAGCCAGGTGCAGCCAGAGATAAAGCACCTGCGCAAAACCAGGGCTGCGGTACGGACCGACGATCACCACCACTTTCGCCTGTTCGGGCAAGGGGGTAGTCAGATCAACGTATTCCACCCTGGCCCCCAGGCTGCGGAATATGTCGGCCAGGGCGCTGACACCCATGCGGCCAGTATCGGTCATCCTGGCCGCATCGAGTGGCAGATCCTGGACAAAGACCACCAGCGGTGGTGTACCTGTCTGGGCATGGCTCAGGCCATGTCCAGCGGACAGCACCAGGACAATGAGCAAGCATAGGGCCACAGAACGCAGTTGGGACATAGGTGTCATTCTCTCCGTCAAGCCAGCATCTCCACACTGACCGCAAGAGATGGTGTGCTTGCTGTCATGGGCTGGGAGTGGGCGTGAGAAGCGGCGTCGGTGTCGGAATCGGGGTAGGAGACGCCGTCGGGCCTGGCGTCGGGAATAGAATCTGATCGGTTGGCATGGCATCGGCTCCTACCAGCCACCCCACCGCTCTCAGCAAGAAGTATGCATTGCCAGGATATAGAAATCCCGCTGTGTTGGCCGGCGCGGTTTGCATCCCCCGCCCATTGGTGACGAAATCGCGGTCGCCCACAACGACCAGCCGCGCCCCCGTCAGCCGGTTCTCCGACGCCACCGCCAGGGCCAGCGGGCCGCGCGGCGTATCAATGCCTATATTGAACGCTGCAGTGCCCTCCAGCAGATAAGCCGCGAAACTTGCTTCCCCGTAGTGATCGTCACTGGAAAACACCAGCGGCGTCGCACGGTAGGACTGCAGGGAAGCGTCGTAGGCAATGGAACGCGCGCTGAAGAAGGCCAGCGGCCCGCGTAACCCCGCCGTGATGGGGTGCGTCGAATCGACGTCTGTAGCCAGGAGGTCGGACTGCAGACCCGCCGAGCCATCCTCGACCACCACCACGTCCCCACGCATGCGGATGCCGAAGTCCTGCCAGGTGAGATCGAAGAACTCGGTGGGAATAGACCGATTGATATCGGTCACCAGATTGCCTTCTTCGTCCAGGGCGGTCAGCAAGGGGTCTACAAACAGCAGCGCCGCCCCGCCATTGCTGAGGTAGTGCCACAGTCTCGCCAGTTCTGCCACGCCCACATAGCGGATCGGCCCGGCAATGATCACCAGATCGGCGTCTTCGGGAATGCCCTGTCGCCAGTCCAGGGTCGCGACCTTCGCCCCCAGGCTGCTCAGTAACCCGGCGAAGAGCGATGCCCCCTCGTCGGAGCGGTCAAAGGGGTTGGCTTCGCGATCGTCCTCAGAGAAGTAGATCGAATAACCATCAAGACGGTGCACTTCCTGTTGACGGGAGGCATCGGCAAAGACGGGCACGCCGATAGCGACGACCATTCCCAGCAGAATCAGCGCTGTCAGAAAGTGCCTCTGCCAGAGTATCTCCATTCGATGCATAGCTATCTCCTTTGCTCTCGCACTCCCTAGATCGCTCATGCTCAGACGAGTGGACTCGGCACACCTTGCAGCAGACCGCCGGGTTACGCGCCTGCCAGCCATCCCTGGCGACCGGACATGTCCCCGGCTATGCCCCGCCACGCCGGCCCTCACCAGGCGGCATCGGTGGAAGTTGCCCTGCGCCCCTGGATACGGCCCACAACCCGCTTCAAAAGGGCCCTGTCCGATAGCTCACCCGCCACGCGGTGATAGACCCAATGCAGTGGGGGACAATAGCAATGGTCGTAAGGCCCCGGATAGAGCACCACCTGTCCGCCAAAGCCCAGTTTGTAAGCAGTGGTCGTGTTGTGGTGTGACTTCGGCAGGGGCTGACCCGCCAGCACCAGACGCGCCACATCCGGATTGATGCCTTCCAGATCGAAGAACCGATACCCCGCATCGGCAGCCCACTGAATGACCGCCCAGTCCAGAACCCGGTTCGGCTGATACTCGCTGTGTGTCCCTGACCAGCCGATCATCTTGCTGATCACCGTGTCGGCGAACGGCACAACTACCTGCGCCGCCACATCCTCTCCCTTCACCTGCGCGATGAAGAGGCGGATGTAATCGTATTCATGCAGCACGCGCCACATCGTCGTGAAATACTCCAGCGGATACGGGACAAAACCCTGTCGTCGGCTGGTGGCCACGTGCAGCGCGTAGAAGCGGGGTATATCATCGCCCGCGCCCTGGTGCACCTCCACTCCCCTGCGCAACCCTCGCCGAATGCCCTGGCGCGTGCTGGGGTGCATCCTGGCCATGATGTGTTCCAGACCGATGCTGAGATCAATCACCACACTGGCCGTTGGCGCGACAGCCATCCGCCCAGACCGGAACCCCCAGCGGGGCAACTGCTCAACCAGCACCGTATCGTGCTTCGGCGGCTGTACGGTCAGCAAGACCATCCGCTTGCGGCGGCTGAAGCGCCGCAGTTCGGACACCAATTGCTCCAGATGGACGCTTGCGTCCGCTCTGGTCAGCGGCCCATTGGTGACATAGCCCACGTGCCAGAAGCGGGCCAGACGCCGATACAACACCTGCGCCCCGCCCACAATCTCTTCCTCCCGTCTTAGCGTGATGCGCGCCGCCTGCCAGCCCAGGACGCGCTTGACCTGTGCCCACAGACTGGTCTGGACGTGATGGCCGCCCGGCACCTGCACCGCGAAGGCGTCCCACGCCGGGTCATGATCTCTCTGGTCGCAGCACACTACAGGTGCCAGCCGAGTCATGGTCATCTCCTCCTGCTGTGCCTGGCCCCAGGCGAGCGGCCACGCGCAGCTTTCTCCTTCCGGCTAATGCTTGTGCCACGTCCAGTCCCTGATACGTTTGATGAAGGGCCGGGGATCGCGCAGGCTGAAGACGGCAGAGACATGTGGCCTGAGGTAGGGACGAACATATTGGGACAGGCTGTAACGCTCCTGCCGAAAGCTCTTCACGCTGTAGCCCACGTCGCGCAACACGTCCACCCAATAGACGCCTGTTCGGAAGTCCCTGGCCTGAGGCAGCGTGCCATAGACCAGGTGCTGATAATGGAGCCAGGGGAAATTGATCCCACACTTCACGGCCAGCAACGTAGAGAGATTGTGCCTGCCGTTCACCTCCATGAGTTTGTAAACTCCGTCGCGCGGATCTCTCTTGAACTCGGTGCAGGTGTAGCCGTAGAACCCCATTGCCTGCAGAATCTTGCGCCCCGGCTCGATGATCTCCGGGATCGCCTTGCTCATCACTACCCTGGGAGAGCCAAAGGTCGGCGGGCCGTTGCGGATTTTCTGCGCCGTGAATTCGACCAGAGGTTGGCCATCCCAGAAGTAGGCATTGTAGTTGGCTCCGCAGTCGTCCCTGCCAGGGATGATTTCCTGGAGCATCACCTCCAATCCCGCGTCCGTCGCCTCCAGATAAGCCTGCAGCATCTGCTCCTTCGTCTGCACCTGTACCACCTTGCGCTTGAAGACCGCGTAGTAGAGATGGCTCTGGCACGGTTTCACCAGACAGGGAAACTCGATCTGTTCGGCGAACTGCTCCGCCTCGGCCACCGATTGCGGGATCATCGTCTTCGGGGCGGGCACGCCCGCCTGTTCGGCCAGCGCATAGGTGCGCTTCTTGTCCAGAAAAAGCTGAGTGATCGCCCACGCAGTGAATCCCGGCTTGTAGTAGGGCTTCAGAGCGTCTATATGCTGGGACACGGCAGACAGTGCCGCATCCGAAGTCGGAAACATGGGACACCCCGTGTACCGAGGGCCATATTCAAGCAGGGCGGCAATGAATCCCCCCTGATCGCGTTCGGGGTGCGGCACATAGTAACGCTCCCGAACGTATTTGGAGACGTAGCCCATGTCGCACTTTTCGTGATAGAAGACGACACTGGGCACGCCCATTTGCCCAAGGGCGCGGATCACACCCAATCCCATCGTATGGCTGGATAGAATAATCGCCGGCAACATACCTCTGGCCTCTCGTTCAGAGCAAAACCTTGCGCACCCTGCCACGCCCATCTGCCAGACCCTTCTGGAAGCACAGGATTGGCTCAGGTGCCCAGCGCGGAGACAGAAAACGGTACATCCAGATCACCAGGCGGCGATATAGCAGCGCCTTGGGCCGGGTGCGGGAAAGCATATTCTTGAAGTACGTGCTTCCCTGGGGCACCGGCAGATACACCGCTTGCAGACGAAAGCCAAACGAACTGACATACTCTCGCAAAGTCTTGTAGGTGAAGTAGCGCACGTGACCGTAGAACTCGTAGCGCGTGCGCTCGTTCTGCGAGAGCGGGTTGTGAAACGTCTCCCCCTTCAGCACCAGACGCGGCAAGTAGAGGATGGATGCGTAGTTTGGGGTGGAAATGTACAGGTAGCCCTCATCGCTCAGGATGCGCTGCACTTCCCGCAAGAAGTGATCGGGATGCAGCAAATGTTCGATGGTTGCCAGCGAAATGGCCGCATCAAAAGTGCCATCCTCGAAAGGAAAGACGGTCTGTTCGTCGTCCAGATCGAAGGAGACTGTCTGGAGTCCCAGCCTGCGCAGAATCCTCAAGCAGGTGGGGGCAATGTCGTTGCAGACGATCTCCGCCGGATAGCCGTTCTTGATCCGCTCGCCCACAATCCCCACGCCCGCCGACAGGTCAATGATGCGCTGGTGCGCCCGATTCTCGAATATCGCGGGGAATACCCGATGCCGTTCGTGAAAACTGGGGTATTGCTCGACGCTTTCAATCCCCGCCAGGCGTCTTTCTTCGAGTTCAATCGCGTTGGTCATCGGTTTGTCAATCTCTCTCTGCCCTTGAAAAACACAGTACTTCTAAAAGACAATGGAGTGCCCCAGTCTGGAAAACGACCGCGGCTGACCGTTCAACGTCACCTGCTCTGCCGCGGGGGCGAAAAGCGTCACATCGCCGGATAGCTCGCCGGACACCAGCACCGCGCCCCCGCTGAAGATCGCTTCGAACGGAGTGTTCGCATCCAGGCCCTCGATCAGAGTCTGCCCGCCGCCTGAAGTATCTTCCAGGAAACTCCCGCCATAGATGAACAACTCCTGGAGCGTATCGCCCGCATCTCGGGCGATCACGGCGATCCGTCCATCGAAGCGGTACGGGCCTATCTCGATGGGCGACTCAGGCTTGTCGAAGGCCAACAACACGTCGAACACCCGCTGCCCCCCATCATGAGGCTGCAAGCGCAACAGCACCCCTTCGGGCGTCCTGTCCACCAGTGCGAACGTCGGACGCGCATCCCAACCCTGACGGTCGGTCGGATACAGCACGCTGGCGAACAAGACCGACTCCGCCGGCGATTCAGGGCGCACGCGGACATAGGGCAACTCGTCGTTTTCTGTGCTGATGGCAAAGGGCTGCGGGGCGGCAAAGCCGATGCTCAGCAGGTAATCTCCCTGGCTACCGCCCTTGATCCACGTGTCCTCGATGGTGGGTGGGACCTCGAAATGGGCGATCCACTCCACCTGATGGGGATCGTCAGCCTCGACGCGGTCGAACATCACCAGGTAGTTGGGGCGGATGAACAGCACGTAGCGGGTGACATCGTTCAGCCCCTTGATCTGCCTGTAACGTCGCGTTGCGTCCGCAGCCAGGAAGTCGAAATGGGGCGAACTGACGGTTGCCTCCAGGAAGCCGTCGCTTCCGGAAAAGTCTGCCGGATAGCGCCAGCTACGATCCGAGGACGGCTCGTATTGCCCCTGTCCATCTATCAACAAGGTATTGTGATAGGAAGTCTCCTGACGCCCCACTTCGGCATTCTCTGGCGCCAGCCACCCCCCTTGATAAACATAGAAGGTGTTCGTGTCCTCATGATCGTGCCCGACGTTGAGCTGACAGTGAGTCTCGCGACAGGGCGTCTCCCAGGGAAAACGTTCCCGGACAAAGGTATCGAAGGCAAACCGCCCCCCATGCGGCCCCGCCTTCAGGCCAAAAATCAGATCATTCTCCCCCCAGCCGGTCCGCCAGATCACCGCCGACAGATCGGGGAACACGCGGGAACCGGGCAGATCAGTGGGAGGTTGCGGCGCAATGGTCGGGTTGTAATACAGGTACTCGAACACATACCAGGGCGCGGTGTAGACATTGCTGTCCCGCCCCTGAGCGCCGAGCAACTGCCTGGTCAGCCATTCAGCCTGCCCGCACTCGTATTCCTGAGCGCTGAAGCGCAGCACGCCATAAGG
>DAOTZZ010000264.1:0-8954 GCA_034433965.1 Anaerolineae bacterium
CAGAGTCCTGCCAGGGGCAATCCAGGTGTTGGCTGAGATTGGCATAGACATCAGCGGGGCGCGTTCCAAGAGCATGGCGGAGTTTCTCGGCCAGCCTTTCGACTACGTGATCACCGTGTGCGACAACGCCGCGGAGAATTGCCCTGTCTTCCCAGGGCCGGGCAAACGGTATCATCGCAACTTCACCGATCCGGCGAAATATCCGCCGGAGCAGCAATTGGAAGTCTTCCGCCGCGTGCGCGACGAGATCGCCGCGTGGTTCACTGAGCTTTTCGACCTGGAGCCATAGCGCACCGGCGCATTGGCTCGCCAGGACGGGACATAACACGTCAGAGGGATGAATCAGCATGGCTCAACTTGACGCCCGCCTTCCCAAGGGGATGCGCGATTTCCTGCCGCAGGAAGTGATCCGGCGCGAGTATGTGATCGGCGTGATCACCGAGGTCTTCCAGACCTTCGGCTTCGAGCCGATCTACACTCCCACCCTGGAACTGCTCGAAACACTGCTGGGCAAGGGTGGCGAGGAGGCTGACAAGCTGATCTTCCACGCGCAGCACCCCGGCGGCAAAGAGGCGCTCGCCTTGCGCTACGACCTCACCGTGCCGCTGGCGCGGTACGTGGCCATGCACGAGCACGACCTCACTTTCCCCTTCCGGCGCTACCATATCGCGCCGGTCTGGCGCGGCGATCGCCCGCAGAAGGGGCGCTACCGCGAATTCTATCAGTGCGACGTAGACATCGTGGGCGTGGCCAGCATGGCCGCCGACGCCGAGATCATCAGCCTGCTGATCACGGCACTGGGTCGCCTGGGCTTTGCCGACTTCACTGTGCATATCAACAACCGCAAGATTCTGACGGGCATCGGCGTTTACGCGGGCGTGCCCGCTGCGCAATTGGGCGACCTCTACCGCAGCATTGACAAGCTGGACAAGATCGGGCTGGAGGGTGTGCGGCGCGAACTGGTGGAGAGCGGCATTGCCGACGACGCCATCGGGCGCATGATGGACCTGCTGCAATGGCGCGAAGGCGGGCTAGCGGCGCTGGGCCGGGTGCGCGAACCGCTGCGCGGCATTGCGATCGCGCAGGAGGGCATCACCGAACTGGAGCAACTGGCCGATTACCTGGGCGCGCTGAACGTGCCCGCCGACAAAGTGACCATTGACCTGGCGATGGTGCGCGGGTTGGGTTACTACACTGGCCCGGTGTTCGAGACTGTCATCACCAGGCCAGACAACCTGGGCAGCGTGACCGGCGGTGGGCGCTACGACGGACTGGTGGGCATGTTTCGCAAGGAGAGCCTGCCCACGACGGGGTCGAGCCTGGGCATCGAGCGCATCATTGACCTGATGGACCTGCTCAACCTGTATCCGCCGGAACTGAGCAGCACGGTGGTGCAGGTGCTGGTGACCGTCTTCGGCGAGGCGACGCAGGCGGCATCGCTGGCGCTGGCGAACGAGCTACGGGCGGCGGGCATCCGCACCGAAGCCTACATGATCCCCAACCGCGCCATCGGCAAGCAGGTGCAGTACGCCGACCGCAAGGGCGCGCGCGTGGTCGCTTTTCTGGGCGAAGACGAGATCAAAGCGGGCGTGGTCAAGTTCAAGCGGCTGCGCGATGGTTTAGAAATAGCGGTGCCGCGCGCTGAAGCGGCGCAGGCCGTGCGTCGCCTGCTGACCGAGTGAGGCGAAATTGAACCGCGGAGACGCCGAGAACGCAGAGGAATAGACTGAAAACCCCGCGTCTTTCTCTGCGGACTCTGTGTCTTTGCAGTGAATTTTCCTTTTTCCAGCCGCTCAGTTGGCGGAGAAGAAGCCCCGTCCACGCGCCAGCATACGGTCGCGCTCCAGAATGACATCCAGCAGAGCCACTTCGCGGCGATACACATCGCGCATATCGCTCAGCAACTGCGCTGCCCCGCTGGTTGCCAGCAGGGCCTGCTTCTGGTGCGCGGGAATCTGCACCAGCGCGGCGGCGAAATAGCCCAGCGCCAGCGGATCGTGGGGCAGCGCTGCCGGATCGAGACTGTCGCTCGGCAGGGCGCGGGCGAGCATCGCCAGGTAGCGCTCCACCCAGGGACGCAGTTGTTGCGCGGCCCACTGTGTTTCCGGCTGATCCAGGTCTGCGGCGGGAAAAGGCTCGACCGTGCCCACCAGGTAGGGGCGGTCATACGAGAGTTCCACGATGTGAAACCGCTCGCGGCCCACCGCCACGATGTTCATATGACCGTTGGGCAGGCGCTCGACATCGGTGATCTCCGCCGTGCAGCCCACGGGGTGCGGTTGGGCGAGCGGTCCCAGCGCCTCGCGCCCCTCGCGAATCAAGACTACGCCGAATGGTTGCCCTGTCTCCAGACATTCCTCGATCATCAGCCTGTAGCGTGGCTCGAAGATGTGCAGCGTGATGGGCGCGCCAGGGAATAACACAGTATGGAGCGGGAACAACGGCAGGCGATACATCGGTCTTTTTCCTCACATGTCGAAAAGGTCGCAGAGACCCATCGGAAACCAACCCTGACCCAGATTGTAGAGACAAAGGCGTGTCCCCGCCCATAAGACAAGGCTTAGAGCGTATGACGCTTCGAAGGGCAGCCCCCCTCACCTCTACGCACACCCCGCGCAATCAGGCAATCAGGCAGCACAGACTTGTCTACGGCACAATAGTAGTTTACAATAAAACAACTATCCGGCCCTGAATTTCCTTCTCCTGGTGATGAGAGTAGATTTATCAATGATATATCTGATAAAATAGCGAAAGACCTAATTTTTAGGGGATGTGGTCCGCCGACTGTCCCTTACACTGAATGTGGCGCTTCAGATATGTCGCGCGCTCTTGAGCGCTTTTGCACCGAACAGGAAGGCAACCATGATGATCCATCTGGAACATGTCTCCAAGCACTACCAGATGGGCGCGGTGCGCGTGACCGCGCTCGACGATGTGTCGCTCACCATTGGCAAGGGCGAGTTCGTCGTTGTGCTGGGGCCATCGGGCAGCGGCAAGACCACGCTGCTCAACATCATTGGCGCGCTGGATACGCCCAGTGAAGGCACGGTGCGCATCAACGGCAACAATGTCTCCTTGAGCCGCGCCGCCGATCGTTTCAAGTTCCGCCGCGAGACGGTCAGTTTCATCTTCCAGACCTTCAACCTCTTTCCTGGCCTGACCGCGCTGGAGAACGTACAGTTCGTGCTGGACATGGCCAACGCACCCCGCAGCCGCGAGCGCGCCGCCGAGGTACTGGCCAGCGTGGGCCTGGGCGAGCGGCTGCATCACTTCCCGCACGAGCTTTCCGGCGGTGAACAGCAGCGCGTGGCCATCGCCCGCGCCCTGGCGACCGGCAACCCGGTGCTGCTGGCCGACGAGCCAACCGGTGAACTGGACTTCCAGACCGGCATTCAGATTCTGGGGCTGTTGCAGGCGCAGGCTGCCGCGGGCAAGACCGTGCTGGTGGTGACGCACAACCGCGAAATCTCGCGCATCGCCGACCGCGTCATCGAGCTGAGCAGCGGGCGCATCGTGCGCGACGGCCCGCCGCGTGACGGCAAGGCTGCCATCAGCGATCTGCAGTGGTGAGGAGGGCGCGATGAAGAACTGGCGACTCTGGCTGCGCTGGTCGTGGCGCGACCTGCGCAAGCGCTGGCTGCAGGTGCTGGCGATCGGGCTGATCATCGCCCTGGGCACGGGCGTTTTCGCCGGACTGGGCGGGCAAAAGACCTGGCGGCTCAACTCCTACGACCTGAGCTACAACCGCCTGCACATGTACGATCTCAAACTGTCGCTGGCTGAGGGCAGTTTCGTCAGCCAGGACGACGTGCTGGCCGCTCTGGAAGGTATCTCCGGCGTGGCGCACCTGGAAACGCGCCTGATCGTCCCGACTCTGGTGCAGGCTCAGCATGGTGACGACGAAATCGTGGTCCGCGGGCGACTGGTGGGCGTGGACGTGTCTGACGGCGGCCCGCACATCAACAGTGTCTATGTGAACGAAGACAGCGGGCGCACCCTGACGGCTGCTGATGCTGGTCAGGCGGTGGCTGTGGTGGAGTACAAGTTTGCCCGTCACTACGGCCTGCGGCCCGGTGACCCGTTGCGCGTCAGCGGTGATGTGGCGCTGGACTTCGTCGGTGCCGGGCACTCGCCTGAATATTTCCTGATCGTCCCCGAAACCGGCACCTTCCTGCTGGGCGAGGCCAGCTTTGCCGTGCTCTTCGTCCCACTGGAGACGGCGCAACGGCTGGCCGAACGTGAGGGGCTGGTCAACGATGTGGTCTTTCTGCTGGCCGAAGGAGCCGACCGCGAGGCCGTGCGCGCGGAAATCGAACAACGCATGGCCGCCTCTCTGCCAGCGATCGGTTTCAAGCTGCTCAACAAAGAAGACGACCCGGTGTATCCCGCCCTCTACAACGACGCCGAAGGCGATCAGTGGTTGTGGAACATGGTTGCTTTGCTGTTCCTCTTCGGCGCGGCCATGGGCGCGTTCAACCTGGCCGGGCGTATCGTCGAGGCACAGCGCCGCGAGATCGGGATCGGCATGGCGCTGGGGCTGCCGCGCCGCTGGCTTGCCTTCCGGCCCATGCTGATCGGCGTGCAAATTGCGGTGCTGGGCACCGTGTTCGGGCTGCTGGTCGGCTGGCTGCTCAGTCAGTTTTTCGCGCGCACTCTGCGCGACCTGGTGCCGCTGCCCTACTGGGACCTGAGTTTCTACCTGCCCGGCTACGTGCGGGCAACCGCGCTGGGCGTGTCTCTGCCTTTCCTGGCGACACTGATTCCGGTCTGGCGGGCGGTGCGCGTCGCGCCAGTAGATGCCATCCGCAGCGGGTATCTGGTCGCCAAAGGGGGCGGTCTCAGTCGCGCCATCGCGCATTTTCCCCTGCCGGGCAAGAGTTTCACCCAGATGCCCCTGCGCAACGTGTTGCGCTCGCCCTGGCGCACGGCGCTGACTGTGCTGGGCATTGCCATTGCCATCACCGTCATGACCTTCATCGTGGGGGCGATGGATAGCTATACGAGCACTCTGCAGCGCGCTGACGATGCCTACCGCTATATGAGTCCCGACCGCATCCTGGTTGACCTCAACTTCTTCTACCCCCTGACCAATGGGGAGATCACCAGCCTGGCCTCGCTCACCGGTGCGGATGGGAAGCCGCTTTTCACGGCCAGCGAGGCGGCCCTGCGGTTGGGCGGCACGCTGATCAAGGGCGATCAGGAAATAGACACCGTCCTGGAACTGCACGACATGGAGCACGCGCTGTGGGTTCCGCACCTGCTGCAGGGTACCCTGGGGGCAGAAGAACAGCCAGGGCTGATCCTGTCGGAGAAAGCAGCCGCCGACCTGGGCGTGACGGTGGGCGATACGGTCACGCTCGAACATCCGCGCCGCGAAGGGCTGTTCTCGTTTCGCATGATAGAGACGGAACTGCCGGTGATCGGCATTCACGACAACCCGATCCGCCCGTTGACCTACATGCCCCTGCAGGGCGCGGCGCTGATGGGCCTGGACGGCGTCGCCAACCAGGTGATCCTGGCACCGGCGGCGGGCGTGACGCGCGAGACGGTCAAAGAGATGCTGCTCGCGCAACCCGGCGTGGCCTCGGTCAGTTCCATCGTCGAATTCTCTGAAGCCGTGGAAGACCTGGTGGCCCTGATCACGCAGATGCTGGCCGTCGTGCAGGTGGTGGTGGTGCTCCTGGCCTTTCTGATCGCTTTCAATACTACCAGCATCAGCGTAGACGAACGCGCCCGCGAAATCGCCACCATGTTCGCCTTCGGGCTGCCCATGCGCACGGTCACCCGCATGCAGATGGTGGAAAACGCCGTCATGGGGGTGATGGGAACACTGCTCGGCCTGGCGGCTGGTTGGGGTGTCCTGCAAAGCGTCTTTGCCACGCGGGCCGAACAGGAACTGGCCGACATGCGTCTGGCGATCACCATCGAGCCGGCGACGGTGCTGCTGGCGGCGGTGTTGGGCGTGATAGTCGTCGGGCTGACGCCGCTGCTGAGTGTGCGTCGCATGCGCCGCATGGACATCCCTTCGACGCTGCGCGTGATGGAGTAGGGGTATCCTGTCTTCGGGACTGGATTCATCACAGAGAACGCAGGGGACACAGAGACCCTGTTTCCTCTGCGTTTTCTGCGTCTTTGCAGTTCTGTGCCCTGCCCCGAAGACAGGATGCGCCCGAAGGGTGCGTACAAATTGTGTCAGGCGGTTTGCCGTGATCTACTGTCCCTCACCTCTCGGTCCTCTCGCCGTCGCGACCTGCACCGCGGGGCGAGGGGAAGCGCCTTGCTCGCGTGGATGCGCCATACCCCCACGAATCGATTCCACGATCGGTTGGGGAAGCGCCTTGCTCGCGTGGACGCGCCCCTTCGCCTGCCGCGCGCGAGAAAGGGCCGGGGGATGAGGGACACCGGGCGAAGCAAATCGCTGACAACCTTTGCTTGCACCTTGTCCGGATAGCAGGTGGTGCGCAAAGATAAAACGCCCTATAATGTGCGCCAGGTTGGTGTGCCGCTGGCGGGTCTGCTGCACGGCAGGCCCTGCCCCGCGGTATACCGACCGCTCCCCAGGGGGTGTTGCCGCGCAGCGGAGCCGGCAGCACCCCCTGTTCTTTCATAGCGGGATTGGTCGGAAACAGCAGAGAAGGCTACCCATTGCCTTTTATTTCTTTCATCTTTTTCTTATTTATGTCTCGTTTTCTGTTAATCCCAGACCTCTATCTTCTTCTACGTATCGTCGTAATGCGGATGTCCTGCGCGCAGACATCGCAAGAACTCGCTAGCCGAAACTTTCTAACAGCCTGGAGGAAAACCTGTCATGCGTAAGCTCTCTGTGCTCTTCCTGATCGTTGCTCTGTTCGTTGTCGGTGTCTTCCCGGCCATGGCCCAAGGCGGCGGCGAAGGCGAGGAATTGCCTTCTATCGTCGAGATCGCGGCAGGCAATGAGGACTTCAGCACGCTCGTTGCTGCCGTGGAAGCCGCTGGCCTGGTGGACTTCTTCGCCAGCAGCAAGCCCATCACCGTCTTCGCCCCGACCAACGCCGCTTTCGAGGCCGCTTTTGAGGCGCTCGGCATCGCCCCCGAAGACCTGCTCGCTGACACGGCTACGCTGACCAGCATCCTGCTGTATCATGTCGTCCCCGGTGCGGTGACCTCCGACATCGTTGTGGGCCTGGAGTCGGCTACGACGCTGAATGGCGCGGACATCGCGATCAAGGCCGACGACATGGGCGTGAGCCTGAACGACGGTCAGGCCAAGGTCGCCGCGGTGGACATCATGGCCAGCAACGGCGTCATTCACGTGATTGACGGCGTCATCCTGCCGCCCGCCCCCGCAGAAGAAGCCGAGCCAATGGGCACCATCGTGGACATCGCCGCCGGTAACGAGGCGTTCGGCACGCTGGTCGCCGCTGTGCAGGCCGCCGGCCTGGTGGACGCGCTGAGCGCGGCAGGCCCCTACACCGTCTTCGCCCCCACCAACGATGCTTTCGCCGCGGCGCTGAGCGCCCTGGGCATCACGGCTGAAGACCTGCTGGCCGATACCGAGACCCTGACCAGCATCCTGCTCTACCATGTCGCGCCGGGCAAGTTCCCCGCCGCTGCTGTAGCGCAGATGGAAGAGATCGGCACGCTGAACGGCGCGACGATCAAGGTCATGGCCGATGACATGGGCGTGACGCTGAACGACGGCCAGGCGAAGGTTGCCACCGCGGATGTGATGGCCGACAACGGCATCATCCACGTGATTGACGGCGTTATCCTGCCGCCCGCCGCTGAGTAACCCTGACAACTGAATAGCCCCAGCACCAGACAGAGCGAGGCCAGGTGAGTATCCTGGCCTCGTTCGCTATCTGTTGGCGGGTATTTTGCCGCTCGCTACAGAACTTCCGGAGTCTGCGATACTTCGGAAGCCGGAGCCGAAATGCGCTTCCCGCTGTCTGGCTGTGGCGCATGACCGTCGCCCAGTTCGGCGACGATCATCCCGGCCAGGATTAGCCCGCAGCCGAGCAGTTCCTTAGGGCCGAGCGTCTCGTTGGCCCACCACCAGCCGAAGAATGCCGCGAAGACCGGCTCCAGGCTGAAGAGCAGGGCGGTATGGGTGGGCGTGGTGAAGCGCTGCACGTAGACTTGCAGGGTGAAGACCAGCGCCGTCGCCACCACGCCGGTGAAGCCGATGGCCGCCCAGGCAGCCGCAGGCAGCGTCAGGCGTGGCGTCTCAAAGATGAAGCTCCCGACCAGCGCCAACGCCGCCACCGTACCGATCTGCGCCACAGTCAGCCGCACAGCGTCACTCTGGGGTGAGAAGTGTGCCACGCTGACAATATGGAGCGCGAACATCACCGCGCAGGCCAGCACCCACAGGTCGCCGGACTGCATCCGCAGATTACGGTCGAGAGAGAGAAAGGCCAGCCCGACCGTCGCGGCCAGGATGCCCACCGTGGGGCCGCGCCCCGGCGGGCGGCGCAACAATACCGTCGCCAGCAGCGGCACGATCACCACACTGAGTCCGGTGATGAAGCCCGCTTTGGCGGTGGTGGTGCTTTGCAGGCCGATCGTCTGGAAGATGTAGCCGCCAGCCAGCCACACGCCGATCAACGCGCCGGATAGCGCTTCGCGGCGCGTCATGTGGCGAATGCGCGGGGCAAAGAGTGCGGTCAGCACCAGCGCCGCGAAGGTGAAGCGGAAGCCCACGAACGTCAGCGGGCCGACGTCGTCCAGGGCATTCTGTACAACGACGAACGTCGAACCCCAGATCAGCGCCACGCCGCCCAGGGTGAGGTCTGCCTGCCAGCGTTTCATGGTCGTCACAGCGCCTGTTTGAGGATGTCCCGCAGTTCGTCGTCGGTGAGGGCGATCGGGTTGCCCTTCATCGAGCTGGAGCGCTGCGCCGCCGGAATCAGCGCGGCGAAGGCCGCTTCGTCCAGCCCATACGTCCCCAGGCCAGGGACGTTCAATTCTGCTAC
>DAOTZZ010000265.1:0-2179 GCA_034433965.1 Anaerolineae bacterium
GCGCGTCGCCCAACGGCGCATGGCGCGGCGCAGGAAGGGCAGTCGCGGCTGGCGCGAAGCCGCCGTGCAGGTTGCCCGTCTGCACGAGCGCATCGCCAATCAGCGCCGCAACTTCTGGCACCAGGTCACCCGCCAACTGGTCAACACCTACGGGCTGATTGCCCTCGAAGACCTCACGCTCGCTTTTCTGACCGCCAATCTGCACCTGGCCCTCAGCGCCCACGACGCGGGGCTGGCGGAGTTCCAACACCTGCTGGCGTACAAGGCTGAGAGTGCCGGTACGCCAGTGGTGACCGTGAACCCCACCTACACCTCGCAGGTGTGCTCGGCTTGTGGGTCGGTTGTCGAGAAGGACTTGAGCGTTCGTGTGCATCGCTGTCCTCACTGCGGCTACACGGCTGACCGCGACGTGAATGCCGCACAGAATATCTTGTTTTTAGCGGTCAAGTCGGCCTGGACGGGGCCGCCAGGCGCTAACGTGGCCGGTTGCGGCGTGCGTAGCCTGGGAAGCTCCCCGCTTTAGCGGGGAGAGGCGTCACGGAGACGTTTCCCTGACTGGTAAAGCCACATGGCGGGCGAACCACGCATCACAAAATCAGCCGGGCGACCAGTGAGCGCGGGTCGCCCGGTGTTGATCATGTGTCCACGCAGGGCCAGCGCCGGCCCGGTCGCGGCGCTCCGGCTAACCCCGCGATTGCGCAGATAGATTATAGCTCAACTGGGGTCGGCGGGCGAATTTCAGCGCGCTGAGGCGTCTCTCAGCGCCCGTCGGGGAACTCCTGCTCCACCCGCTGCGTATTAGAGAATAGCGACCGACGCGGCGCAAAAACAAGGGAGAGGAACATCGCACGGCGAGTACGGGCTGCGCAGTGGCAGTATACTATGGGGCGTTCGGTGTGCCAGTGAGGAGGCTGGCATGGATGGCGCGTTGATCGGTCAGGTGCTCAATGGCTATGTCATCGTGCGCCCAATCGGCACGGGCGGGATGGCCCGCGTCTACACCGCCTACGAGCTGGAGACGCAGCAACCGGTCGCCATCAAGATCATGTTGCCCGAACTGAGCGCCGACGAGAGCTTCCGCACGCGCTTCTGGCGCGAAGCCGAACTGATGATCACCTTGCGCCATCCGCACATCGTGCCCGTATACACCTATGGTGAGTGGCGCGGCTACCTGTACATCGTCATGCAACTGATCAAGGGGCCAACGCTGGAAAACGTCCTGCGCTACCACCGCTTTTCGCCGCTCACGGCCTGGCAGATCGTGCGTCCCGTCGCCGACGCGCTGAGCTATGGGCACGATCACGGCGTGCTGCACCGCGACCTGAAGACCGGCAACATTCTGATCGAGCGCGTCGGCGAGGGCAATCACGTCTACCTGACCGACTTTGGTCTGGGCAAGCGCCCGCACCTGGACACGCGCCTGACGGCGACAGGCATCTCAGTGGGCACGCCGGAGTATATGGCTCCCGAAGTAGCCTTGGGCGAATCAGCCGATCACCGGGCCGACCTGTATTCCTTCGGGGTCATTCTCTACGAACTATTGCTCGGCGTGCTACCCTTCCAGGGAGCCAACGAGCAAATGACAGCGCTGGCACACATTGACGAGCCGGTGCCGTTGCCACGCGCCCACCATCCGCAGTTCCCGTTGACTTTGCAGGCACTGTTGTTGCGCGCGCTGGCCAAGGAGCCGGATGCCCGCTTTCAATCCGCCAGGGAAATGCAGCGAGCCTACTATGACGCCGTGCAGGCGCTCGATCCCGGCACGCGCCGCATGTGCTTCTGGGCCGTCTGAAGGCGCTCAGCGTTTCCGGGGCGGGCGCAAAAGCAGTCGGGCTGTGAGGGTGCGGGAACGTATCTCCGCTGACGCCTTTATCGCGATCCCTGTCCGCCGCGCAAGGCGTGAATGCGCGGCAACGCCTGCCGCAGCGCACGTTCGCGGTGCGTGAGGTAGCGCGCCTTTTGCTCGGCGGGCAATTGGTGTACGTGGCCGAGCAGCATTCCCCAATCTGGCACAAAGAAAAGCGACTCGAAGGGAAAGCCGGGGATGCGCAGCGGATCGGCCTGTTCCAGAATCACGCCGCGCAACGTCCCTTCGAACACCGATAGGGCATCCGGCGCAACGCCCACCGCGATCACAGTGCGGAACTGCGCGCCGCGCCGTTCGCGGGGCACGCCGTCA
>DAOTZZ010000266.1:0-3007 GCA_034433965.1 Anaerolineae bacterium
CAACGCCGCCCGCGTGTTGAGCACGCGGAAGGCCAGGTCTATGCGCTGCAAGGCGTCTTCGACGTAGTGCAGGTCGGCTTCCACCTGAGCGTGCATCAGCTCCAGGCGTTGGGCGCGCGCCTCCCAGACGGTGGGGGCCGTGTCCCACAGACCGCTGCGCATCAGCGCCAGCCGGTACTCGGCGGCCAGCGTGCGCAGTTCGTGGACGGCGGCGTGCGTCTGCGTCAGATCGGCCAGTACATCGCGGTAGGTGTTCTCCAGCGTGTCCAGTTCTACCTGCAGCGGGGCAAGCGCGTTCCTGCCACTCAGGTTGCTGGCCGGCCCCCAGGTTTGCGCAGCCCGCAGCACACGATCCAGCGCGGCCTGTTGCTGACGTGCCACCCGCGAGGCGTGATCGGAGTAGGTGTCCAGCCGGTAACGGGCCATCACCGGATACCAGTCCAGTTGCAGCGCCTGCTGGCTCAGGAACCACTCGGCGCGGGCCTGCGTGCGCGCGTCCGGATAGACCAGCACGTGCGGCTGCTCACCTTCGCCCAGGCTCAGCACGCCAAAATGCGTTTTGATGCCCCCCTGTTCCAGGTCTTCCGGCAGGCGCGGGGCGATGCCGCACCAGTAGCGCGTCATGGAGAGCCAGGACGGCGTATGCGGGGGACGGTTGAGCACGTCGTCGAGCAGTGCCCACGCTCCCTGATCGTGTTCACCGGCGCGCGTCACCGTCAGGCGCAGCACGAACATGTTGCGCAGGATATAGGCGGACAGCGACGCTGTGGCATTGGACAGGCCGCGCAACGGCTCCGCTGCAAGGAGCAGACGCGGCTCGTCGGGCGGCACGCCCTGCCAGAGCGGGAGCGGTGGCAGGGCCGGAGTGGGCAGCGCCAACCAACCGGCCAGCGCTTCCAGGTGATGGCGCACGTCGCTGGCGAACGCTTCGTGGCGTTCGCGGCGGCGGGCGTCGTTGTCATCCGGCGTCTCGCGCAGATAGAAGTGCGTGGCTTGCACCATCGGTTCGCGGATGAGCATGGGGATTTTTCCCTCTCGACATGGGTATCATACGGGTGATCACTGCTCGCCCGTCGGCAAAATCCGGTAGAGATGCATCCGATACTCCGGCAACTCGGCAACGCGAACCAGGCGCGGATGTGACGTCTCGCCCCGGTCTAGCGCCGTGATCGCCGCGCGCGGGACGGGCGCGAGAAGGTGCGTCACGCCGTAGCGATCGGCTACCTCCAGGATCACTTCCAGCGGCTCGTTGGGCACCATCACCGCCCGGTAGCCCGTCACCAGGTTGACCGACCAGGGATCGCGCGTCATGACGATGATCTCACGTCCCTCGTCCGCCTGCAGCCGGTCGAGCGTCTCCTTCACGTCTTCGTACATGGCCCGTTGCGCATTGTTGAGCTTGAAGTCGGCGCGGGTCAGTTCGACAGCATTCGCCAGCAGCAGGGCCAGCGTCAACGCTCCTGTCAATAGAAACGCCGGGCGCGGGCGGACGTAGCGCTCGACCGTCTGCGCACCGAAGATCAGCAGGAACGGGATGGCCGCCAGATATGCCTTCTTGAAGCTCCCCCCCTGACTCAGGTAGGGCATGAAGGCCCCATAGGCCAGCCAGGCCAGCGCCACGAACAGCAGGGCGGGCAGGAACGGCCCCAGGTCGCGGGGAGCGGATTGCTTGCGGCTCAGCCAGGCGTCCAGGAAGCCGCCCAGGATGGCGACCGGGAAGATCAGCTCGACCAGGGTGATCATCAGCTTGACCCCCGCCGCCAGCTCGAAGGCGATCTTGCCCAGGATGACCCGCGCTCCCTGGTCGAGATAGGTCTGCAGGCTGATTTCTTTGGAGTAGGCGTAGAAGTCCTCGTGCTCGGTGACGAAGAGCGCGTTCGCCGTGCTGCGCGGCCAGGGCGTGCCCAGTTCCGCCTGATTGCGGACGATCCACGGCAGCAGCACCAGCAGCAACAGGGCAGCGCCGCCCAGCATATGCCGCCAGGGCAGGTGCCTGTCCCCCCGCCACGCCAGCCATGCGCCGCCCAGCACGCCCGCGCCGATCAGCAACGGGCCATCGTTGCGCGTCAACATGGCCAGTCCGGTCAGCGCACCGGCGAGCCACCACCAGCGCCCATCCTCGCGGATGCCCAGATAGGCCGCCGCCAGCGCCCCAAAGGCGCACACACCGAAGGACGTGGTGGTGTCCGTGTGCAGCGAGGAGAGGAACAGCCAGGGCGTCCAGGCGGTCGCCAGGGCGGCGAAGACGGCTACGTCGCGACTGCTGCCGATGCGCCGCGCGAACCAGTAGACCAGCAGACTCTGTATCGCGCCCAGCAGCACGAAGGCCAGCAGCGCCGCCTGCACCGACTCGCCAAAGAGGGCGAAGCCCCCGGCGGCCAGCACGCCCGGCAGCGGCAACCAGTGATCCAGCGGATGCGTCACCGCGGCGGGGTGATTGGCGAAGCTCCAGATGTAATCGAGCGTGAAGCCGCGCCCACGGTGCAAATTGACCGCCAGATTGTAGTACTCGCTGGGGTCCCACAGGCCGGGGTGTTTGCTGATCGCCCAGAAGACCAGGCGCGGCAGCAGCGCCAGCGCCGCGATCAACAGCGGCCAGAAACCGCGCTGGTTCGCCAGGGCAGCAAAGCGGGCGGCGATTTTCTTTGAACCGCGGAGACGCAGAAGTAGTCTCAGGTAAAGAATTGGAGAAATGGGATTGCCATGCTCTGGGTTTACCTCACCCCCACTCGGCGCTGACGCGCCTAGTTGCCCCCTCTCCATTCGAATGGAGAGGGGGCTGCCGAGCGAAGCGAGGCTGGGGGTGAGGTAAACCAGCGGAATTGGCAACGCTTTCCTGAGATCACTGCTGCGATCTCTGCGTTCTCTATGGTGAATCCCGCTCTTCCACGCCGAAGCGTCCCGACGGCTGCTCATGGTTGCCTGTCTCGTTGTGTCACGGTATAAACGGCGCGCCCGCTATGCACCGAACGGCGGCTATTATACCGTGAGAAACCCCCGCTCGTCC
>DAOTZZ010000267.1:0-30863 GCA_034433965.1 Anaerolineae bacterium
AGCAGTTGTCCGGCGGGGGTACGGGCCAGTGCGTAGTTGAAGCGCTCCTCGAAGTGCTCGCGCATACCGGGGAAGTGCTGCAGCGCGTCGGTGCGCACCATCCCCGCCGACACCGCGTTGACCACGATGTGCAGCGGGGCCAGTTCCACTGCCAGATAGCGCGTCACCGCTTCCAGCGCCGCTTTTGACGCACCCACCACCACGTATTCCGGCAGCACGCGCTGCGCCCCAATGCTGGAGACGTTTACGATCGCGCCGCCGCCCCGCTCCGCCATGATCGGCGCGGCGCGCTGAGCCAGGAACAGCGCCGCCCGCGCGTTGATGTTCATCGTCCAGTCCCAGCCCTTGACGCGCTGTTCCAGCACCGGGCGGTTGTAGCCGGACGCTGCATTGTGGATCAGGATGTCCAGGCCACCCAGGGCCGCGACGGACTCGTCCACCAGTCGTTCGAGTTCGTCCGGCTGACCCACGTCCGCGCGTACCACGTGCGCCCGCCGCCCCAGGGCACAAATGGCCGCGGCGGTCTCTTCGGCGGGAGCGCGGTTGCGGAAGTAGTTCACCACCACGTCGGCCCCCTCGGTGGCCAGGCGCAACGCGATGGCTTTGCCGATCCCGCGCCCGCTGCCGGTGATCAGCGCGATCTTGCCCGCAAAACGGAGAGACGGCTGCTGCATAGGGGTGCTCCTCTCACAGCGGTTGTATTTCGATGGTGTCGAGCGCCAGCCATTGCGGTTCCAGCGTCGCCAGCAGGCCGAAGCTCAGCCGCCCTTGCGGCGTGACCACCGCGTACTGATTGTCCAGCCAGGTGATGAAGCCCAGCGGTCCGCGCGGCGCGCAAGGCGCTTCGTGAACCGTCGCCCCGTCTATGGCGAAGTACACGCGATCGACGTGCCATTCCAGCGTGTAGGTGTGCGGTTCGTCCAGTCGGACGGGCAGCAGCGCTTCCGACACCGCCATCGCCCGTTGCGCCAGCGGCCACAGCGCCTGATAGAGCTGAGCCGAACGCATCAGCAGGAAGCCGGGCAGGGCCAGCGGGAGCATCGCCGCAAACGACAGGCGCGCCGCGTCTATGGTGGCCGCTTTCCAGCCCCAGCCGGGCACGTCGCGGGCCAGGGCCATGTTGCTGGGCGGCGAGGCGAAGAAGAACCACACTGCGCGCGGTAGACGTGGCCATCTACGCCAGCCGGGGACGAACGGCTCGTTCCACAGGCCAAAACCCGCCGTGCCCCGCAGCGTCCCGGCATCGTGCGAGGCCCAGGCGCGCACCGTCAGGCGCAGGGGCGGTCGCCAGGGAAACGCCCAACGGGGCAGACCGGCGTAGTCGCTGATCTGCGCATCGCTATACTGGTGAACATCCGCCAGGCCGAGCGTGCAGCGCAGCAGACCCTCTCCCAGTTTCAGCGAGCCGCTGCCGCTCGTCCAGGGGTGCCAGCGCGGGGCGAGCGCCGGACCGTCGAACGTTTCGATCACCGCGGACGTGCTGCTGCTCACAGATGGTTTGCCCTCATCCCTCACCTATCTGCCAGCGCTCCCACCGACCGCAGATGATCTCTCAGCGTCTGGCGGAACGCTTCTGGCAGTTCGCGATGAATGGCGTGTCCACAGTCAAACAACACCAGCCGCCCCTGTGCGGTGCGGGACACGAATTCGCGGGCGACAGGCTCAGGGTTGAGCGCGTCGTGACGGCCCAGCATCAGCAGCAACGGGCAGGTGATCTCATGTGCCCGGCTCAGGCTGACATCACCGCCGCTGTCAATGATCTGCTTCATGGCGGTCACCCAGCCCAGCACCATGCGCTCGATGTGCTCCGGCCCGTGCAGGGCGCGCAGTTCATCGTCTACCCAGGTGGGCGGCCATTTCTGTTGCACCAGCGGGCGCAGTTCCGGCGGGAAATAGCCTACTGCGCCCCATGCTGCCACCGACCGCACCAGGTCTGGACGCAAGATAGGCAGCAGCAGGGCCACTTCGCCGCCATCGCTAAAGCCCACGATATGCGCCTCCGTCACGCCGAGCGCGTCGAGCCAGGTGGCCACATCCTCGGCGTCGCGGCGGTAGAAGTCGCGCGGATAAGTGCGCGGCTTGGGGCCAGAGCGCCCGTAGCCGCGCCGGCTGAGCGCCAGCACCCGGCAACAGGGTCGCAGCCAGGCGATCTCCGGGCCGAAGGTGTGATCCCAGGCTCCCAACCAGCCGTGAATCAACACGACGGCGGGCCTGTCACCGCCGGTATCTTCATAATCAATGGTCGCGCCGTTGACGGACAGGACGGGCATGGCTCACTCTCGCGCTGGCTCAAGGGTCGAATCGGACAGGTATGGGGTGAGTTCTTCGCGCAGGTTCGTCTCTGGGCGGAAAAGGATAGCGTGCATCCCCATCGCCTGCGCACTGCGCACATTGGCCAGCGTGTCGTCAATGAGCACGGCTTCGCGCGGCGCGACGCGCAGTTCGTGCAGGGCTACCCGATAAGCCGTCGGGTCGGGTTTCATCACCCCGATCTGCGCCGAGACAAGCACCGGTTCGAACAGGTCGCGGATGCCCAGTTCGCGCAACCGGTTTTCCAGTTGCAGCGATTCGTTGCACAGCAAGGCCACGGCGTAGCCCTGCTGACGCAGTTCGCGGATGTAGTCCAGCACGCGGTAATTGAGACGGTCGCCGCTGAAGTAGTCACGGCGCAGTTGATTGATGTCGTCCCCGCGCATGTAGAGCAACTCGGCCACTCCGCGCCAGTACGCCGCCTCGGAGATGCGCCCCAACTGTGCCTGCACCCACAGGTCGCTGTGATGCACGGCGCGTTCCACGCTGCCGATGGGCAACCCCAGGCGAGCGTCCCAGGCATGACGTGGGCTGTAATCCTCGGTGCGCACGATCACGCCGTCGAAGTCGAAGATAAGCGCTTTGATCATGGTCTTGTGTGTTAAAATCTCCTCAGGAGGAGCCGCCAAGACACCTCAACAAGCATAACGAACCGGGGCGTGAATTACCAATGACCACCCCAACTGCCACCACCCGACCGTTGCCGGGCCGCCGGGCGCGCCCGCTGCGCTTCTATCAGCGCTGGTGGATTCTGGCCAACACCATGAGCGACGGCCTGCTCCAACACTTGTGGTGGGCCATCGATCGCTTTTCCAAGCACGGCCCGCGCGAGTCGGCGGCGCTGGCCTACTATGCCACCTTCTCGCTGTTCCCACTACTGATCCTGCTGATCATCGTCATCGGCACCTGGCTGGGGCCTGCCGCCGCCCGCAATCAGATCGACGGCGTGCTGCGGGTCTTCCTGCCCGCTTCCACGGCCAACTTCCTGCAGGATAGCATCGCCGAGACGCTCAATCAGCGCGGTTCGTTCGGCGCAGTGGCTGGTATCTCGCTCCTGTGGTCGTCGCTGGGGTTCTTCTCCAGTCTGTCGTCGGCGCTCAGCCGCACCTTCCGCGACGAAAAGGGCTACAACACCTGGAGCGGGCGGCTGATCGGGCTGGGGATGATGGTGGCGCTGGGCGTGCTGCTGGCAGCTTCGCTGGCAACGACGCTCGTCTTCAATCTGCTCGATCTGATCATCTTCGGCTCGCTGTCGTGGCTGACGGCCACCTCCTTGGTGGTGCCCTTCAGCCTCAGCGTGGCGATCTTCGCCTTCCTGTATCGCTTCATCCCGCGCCGACGGGTGCGTTGGGACGCCATCTGGGTGGCGGCATTGCTGGGCGGCAGCGCCTGGGAAATTGCCAAACGCCTGTTCACCTGGTACCTGGACAACCTGGCGTCCTATAGCCTGGTGTACGGCTCGGTCGCCACGATGATCGTGTTGATGTTCTGGGTCTACCTGACCGGCATCATTATCCTGCTGGGCGGCGAGGTGTGCGTGGCGCTCGACGACTGGATGAGCAAGCGGTCGGTGCACAGCCCGGAACTGAGCAGCGCCGACCGCGGTGGAGACTGAGCTGACGCGCCTCGTTGCCTCTTCTGTGTGCATGGCCGGGTGCATGCACAGGTTGTCAGCGACTTTGGTTTGCCCGACGACCCTCATCCTCGCGCGCGGCAGGCGAAGGGCAACCGGGCACAGCAAACTACCTGATAGTCTTGCGCGTACCCTTTGTGCATTACGCTTTTGACAACCGTCTTGCGGACGCGGTACGCTTGAAGTACCCGATCGCAACACCTCGTCAGAGACACTTATTGAGCAGGCCATGCGCGTTGAACTGAGGAATATTAACAAGTCATTTGGCCCAATCCGCGCCAACCAGGATATTTCGCTGACTTTCGAAGGCGGGCGCATCTACGCCATCCTGGGCGAGAACGGCGCGGGCAAGAGTACCCTCATGAAAATCATGTCCGGCTATCAGTCCGCCGATAGCGGGACGATCCTGGTGGACGATCAGCCGGTCGAGTTGCACGCCCCCACCGACGCCATCGCTCATGGCATTGGGATGCTCTACCAGGACCCGCTCGACTTCCCGCCGTTCACCGTCCTGGAGAATTTCATCGCGGGCAGGCCGGGAGGCTTTCTGCCGGATCGGGAAAGCGCCCGCCGCGCCTTCCTGGAACTGGCCGAACGCTTCGGCTTCGCCCTCGACCCCGACGCCTATGTGGACATGCTCACCATCGGCGAACGGCAGCAGCTTGAAATCCTGCGCTTGCTGTCGCTCAACGTGCGCGTGCTGGTGCTGGACGAGCCGACGACGGGCATCAGTGCGGAGCAGAAGAACGCGCTGTTCAGCGTGCTGAAGTCGCTGGCCCGCGACGAAGGCATGACCATCATCCTGGTGTCGCACAAGCTCGAAGACGTGATCGAGCTATGCGATCACGCTTTCGTGTTGCGGCGCGGGCGACTGGTGGGCGAAAAGGAAGTGCCATGCCCCATCGGTGACCTGGTGGAGCTGATGTTCGGCAAGGTGATCGAGCGGCAGGAGCGCGTTGCCGTGCCTGCGGGGCCGCCGGTGCTCACCGTCGAAGACCTGTGCCTGGCCTGTCACCGGCTGACGGTTGAACGGCTGTCGCTGGAGGTGCGCGCGGGCGAGGTGATCGGACTGGCCGGGCTGGATGGCAGCGGACAGGCCGAGTTCATCCGCGCCTGCACGGGCCTCTATCCGCCCGAAAGCGGGGTGATCCGCATCAACGGGCGCGATATGACGCATGCACCCTATTACGCTTTTCGCCAGGCAGGGGTCGCCTTTCTGCCCGCCGGACGCCTGGAAGAAGGGCTGATTCACGGCATGACCCTCACACAGCACTTCGCCTTGACCCTGCCCAGCAAAGCGCCCTGGGTCAACTGGATGCGCGCCCGTCAGGTGACGGACGAGCGTATCCGGCGCTTCAACGTCAAAGGGCGACCCGGCAGCCCCGTGCAGACGCTCTCCGGTGGCAATCAGCAGCGCTTCGCCCTGTCGCTGCTGCCGGAACAACTGAAGCTGCTGTTGCTGGAACACCCGACGCGCGGCCTGGACGTGGAGAGCGCCAACTACATCTGGGAACAACTGCTGGCCCGTCGTGCCGAGGGCACGGCCATCGTCTTCATCTCCGCCGAACTGGACGAGATCGTCACCTACAGCGATCGCATCCTGGTCTTTTTTGGCGGACGGGTGACCCTGGTGGACGATCCGGCACACATGACGGCCAGCCGGCTGGGTGAACTCATTGGCGGGAGGGTGTGAGCATGACTTCGACGGCCCGGCAACGGGTGTCGCCCGCCCCTGGCTGGCGGGCAGAAATGCTGTGGCGCGCGGCGCTGGACCTGCTACCGGCGGCGCTGGCTCCCCTGGTGGGCATCCTGGTCGCCTTGCTGGTCATCGTACTGATCCTGGAATGGCAAGGGGCCGATCCGCAGGTGGCCTGGCGCTATGTCTACGAGGGCACGCTGGAGTCGGCGGCCAAACGCGCCGACCTGGTGGCCTTCTGGATGCCGCTGGCGATCACCTCCTTTGGTCTGGTGCTCACCTACACTGCCGGTCTGTGGAATATCGGCGTTGAGGGGCAACTGATCATGGGGGCCATCGGCGCCACCTGGGCCGTGCGGCTCTTCGCAGAGAGCAAGAACCCGCCGCTGGGCCTGGAGATGGGGCGCAACGGCATTCTGACAGCGTGCTTCGTCTTTGCGGCCATTGCCGGAGCGCTGTGGGCGACGCTGGCAGCGGTGCTCAAAACGCGCGGCGGCGTCAACGAAATCTTCGGGGGCGTGGCGCTCAACTTCATCGCGCAGACGTTCAATATGTACCTGATTTCCAACGGCGGCCCCTGGCAACCGCCCGGCAGCCGCGCGACAGAAACAGCGCGCTTCCCGGAGATCGCCCGGCTGCCGGTGTTCGAGGAATATCGCCGGCTCAGCCCGACGACGATCTACCTGACGATCGCCGCCTTCGTCGTGGTCTTCCTGATCATGTACGTGTCGCATTGGGGGTTGCAACTGCGCGCGCAGGGCAAGAACCGCAAGTCGGCCTTTCTGCTGGGCGTACGCACCGAACGCAACACCGTCCTGACCATGGCGCTATGCGGCGCGATGGCCGGGCTGGCCGGAGCTTTTCGTGTGCTGGCCCCCGACGTGATCAAACTGACCGCCACGCCGTCGGGTGGGATGGGCTTCCTGGCCATTCTGGTGGTGCTGCTGGCGTCTGTCTCGCTGGTGCTCACGCCATTTGTCTCGTTTGTGTTCGCCGTGCTCTCCAAAGGCGGGCAGCGCCTGGAGAGCGGTTTTCAGTGGGATTACGGGCTGACGCTCGACCGGTCGCTGGTGCAGGTGTTGCAGAGCACGGTCGTGTTGATGGTGGTGCTGGCCTTCGGGGTGCGCAACCGCTTCTTCCCGCCGCGCAGCGCACAGCCGGGGGCTGAGGATGAAGAGGAAATTGACCGAACCTGAGAGCTATGCCTGCAGTACGTTGGGAATACCTCACGGTCTATCTGTCTGGCGCGCTCGACTTCCCGGAAGCCGTAGGCCGGGCTGAGCAACTGATCTGGGCGGGCAAGTCGCTCACCCAACAACTGAACGAGCACGCCGCGCAGGGCTGGGAGATCATAGACCTGCGCTGGCTCTCGGAACTGGAGATGATGGTCACCTTTCGCCGCCCCCGGCCCCCTGCGCCGCGCACGCGCTCAGGCTCCGGGAGCGGCGGCTGACGGTAGCTGACGAACGAGGCGACTATGACCGGTTTGGAAAGCACTCTCCGCGGGATCGTCCGCGCGGCGGCCCCTATTGTCATCGCCGGGCAGGGCGAGCTGATCACCGAGCGCTCCGGTGTGATCAACCTGTCGCTGGATGGGACGATCATGCTCTCGGCCATGACCGCGCATGTGGTCGTGCGCGAGACGGGCAGCCTGCCGCAGGCGGTGCTGGCAGCCATGCTCGTCGGCGCGGCGGTGGCGTTCATCGTGGTCTTCTCCAGCATCGGCCTGCGGCTCAATCAGGTGGCGGTAGGGTTCGTGCTGACCATCCTGTGCGCCGACCTGGCCATCTTCCTGGGCAAGCCCCATTTCAATCAGCCCGGCAAGGAAATTCCGCACATGCCCATTCCCCTGCTGAGCGATATTCCGCTGCTGGGGCCAGTGCTGTTCGATCACAACCCCCTGATCTACTTCAGCCTGTTGCTGACAGTGCTGGTGTGGTTCTACATCTACCGCACGCGTCCCGGCCTGACACTGCGCAGCATCGGCGAGCAACCCGAAGCGGCTTTTGTGCGCGGCACGCCGGTCAACCGGCTGCGCTATGTCTATACGCTGGTGGGCGGGTCGCTGGTAGGGCTGGCCGGGGCGACCTACTCGCTCTCGGTCAAGCTGGGCTGGAAGGAAGACCTGAGCGGCGAGGGCTGGATCGCGCTGGCGATCGTCATCTTCGGGTTGTGGATTCCCTGGCGCGTGGCGCTGGGCGCTTACCTGATCGTCGGGCTGCGCTCGATTGCCATTGATCTGCAGGACAACAAGGTGATTGACCTGCCCGCGCAGATCGTCAACATGTTGCCCTGGTTCCTGATGATCCTGACCCTGCTGCTGGCAACCAGCGGCGTGCTGACGCGCCTGGATCGCTACACCCCGGAGCGCTTCCGCCCCTACGTGCGGCGCTTCACGCGGGCGGCTCCGCCCCGCGCCCTGGGCACGACGTTCGAGAAACACTGACAGGGGAAGAGTTTGTCTGCGCCCCCTGCGAGTGCGCGCAAAGGTTTTCAGTGACTTGCTTGACACGGGGACGTTCACCCCTTGCGTCTCGTGGTCTCTTCTCGACGCGGAGAGCGAGGCTGGGAGTGAGGTAAACCAAAGCGCAGCGAACAGCGTGACACATTTTGCACGTGCCCCCCTGCGGTGCTATTGACAGCCCCTGAGCGCTCTGTATAATCGTGGCGGCACGGCGGGGATCGGCCCGCCCTGATCGCTTTACCCTGGTCACGACGAGGGAACCATGCTGGCTGAGCTACGGCGTATCGCCTGGGCACGCTGGAAGATCATCGGCGAGGTCTACGGCGATTTTCAGGCGCGGCTGTTTGCTGTGCTGTTCTACTTCACCATCTTCGTGCCCTTCGCGTTGGGAGTGCGCCTGCTGGGCGACCCCCTATGCATCCGCAAGCCGCCGGCGACCTGGTTCGAACGCCCGCCGGTCGGTAGCTCGCTCGACGAAGCACGCAGACAATTCTAGGCTATCCCATGGACATTCTCGGCGTTTCCTGTTTCTACCACGACTCGGCGGCGGTGTTGCTGCGCGACGGGCAGTTGGTCGCCGCCTCGATGGAAGAGCGACTTTCGCGCAAGAAGCACGACAACGGCTTCCCGGCGCGCGCCATTGACTTCTGCCTGGCCCAGGGCGGTATCAGCGGGCCAGACCTCGACTATGTGGTGTTCTACGAGAAGCCCATGGTCAAGGTGGGGCGTATCCTGCAAACGGCGCTGGGCACCTTCCCCCGTTCGTGGACGTTCTGGCGCGAGGCGGTCACGGCCTACGTCAGCGAGAAGTTCTGGATCAAGAACCTGCTCCAACAGTACCTGGGCGTGCCGCCCGAAAGAATCCTCTTCTGCGACCACCATCTCTCGCACGCCGCCAGCGCCTTCTTCGCCTCCCCGTTCGAAGAAGCGGCGGTGATCACGGTGGACGGCGTGGGCGAGTGGACGACCACCACCATGGGCCTGGCCCGCGGCTCGTGGAACGGGACGGGCGAGAACACCATCAACCTGTTCTGGGAGCAGCGCTTCCCACACTCGTTGGGGCTGCTCTATTCGGCGTTCACCGCTTTTCTGGGCTTCGAGGTCAACGAGGGCGAGTACAAGGTGATGGGCATGGCTCCCTATGGCGAGCCAACCCAGGTAGACAAGGTGCGCAAGCTGATCACCATTCACGACGACGGCAGCTTCCACCTGAACATGGACTACTTCGCCTATCACTATTCCGCCTCGCAGAGCTTCAACCGCAAGTTCATAGACCTCTTCGGCGAACCGCGCGTGCACGGCGACGATTTCTTCACCGCCCGCAGCGCGCCGCACCGCGCCCACGAGACCGAGGCTGTCCGCCGCAATCAGTACTACGCCGACGTGGCCCGCAGCATTCAGCAGGTGACCGAAGAGGCGCTGCTGGCCATGGCCAACGCGCTCTATAAGAAAACCGGTGCCAGGAAACTGGTGATGGCGGGCGGCGTGGCGCTCAACAGCGTGGCGAATTTCCGCATTCTGGCCGAGACGCCTTTCGAGGATGTCTACATTCAGCCTGCCGCTGGTGACGACGGGGGCGCGTTGGGCGCGGCGCTGTGGGCCTATCACATCGTGCTGGGACAGCCGCGCAAGTTCGTGATGACCAACACCTACTACGGCCAGGAATTCAGCGATGCCGAGATCCGCGCCTTCCTGGATCGCGAGGGCATCCCTTACGAAGAATTCAGCGACGAGGATAAGCTGATCGACCGCGTCGTGGACGAAATCCTCGATCAGAAGGTGATCGGCCTGTTCCAGGGGCGCTACGAGTGGGGGCCACGGGCTTTGGGCAACCGCAGCATCCTGGCCGACCCGCGCCGCGCGGAAATGAAAGACATCATCAACACCAAGATCAAGTTCCGCGAGCCGTTCCGCCCCTTTGCGCCGGTAGTGCTGCAGGAACGCGCCGCCGAATACTTCGACTATCCCAACGTGGAAACCAACATGCTTCCACGGTTCATGCTCGCCGTCAGCCCGGTGAAGCCCGATAAGCTCGACGTGGCCAAAGCCACCACGCACGAAGGCGGCACCGGTCGTCTGCAGACGATTGACCGCGCCACCAACCCGCGCTACTACGAGATGGTGCGCCGCTTCGGTGAGGCCACCGGCGTGCCCATCCTGGTCAATACGTCGTTCAACCTGCGCGGTGAGCCAATCGTCAGCACGCCCGCCAACGCCTGGTGGACTTTCAGCCACAGTGAGCTAGACTGGTTGGTGATGGGGTCGTTCCTGGTGGGCAAAGACGCCAAGAAGAGGTCGTGAACCATGTCTCCCAACACTTCTCCTCAGCGTCGCCCCGGTGCTCTCAGCGGATTGCGCACGCGGCTGGGCATCCTGGGCGAGTTGTTCGCCTTTCTGTGGGCCGCCAAGATGTGGTGGCTCATCCCCATGATCGTCGCGCTGATCGCCTTCGCGCTGCTGATCGTGCTTGGCTCAGCCAGCGGCGGCGGCCCGTTGATCTACACGCTCTTCTAGGAGGTGCGCGATGACCGACTGGCTGATCGCCGTGTTGATCGGCGCGGGCGTGGGGCTGCTGTTGGGCATCAAGATCGCGCACGACTCCAACGCCCGTCAACCGGTGTTGGGGGGCATCCCCGCCCGTCTGTTCCACTACCTGGCCTGCGCGGGCCTGAGTGGGATGTTGCCGTTCATCATTGCGGGGATCGTCGTGGGGCTGTCGTTCCTGGCGCTGTTTGGGACGGCAGTCGGCTTCCTGCTGCTGACGGGTATCTTCCTGCTGGCTTATGCCGGTTTCGAGTCGGGCACGGGCAGCCGGTCGGCAGCGCACTAATGCGCAGTAACCTGCAAAGGAATTTTTACGAGGGGAGCAGTGAGCCGTCTGCGCCCTTCGTTTTTTTGAGCGGAACGCTACTCTACCGCTTGTCGGGGCGTGTCATATCCTGACGAACGAAACCCTGGACAAGGTGGACTTTGCAGGCAACGGCTACAGCCTTCCCCCTTTCGCTCAGCCAGATAGTCGCGGCAGGCTGATGCGGAACACGCTGCCCACGCCGACTTTGCTGCGGGCGCGGACATGGCCGCCGTGTCGCTCGACGATGGTCTTGACGATGGACAACCCCAACCCGCTGCCATCTACGTCGGAGGCGTGACCACGATTCACGCGGTAGAACGCCTCGAACAAATGCGGCAAATCCTCTGGCGGGACACCGATACCCGTATCCGCCACCACGATCAGCGCCCGACCGTCCCATCCCCTGGCCCGTACCGTCACCCGCCCGCCGGGGCGAGTGTAGTTCAGGGCATTGACCAGCAGATTGTCCATGACGCGCGTCATGGCGTCGGGATCCACCATCACGACCAGGTCTTGCGCGGGCGGGACATACGTCAGGGCAATGTCCCGCTGCTCCGCCAGCCGGCGGAACGAGCTGACCGCCCCGGCCAGAAAGTCGCTCAGCGATACGGCGGTGGGCCGCAGGTGCTCGCCGGTTTCCATTTGCGCCAGCTCCAGCATGTCGGTGACCAGGCGGCGCATCTTCTCCACATTGCTGCGGATGGCCTGCTGGGCCTCGTCCATCAGCGGGCGGTGTTCCTCGGCAACGGCGATATGTTCCAGCACGGTGGTATAGCCCAGGATCACATTGAGGGGGTTACGCAGGTCGTGCGTGGCCATGCGGATGAACTCGTCTTTCATCCGGCTGAGCGATTCAAAGGTCTGCCGATCCTGGCGGCGCAGCGCTTCGATTTCGCGGCGCTGACGAACCAGCGTGATCTGACTGGCGACGCGCGCCAACACTTCGCGAAACTTGAACGGCCTGGTGATGTAATCCACGCCGCCGACCTCAAAGCCCCTGACGATGTCCTCTGTTTCGGTCAGGGCGCTGATGAAGATGATCGGAATGTCACACGTGCGCGGATCGGCCTTGAGCACCTGGCATACCTGGTAACCGTCCATGATCGGCATGGCAATATCGAGCAAGATCAGATCGGGCTGCAGCGTTTGCGCTATCTCCAGGGCCGCCGGGCCGCTGGTAGCCTCGTGGACGGAGTAGTGGTGGGTCAGCAACATATCTGCCAGCAGGCGCAGGTTGGCGTGATTGTCATCCACCACCAGAAGACTGGCATGAGTCCGCTTCTCCGCCTGGTCGGACATTCCCCCCTCCTTGGTTCCCATTCCCGCTCGCCACAGCGCCCGGCAGACCCTGTACCCTGTCCCTTCCACCCCGCGCTCACGCTGGCAATCGGGCACTTCGGTGGGCCAGGTCTGGCAAAGGAAAAGCCGCCACCGCGTGGACAATCCTGTCTCTGCCAGTCGTCACCCGGACGCTAAGTAGCCATAGTCCTTAACGGCTCAGTATAGCAGAGACCGAATAGCGCGCTAGAGCGGTGAGTGATCCAGTCAAGACGGGTTGATCCTACGACACCCCGCTGAGTATAGTGCTCAACAGGCGTGCAGTTGACCCTATGAAAAGCGCATCACACGCTCTAACCGCAGTGATGGCACACAGGAGAAGGGCTATCGCGGGGAGGCTCGTCGTCACGCACGACCTCGTAAGTGCGGGGCATTTTGGCGACGAACGGGCAACTCGCGCCGCGTCCGCAGGTCGCGCAGACAGGGGAAGAATCCACCTCGCGCAGGCGGCCTCTGCGCACCCAGTAGGCCAGCATCTCTTCGAGCATGGCCGGGCTGAGGTCGAACTGACGCGCCAACTGAGCCAGCGTGCACGGTTCGTCCGCTGTTTCGACTGCCTGCAAGACCTGCGACAACACGGAAGGCATTCTGTCACCCTATCCCCAGCAACAAACCGCCCTGGTATACGATCGTCGCCACCAGCCAGGCCACCAGCAGCGCATAGCTCGCCTGGTAGAGCACCCAGCGCCCGCCGAACTCGTGACGCATCGCTGCGACGGTTGCCATGCAAGGCACATACAGCAGCACGAAGACGTTGAAGGCGACCGCCGCCAGCTTGCCGCGCTCGGCGGAGCCTGCCGTGCGCGTGAACGCCGCAATGAGCGCATCCTGCAGGGCGGTAGTTTCTTCGGCCTCCCCGCCGCGATTCAGCCAGTCGGCCAGGCCCAGGTGCACGCCCGGCAGCAAATTGACCGTGCGCGGCACGATGTTGACGGTCTCCTGACCGGTGAGCACCAGCGCTTCGCCCAGCGAACGCAGCAGCTCCTGCACCTCGTCGGCGAAGCGCAGCGCGGGCTGTGCCTCTTCAGCGCCAGTGACTGCTGCATCGTCCGACGCCTCCACATAAATCTGGCTCATGGTGCTGATCACGGCCTCTTTGGCGACGAAACCGGTGATTAACGACCCCGCCGTCTCCCAACTGGCGAATCCGGCGGGTTTGAAAGCTGGCGCAATGGCACGGCTGACCGCTCCGAACAGGCTGTCTTCGGTGCGCACGTCGTTGAAGCGCCCCTCGCCGCGCACCGGCAACGCCAGCATGAACCAGATTACGATGGATGCGGCCAGGATGATGGTGGTCGCGTTACGCAGAAACTGCGCGGTGCGCTGCCACACCTGCCGCCAGACGTTGCGGAGGGTCGGCAGGCGATAGGGCGGTAGTTCGAGCACGAACGGTTGCGGCGGCTTGTGCCGGTAGACGGTGCGCTTGAGAGCCAGACCGGTCAGCAGGGCAATGGCAATCCCCAACAGATATAGACCGAAGATGAGGTTGCCCGCCTTCGCCCCAAAGAACGCCGCGCCAAACACCACGTAGACCGGCAGGCGCGCCCCACAACTGATGAAGGTGGTGATGAACGCGGTCAGCCTGCGATCATCTTCGTCTTCCAGCGTGCGTGTGGCGTAGATCGCCGGCACATTGCACCCGAAACCAACTACCAGCGGCAGGAAACTCTTGCCGTGTAGCCCGATCGCCCGCATCACGCGATCCATGACGAAAGCGGAGCGGGCCATATAGCCGGAATCCTCCAGCACGGCGACGGCCAGATAAAGGAAAACCAGCACCGGCACGAACACCAGCACCCCGCCCACACCCGCGATCACGCCGTTGATGACCAGCGCCCCAAACCATGTCTCGGCCAGGCCCAGGGCGTTCAGCAAGGCCTCGGCCCAGCGCGTGAGCGGGCCGTTGATGGTGGCATCAATCCAGTCTACCAACGGCGCGCTGACGTTGGCCGTGAACTGAAAGATCACCCACATCAACAGCAGGAAGATCGGCACGCCCCAGATAGGGTGCGTCACCACGCGATCGGCACGGTCGGAGCGCGTCTCGATGCCGGTGCGCGGTCGCCGCACCGCTCCGCGCAGCCAGCCGGCGATCACCTGATAGCGCCGGTCGGTGATCAGCGTCTCGGCATCCTCGCCGGTCTGCGCGGCGATGCGCTCCATAGCCGCGTGCGCCGCTTCGATCAGGGCGTGATAGCCCGCACCCTCCAGACGAGCGTGCAGGTCTTCGTCGTTTTCCAATAGTTTGATCGCCAGCCAGCGCGGGCGGAACTGTCGGGAGAGAATGGGGTCCGCGGCGATCTGCGCCTCCAGCGCGGCGACCTCCGTCTCCAGCGGTTGCCCGTAGTCCACAGGCTGCGGCAGGGCGCGCCCTGTGCCGTTCGTCTGCGCGTAGATGGCCTGCCGCAGCGCATCCAGCCCTGCCCCGCGGCTGCCGATCGTCTCGACGACGGGCAATCCGCCCAGCCGCTCGGCCAGTAAAGCCGTGTTGACCTGAATCCCCCGCCGTTGCGCCGTATCCGCCATATTCAGCGCCAGCACGACCGGCACGCCCAGTTCCATGATCTGCACGGCCAGGTACAGCGTGCGCTCCAGGTTGGCGGCGTCAACTACGGTCACCACGGCAGCGGGATGCTCGTTGGTGATGAAGTCGCGGGCGATGATCTCTTCGCTGGAATAGGCGTTCAGGCTATAGGTGCCCGGCAGGTCGACCACCGTGTACTGACGATCGCCAATGGTGATGACACCCTCCACCTTTTCGACCGTCTTGCCGGGCCAGTTGCCAACGTGCTGACGCGCGCCGGTGAGCGCGTTGAATAGCGTGCTCTTGCCCACATTGGGATTGCCCGCCAGCGCAACGATCTGCGGTGTGGTCACCGACATCACTCCTTGTGACCGTTGGCCGAAGAGGGCAGACGAACCAGGATGCGCTGTGCCATGCCGCGCCCGATCGCCAGTCGCGAGTCTTCGCGCACGGCCAGGATCAGCGGCCCGGCGAAGCTGTTTTGCACCACCCGCACGTTCAGGCCCACGTTGAGGCCCAGGTCGGCCAGCCGTTTGCGCAGGCGGCGGCATTCGCCAATGTGTATCAGCTCGACCGTCTGACCCGCCTCCACCATGCTCAGTGGCAGCAGGGAAGGGCTGACCTCAGCGTCTCCGGCTCTGCACTGATGTCTCTGCCGCGACCTTCGCATCATACGCATGAACACCAACCTGTCGGAATAGACCCTTATTGCGAACGATTCTCAATTATTCTACCTAACCTGTCAAGGCGCGAGTGATGGCTGGCGTCAACCTTTGTGCCAATCGTCATCTGCGCCGTTTTCGCCGATCACCAGGTGTGGCTCAGGCCGACGGCGCGTGGAAAACCTCAGAGGAACCGGCGAGAAAGACAGATCAAGAACTCCGGGTTTTCCTCTGTGACCTCTGCGCCCTGCGATGAATTTGCCCCTGTTCGCGCGGCTGGCGGGCTACGCTATAATCCTGCGCAGGGTAGACGTATTGTGCATCCGGAGCCTCACGCCATGAAACTCGACCGCGCCATGGTGGAGCATATCGCCGAACTGGCCAAGTTACAGCTCACCGACGAAGAGATTGAGCGCTACACTGAACAACTGTCGGAAATTCTGGCTTACGCCGAACGGTTGCAGGCGCTCGACACCGATGACATTCCTCCCACTGCCTCCGTGCTCCCCCTGCGCAACGTGTTGCGCCCCGACGAGGTCACGCCGTCGCTGCCGCGCGAGGAGGCGCTGGCCAATGCCGCCGACATTGCCGACGGGCAGTTCCGGGTGGATGCGATCCTCGACAGCGAATGAACGCCGAGGTCACAGAAAAGGGGGTGTCAGGTGCAGAGCCAGAACCGCTTGCTGATTCTCGCCCACGATAGCCGCCTGGGAACCGCCCTGAGCCAGCACTTCACCGCGCAGGGCTATCAGGTGCTGACTGCGTCCTCGCTGGCCGAGGGGCTGGCGTTGCCACCGGCTACTGCCCCCCATTTGCTGCTGATGAGCACCCAACTGGCCGATGTGCCGGCCCTGGACGCGCTGGCCACCCTGCGAGCCAGACCGCGCCTGAGCGGGCTGCCAGTGATCGCCCTGGTCGGGCCGGACGAGGCGACCCTGCAGCGCGATCTGTTGGCGGCGGGGGCCGATGACGTGATCGTCGCCCCCTATGATATGGACATCCTGAGCCTGCGCGTGCGCAATGCCCTGCAACGCGCCGAACGCGAAGACGTCACCGAGCCGCGCACTGGCCTGCCCACCGGACGCCTGCTGCAGGAACGGCTCGCTGCGCTGACCCAAAGTGACGACTGGTATCTGATCGAAGTCACCCTGGAGCACTTCGCTGCCTTCCGCGACCTGGTCGGCTTTGTCACAGCGCACGAAGCGTTGCGGCACGCCGGGCATCTCATCAATCGGCTGGCGGCAGAGATAGGAGGGGAAGAAAGTTTCGTGGGCCACCTGCGCGGCACGGAGACGTTCGTGGTGCTGACGAGCACTGCCTGTGGCCCCGACCTGCGAGCCGCGCTGGCAGAACGCCTGCCCCCCGCTCTGCACGCCTTCTATAGCTTCACCGAGCGCGACCAGGGCTACATCGAGCTGGAAGATGGGGCGGGAGGCACCACCCGTCAACCGCTGATGGCTGTGCGCCTGGCCGTCGAGCAGCGCGCTCCCGCTTCGTGAGCGTCGTGGCCTTACTCCCCGTCAATCAGAGTGCCCACCGGCTTGCCCAGCACCGCGTCGAGCAGGCTGTGATCGTCCCAGATGTTGAGCACGATCAGCGGCAGCTTGTGGTCCATGCACAGCGTGATCGCCGTCATGTCCATCACGCGCACGCGATATTCGATGGCCTCTGAATAGCTCAGACGGTCGAAGCGGCGCGCCTCTGGATTCTTCTTGGGATCGTCGGTGTAGACGCCGTCTACCTGTGTGCCCTTGATCAACACATCGGCGTTGACTTCCATGCCGCGCAGCGCTGCCGCCGTGTCGGTGGTGAAGTAGGGGTTGCCGGTGCCGCCGGCGATGATCACCACGCGTCCCTTTTCCATGTGACGGATGGCGCGCAGGCGAATGTACGGTTCGGCGACCTGATTCATCATGACGGCGGTCTGCACGCGCGTGGGCACACCGATCCGCTCCAGCGCGTCCTGCAGGGCCAGTCCGTTCATGACGGTGGCGATCATGCCCATGTGATCGGCGGTCGCCTGCGACATGC
Organism: Anaerolineae bacterium; assembly: GCA_034433965.1. Taxonomy (GTDB): domain Bacteria; phylum Chloroflexota; class Anaerolineae; order Aggregatilineales; family Aggregatilineaceae; genus UBA2029. The sequence goes on from DAOTZZ010000267.1 coordinate 17,510, forward strand.
CGTGTTGCACGCCGATGCTTCCCCGCCACAGGTTGCCCGCGCCGATCACCAGGGCCACCTGCACCCCCAGATCGTAGACATTCTTGATCTTGCGGGCGATGATGGCGGCCTGCTCGGGGTCAATGCCGAAACCCTGCGGCCCAGCCAGGGTTTCGCCGCTGAGCTTGAGCACGATGCGGCGATAGCGGGGGACGGGTTGAGAGTCGGGAGTGGTCATAGGGACTTCCTTCTACACATGAGATGACTCACACAAGAAAGCATGGGCGCGGCTACGCTGGCTGATGCGACAAAAAAGGGGACTAGGTTCTGGTAGCCCTAATCCCCTGGTCATGGTTACACCAGTCTCCTGGGGCTTATTCTGCCCCGGCGTCTTCGCCCACCTCGAAGCGGGCGAAGCGGCGGACGGTGATGTTTTCGCCCAGTTCGGCGATGGCCCGCGTGATCAGCTCGTTGATGGTGACGCTGTCGTCTTTGATGAAGGGCTGCTCCAGCAACACCAGGTCTTCGTAGAACTTGCTCATGCGCCCGTCCACGATTTTGTCCACCACGCTTTCGGGCTTGCCCTCTTCCAGGGCGCGGCGGCGCTGCTGTTCGCGCTCGGCCTCGACGATCGCGGCGGGGATGTCTTCACGCCGGACGTATTTGGCACCCAGGTTGGCGATCTGCAGAGCGATGTCGTTGGCCAGGGCGCGGAACTGATCGGTCTTGGCGACGAAATCCGTCTCGCAGTTGAGTTCCAGCAACACCCCCACGCGGTTATTGTGGTGAATATAGGCGTGCACAATGCCTTCGTTGGTGGCGCGTCCGGCTTTCTTGGCCGCTTTGGCCAGACCCTTTTCGCGCAGGAACTCGGCTGCCTTTTCCATATTGCCGTCGAACTGCTCCAGCGCCTTCTTGCAGTCCAGCGGACCAGCGCCAGTCAGTTCGCGCAGGTCTTTGACCATCTGTGCCGTGATTGTCATTCTTCCTCGCTCTCTTCGTCTTCGCCCAGGTCGAAGTCTGCATCGTCGCCAAAGTCAAGCTCACCGCTGCGCAGTTTGGCCAGCGTGGACTCGCCCAGGAAGCTCTCGTCGTCTTCGTATTCCTCGGCCATTGCCGTCGCGAAGTCCACTTCCTCTTCGACCAGCTCGCCTTCGTCAATGCGGGTCTTGCGCAGGGCCAGGCCTTCGAGCGCGGCGTCGGCGATGACGCTGGTCAGCAGCTTGATGGCGCGGATGGCATCGTCGTTGGCCGGGATGACGTAGTCAATCGGGTCGGGATCGCAGTTGGTATCTACCAGGGCGATCACCGGAATCTTCAACGAGTTGGCCTCTTTGACGGCGGTCTCTTCGCGGCGCGTGTCCACCACATAGAGCAGGTCGGGCAGGCGGGTCATATTGCGCATACCGCCGAAACGCAGGCGCATACGGGCCATCTTGCGGTCGAGCAGCAGACGTTCTTTCTTGGTGAGCTGCTCGAAAGCGCCTTCCTCGATCTGCCGTTCCAGACGCTTCATCGTCTCCAGACGGGTGCGCATGGTGCGCCAGTTGGTCAGGGTGCCGCCCAGCCAGCGCTGATTGACGTAGGGCATGCTGCACCGGGTAGCTTCAGCGGCAATGGTCTCCTGGGCCTGGCGCTTGGTGCCGACAAACAGGATCGTGCCGCCATCGGCCACCTTCTCGCGCACCACGTTGTAGATTTCGTCCAGGAAGACAACAGTCTGTTGCAGGTCAATGATGTGAATACCGTTGCGCTCGGTGAAGATGTAGGGCTTCATCTTCGGGTTCCACTTACGCGCGCGATGCCCGAAGTGAACCCCCGTCTCCAGCAGCGCTTTCATCGAAACGACGGGCATGATCTGAATCCTCCTATGTCTGTGTTTATGCGTTCACGCCATTCATCCCCCGCCGCAATCCGGTGCCCAGCCGGACAACACAGGCGGAGTCCTGACGTGTGGAATTGAGCCGCCAGCGTGCTGACAGCCCGGCGCAGCATTGTAGCATAAGCCCCTGCCCCCAACAAGGCCAGAATTGGGAGACGAGAGCATGGGGCAGTCGTCACAGAGGCCGCAGAACGAGCCGGGCGAAGCGAGGCTGGGAGTGAGGCAAATCAGCGGCACTCGCCAGGTTTTTCCTGAGATCGCTATGCTCTATATCGCCTTGCCGGAAGGGGGAGTCGCCCGCGGCGGGCCGTGTGCGCCTGTGTCAGGCCGGGCTGCCCTCGACGCACTGTGCGCCCGCTGGCCCGACGACTGCACCATAGCGCATTCCGCGCGGCAGGTCAATGCGGTCGCCAGGGCCGAGCAGCACGCGCTGCCGGGCGTCGGGCAGAATGATCTCGATGGAACCCTGTACACAGTAGATAGTCTTGTCGTAGCCGTGACTGCGCACGGGGTGACGCGAATTGGGGGCGTTGACCCACACATAGGGCCGCAGTTGTTCGTCGCGCATCAGGCGGGTGATGGTGTCCAGTGTAGGGTGCTGCCCACCGCGCCAGCGAACCAGACGATACTGTGGCTGTGTCGTGGTAAGGGTCATGAACGCTCTCCCAGGAAGTTGTTATTACATGAGGACAACGGTCGAGTGGCGGGAATCATACCGCGCATTAAAGAAGCTTAACAGACTCTGTTGAGCCGCAGGAGCATCTCTCAGCAACCTTTAATCTTTCTTTCTATTTTTCTCAGCTTTTGTGCGATTCTTCACCCGTGCTGGCCAGTTCAGTCAGCAGTTGCCGGAGCATGGCTTTCTCCTCGTCGGGCGACGCGATCAGCCCGTTCAGCCATGCTTCGCGCAGCCGACCCAGCAGTTGCCCGTAGAGCGGCCCTGGTTTGACGCCGGTGAGCGCCCGCAATTCCTGCCCGCCCACCGTAGGACGGACAAAGCGCCAGGTGCTGGCGAAGCGCTCGATCTGCTCGCGGGCGACGGCATTCGGCGCGGCGGCCCAGGCAGCCAGCCAGCCGACCTCGTCAAGCGGCTCCAGCAGGCGCACCACTTCGCTGGGAGACAGCGGCTCGCTCAATCGCGGCAGCAGGGCGATGGCGGCGCGCGCATCTTGCAGGTGGTTCAGGTAGCGGCGCGAGAACTGCAACCGCCGCCCCAGCCTTTCCAGTTCGTCTTCTGGCAGGCGGCTGGTGAACAGCGAGAACGAGGTCAGCATCCAGTTGTCGAATGTCGCCAGCGACGGCCAGGGGTGATGCTGACGGGCATAGCGCACCGCGTAGAAAGCCGAGCGCACCCATTCGTCTACGCGCAGTTGCGGATGGATGGCAGCCAGGATGCCCAGCCGCTCCAGCCGCGCCAGAGCGCGCAAGGGGTATGGTTCGGCCAGGATCAGCGCCAGTTCGTGACGAATGCGGTCGCCGCTGACCCGGTCTAGCAGGCCGATGGCGTTGCGGATCAGTTCCTCGGTGCGCGGCTCGATGCGAAAATCCAGGCGCTGTTCCAGGCGCACCGCCCGCAACATGCGCGTCGGGTCGTCCACGAAGCTCAGGCTGTGCAGCACACGGATAACACCGTCCTTGAGGTCTTGCTCGCCGCCATAGAAATCCAGCAACTCGCCCATTGGCTCCGGCGATAGACGGATGGCCAGCGTGTTGATGGTGAAGTCGCGCCGATACAGATCGGGCTTGATCGAACTGCGCTGCACCGTAGGCAGGGCGGTGGGCTGTTCGTAGAACTCGCGCCGCGCCGTGGCGAAATCGAGGAAGTCCGGCCAGCCGTTCTCCTGCAACGAACTACCCAGCGCCCTGGCGACAGACTCGTCGAGGAGCCATTTGGCCGTGCCGAACTGCGCATGGCTGCGCATATCGCCGCCATAGGTGGCGCACAGCGCTTCCACCAGGGCGATGGCGTCGTCTTCGACCACCAGGTCAAGGTCGTGCGTGGGCTGCCCCAGCAACAGGTCGCGCACGAAACCGCCCACCAGATACAGTCCCACGCGCTGCTTCTGCGCCTGCTGTGCGATGGCAGTCACCAGCCGCCACAGTCCCGGTGACAGCGCCGCTTGCATCCGCCGCAATATCTGCTCGCGGCGTCCGTCGTCGGGGCGCTGCCCCCAGCGCTTGATCAGGTCGGTGCGGGTGACGATGCCCAGCAAGCGCCCCTGATCATCCACCACCGGAATCTGGCCCCAACCGGTGTGCATCATCCGTTGTTGCAACACTTCGATGGAATCGGTGGGGCGCACCGTCACTTCGCCTGCGTCCATGATCTCGCGGACACGGCGTTGCCCCAGCCCATGACTCATGGCGCGGTCTACGGCGCGGCGGGTCAGCAGGCCGATCACGCGCCCGCCTTCCACCACCGGGAAGCCCTCGTGACCGGTGCGCTGCATGCGCTCGACCACGTCTTTGATGCGCTCGTCAGCGCGTACCGTCTGCGCGCCAACTGACATCAGCGCTTCGACCAGCACCGACGGCACAATGATCTCCGGTAGCACCTGCAGGATTTCGCGGCGCACGTCGTCGAGCTGCCGATCGCGGATGAGCGCCGCCGCCGCACGGCTGTGTCCCCCGCCGCCGAAACGCCGTGCGATGGTCGAGACATCCAGGGCATCAGTGGTGCCCCGCGCGACAAGCTGAATATCCCCGTTGAGCTGTACCAGCACGAAGACCGCCGCCGGTTCATACAGTTCGCGCAACTTGTGCGCCAGCGTGGCGATCTCGTCCACCGGCTGGCGGGTAGTGGCCATCGCCAGCAGGATGGCGTGTCCCTTCACCGTGTGCGTTTCGGTGTGTTCGAGCAGACGCTCGTACAGCTCGCGCTGTTCGGGGGTCAGGCGGTGCGCCAGGAAGTGACGCACCACATCCAGGTCAGCGCCGCACTCCAGCAACCAGGCGGCACAGCGGGCATCGCGCGGGGTGGTCGTGCCATAGAGCAGCGAACCGGTGTCTTCGTAGATGCCCAGCAGCAACAGCGTGGCTTCCAGCGGAGCCAGGCCGATACCCTGCTCGTGAATCTGCTCAACCAGCAGGGTGGTTGCGGCCCCCACCGGCTCGCCAGCGAAGGTCTGATTCGGCTCCAGTTCGCGGGCCAGGGGATGGTGGTCTATGAAGTGCACGGGCGTATCGGGACGCATCCCACGCGCTGTAGAGAAGCTCTGCGTGTCCACCACCGTCACGTGCTCCACCGGCCCGCCGCGTTTGAGCTCGCTGCGGCGGACGAAGGGCAGCTCGCTGCCGTAGAGCGTCAGGAATTCCTCGACGTTGCGGTTGACGCGCTTGGGCAACACCGGCAGCGCTTCCGGGTCGAGCTTGTGCGCGGCCAGCAGCGAAGCGACGGCGTCGAAATCGGCGTTATCGTGCGTCAGGATCAGCTTCACGGGCATTGTCTCTGGTTGAGAGTCGCGAGTCACGAGTCAGGGGTCAGAAGAGGCAGAGAGACGGGCGGCTGTCCTGTCGGTAACGATCGCCCGGCTATCTGCCCGCCGCGCTCCTAGCCCAGGGCGTCCCACACGGCCAGCTTGGCCTGCACACGCCGGATCACCTCGTCGGTGAACTCAGTCGTCGTGGCCTGACCGCCCAGGTCGGGGGTGCGCACGCCATCATAGACCGCTTCCAGCGTCGCCTCGCGGATGGCGCGGCAGGCGCGCGCGGCGCGGTTGTCCGGAATGTAGCTGAGCACCGTCGCCGCGGCCATGATCATGGCGATGGGATTGGCCAGGTTCTTGCCCTGCAAGGACGGGGCGGTGCCGTGCGGCGCTTCGGCGATGATGGCGTTGGGCTGCAGGTCCTCGTCGAAGCTGATGATCACCGATTCCGAGCCGGCGATGGTGCCGAACATCTTCAGCACCAGGTCGGACATGCTGTCGCCGTCGCGGTTGAGAGTGGGGATCACCAGAGGTTCGCCGGTCGTTTCCAGCAACAGGGCATAGGTGGCGTCAATCAACTGCGGCTCGTAGCGCACGGTCGGGTAACGTGCCGCGGCTGCGTCGAGTTCCTCTTTGAACATCCCCTCGTAGATGGGGCTGACGGTGTACTTGGGGCCGCCGAAGACTTTCGCGCCCGTGCGGGCCGCGTAGTGGAAGGCGTATTCGGCCACCGCGCGGCAGGTGCGGCGGGTGATGCGCTCGGTGCGGTAGGCGACTTCGTCCAGACCTTCGCCCTCGCGCCATTCTTTGGCTCCGTAGGCGTCGCCGACGGCCATGCGCACCACGGCAATGGGCGCATGCACGCCGGCGATCGGGCGCACCGGCGGCAGTCGTCGCCCCACGCGCAGAATGACCTGCGCGTCAATGGCTTCGCGCAGGATGGCGTTGGGACTGCCTACGTCGTCAGGGTCGCCGGGGGTGATGGTCGCCGCTTTTAGCCCCAGCCCGTATTTCTTGACCGCTTCCGCCGCCTGATAGACGACCTGATTTTTGGTGGCGCGGCGGTTTTCCAGGGACAGGTCAAAGGTGACGAAGTGAATATTGGGCGGCAGGATGCCCGACGAGAGCACGCGCAGCGCTTCTTCCAGCAATTCCTGGCCCGTCTGATCGCCCTGCATGACGACGATGGTATGCGTCTTTTCCACGTTCTATTCCCCGTGCGTATCTGTGTTGACGGCAGCGATGATGTCCGGCTGAGCTGCGCCCGCTCAGAACTGATGGCGGGCATCCAGCACCTTGTGAATGGCACCCACCAGTGAGTCCACGCTGATCGGCTTGTGAACCACCAGATCAGCGCCCGCTTCCAGCCGTCTTTCCTCAATGTCCAACGCCTGATAGGCGGTGACGAAGATGATGGGCAGGTCCTGGGTGAGCGGATTCTGGCGCATCATCTTGCACAGCATGAAGCCATCAAGCTCCGGCATCATGATGTCCAGCAAGATGACGTCCGGCTTTTCCCGCTCGGCCAGGTCGAGCGCTTCCAGCGAATTGAGCGTGGTGATCGGCTCGAATCCGCCGATTTGCAGCACAGTGCGCAGCAGGCGCAGGGTATCCATTTCGTCATCTACGACCAGTACGCGCGTGGGCATGAGACGCCGTCTTCCTCTACCACGATGCCGGGCGCGCGGAAAAGTCAGCGTGCTGGACGCGCGCCGGGGCCAGCCAGATATTACGCTCATTATATATGCTTGGCTGGCCCACAACCAACCCTTCGTTCCGACGGGGTGTGCGCAACGGTTGTCAGCGACTTTGATTCGCCCGGTGACCCTCATCCCGCGCGGCGGGCGAAGGGGCGCGTCCACGCGAGAAAGGCGCTTCCCCCCGCCCCGCGACGCAGGTCGCGGGGGAGAGGGGCAGCAGATCACGGCAAACCGCCTGACATATTTTGCATGCACCTTTTTTGGGCATTGACGGGCGGGCCAGTTCCTGGTAAAAAATCCTTTCGAACCTGGTCCAAGGCCAGGCGTTGTGCTGGGTTCGCATGTTGTGGGAGGATGGGTCTCTTGGCGGCGATGAGTTCCCCACGCGCTGTGCCTGTCTCGCCCTGGGCGAGGGCGGGCGCATTCGCCGCACCCGTCCAGCTTGACCGTTAAGACCACCATTTGGTGGTCTTTTTTTTGCCTGGTGAGGAGGCTGCCATGTCTGTACCCGAACACGTCGTCGTCAACGATCTGCGTCAGTCCAGCCGTTTCCTGCAGCTCTACACGCCGCCCAAAATCAACGGCGATTTCACCGAGAAACACATCATCTCGGTGGATCAGTTCGACCGGCACGATCTGCAGATTCTCTTCGACGCCACTTCGTCCATCCGCCGGCGCATCAAGCAACAGGATCGCGGCCTGCTGGCCCTGACGGCGGGCAAGTTGATGGCGACCCTCTTTTACGAGGCCAGTACACGCACCGATCTTTCCTTCCAGGCGGCCATGCGGCGTCTGGGGGGCGAAGTGGTCGCTGCCAGCAACGGCGTGCAGTTCTCCTCCATCTACAAGGGCGAGAACCTGGCCGACACCGTGCGCGCTGCCGGTTGCTACGCCGACGTGATCGTGTTGCGCCATCCGCAGGTGGGGTCGTCCTACGAGGCCGCCTACTACCTGGACCGGCTGGCCGAGCAAATTTCGCGCCGCCCGGTCGTCATCAGCGGCGGCGACGGCGTTGGCGAACATCCCACGCAGGCACTGCTGGATTGCTACACCATCTACGACGCCAAGGGCACCATTGATGGCCTGGACATCACCCTGGTCGGCGATCTCAAGAACGGGCGCACAGTGCACTCGCTGGCCAAGCTCATCGCCCGCTACGAAGCGCAGGACGTCACGCTCAACCTGGTCGGCCCGGACTTGCTGTCCATGCCCGAAGACATTGTGCGCTTCGTCGAATCGAAGGGCGTCCGCGTGCGTCAGACGGATAACCTCGACGACGTGCTGAGCTATACGGACGTGATCTACTGGACGCGCGTGCAGGAAGAGCGCTTCGACGATCGCGCCGAGTACGAAGCGATCAAAGACCGCTTCATCATGACGCCCGCCGTGCTGGCCCGCGCCAAGCCCGATGCCATTCTGATGCACCCGCTGCCGCGCAAGCATGAGATGGGCACGCCTACCGATCACGACGCGCTGGACGCCGACCCGCGCTCGATCTACTTCCGGCAGATGGAAAACGGCATGTTCGTGCGCATGGCCCTGCTGGCCAAAGTGCTGGGTGGGCTGTGGGTATGAGCGGGGTGCTGACCCTCCCCGCTCCGCTCGATCCGCACGTGCACCTGCGCGACCTGGACTGGGCGCACAAGGGCACGTTCACCAGCGAGACAGCGGCGGCACTGGCCGGCGGTTACTGGGCCGTGCTCGACATGCCCAACACCCCGCCGCCCACCATTGATCCGCAGGCCCTGGCGACCAAGCTGGCGGCGCTGACGGCGGGGGCCTTGTGCGACTGGGGGGTCTATTTCGGGGCCAGCCAGGACGACAACACGGCCTACTATCCGCAAGTCGCCGGGCAGGTGTGCGGGCTGAAGATGTACAATAATGCCACGACGGGCACCCTGTTGCTGGCCGACCAGGCTGCGCGCGAGGCGCATTTCCGGGCCTGGCCCGCGGGTCGGGTGATCGCTGTGCACGCCGAGGATCAGACGGTGGCGGACATCCTGGCCCTGGTGCGGCTCACCCGCAAACACACGCACTTCTGCCACATCAGCACGGCGGAGGAGATCGCCTTGCTGCGGGCAGCCAAGGCGGAAGGGCTGCCGGTGAGCATTGGCGTCACGCCGCATCACCTCTTCTTGACCGAGCGCGACGTGACGACGCTGGGCGCGTTGGGACGCATGAAACCGGAACTGAAGACTGCCGCCGACCAGGCCGCGCTGTGGGAAGCCATCGCCGACGGCACGGTGGACGTGGTGGAGTCCGATCACGCGCCACACACGCTCGACGAGAAGCGCGGCGACCCGCCGCCTTCGGGCGTGCCCGGCCTGGAGACCACACTACCCCTGCTGCTGACGGCAGTCCGCGAGGGACGACTGAGCCTGGAGCGGATGATCGCGCTGGTGACGGCCAATCCCCGGCGTATCTTCGGGCGGCAAGCGCCGCCGGAGACGTACACCGAGATAGACCTCGACACCTCATACGTGATTTCCCGCCAGGAATTGCATACGGCCTGCGGCTGGTCGCCCTTCGAAGGGATGCGCGTGTGGGGGCGCGTGCGGCGAGTGGTCATACGCGGGCAGACGGCTTTCGCGGACGGGCGCGTCCGTGTCTCGCCGGGCTTTGGCCGCAACCTGTTCGCGGAGGGCGTATGAGTCGCCGCGCCATCCGTCACGGGGTGCTGACGCTGGCCGACCTGTCCTACCGCCTGGCCCGCCCGTTGATCTTCCGCATGAGCAGCGCTCAACAGGCGCACGAGCGGATGCTGGCTGCCCTGCGCTGGGCCGATGGGCAGCGCTGGCTGATTCCGCTGCTGGGCGCGGTGCGCAGTCTGACTCTGCCGCTTGCGCCGGTGAGCGTCGGGGGCGTGTTGCTGGAAACGCCGCTGATCCTGGCCGCTGGCCTGGTGAAAGGCGATGGGTTCGCCAGCCAAGAGGAAGCGCTCGCAGCGGTGCAGACCGGACGGAATATCATGCCCGGCTGGCGTAGCCTGCCCGCCCTGGTGGGGCTGGTGGAATTCGGTTCGTTCACACGATGGCCGCGTCTCGGCAACCCCGGCGTGGTGACCTGGCGCGACGTACACACCCGCTCCACTCAGAATCGTGTCGGGCTGCGCAACCCCGGCGCACGGGCGGCGGCGCTCTTCCTGGCAGAGCGGGCCGACCGGTTGCCGCGGCAGTTCGGGATCAATGTGGCGGTCAGTCCAGGCGTCAGCGACGCACGACAGCAGACAGACGAAGTGTTGGAGTCGCTGAGCGCTTTCCTGGAGATGGGCGTGATCCCCACCTGGTTCACGCTCAACCTGAGCTGCCCCAACACCGAAGACGACCCGCGCGGCCATCAGACGGCGGACGAGGCCCGGCAGGTGTGCCGCGCGGCCATTGCCCTGTTGCGGGGGGCAATGGAGAGCAAAGAGCGCGATTTCACCGCAGAGGGCGCAGAGAAAACGCAGAGAGAAGCTTTTCCGTCTTCTCCGCGCTCTCTGCGTCTCGGCGGTTCAGAATCACCTGCTCGATCCGCTGGACGAATCCCACCCCTTTGGGTTAAAGTGGGGCCGAACCTGAACGATGATCAGTACCGCGCCTTGCTGCGCGTTTTCGCCGAGACAGGCGTGGAAGCAGTGGTGGCGACCAACACTCTGCCCTGGCCCGTACCCGACGATCCGACATTGACGGCGGGGGTGGGCGGCGGAAGGCTGTTCGCCCGCGCCCTGGAAGTGGTGGCGTTGCTGCAGGCGGAGCGCGCCGCGCACGGCTATCCGGTGGACGTGATCGCCTGCGGCGGCGTTCAGGATGGGGCGACTTTCCGCTCCTATGCCGCCCTGGGCGTGGTCGCCATGCAATACTGGACGGCGCTGGTCTATCGCGGGCCACTGGCCGGTGCGTTGATCGCCTGGGAGGGGGAGCCATGAACACAGCCAGTGCCATACAGGTCGCCGTGGCGAGAGCCTTGCTCGATATTGGGGCGGTCGTCTTCACGCCGCACGCGCCGGTGACCTTCAAGTCTGGCATCGTCTCGCCCGTCTATGTGGACAATCGCCGTCTGCCCTTCTGGCCGGTGCAGTGGGGCGCGGTGATTGACGCCTTCCGCCAGACCATCGAGCAGCAGAAACTGCTTTTCGACGTGATCGCCGGTATCGAGACGGCGGGCATTCCGCACAGCGCGGCCCTGGCCTATGCCCTGGGGATGCCGTCGGTGTTCGTGCGCAAGCAGGCCAAGGATCACGGGCTGCGCAGCCGGGTCGAGGGGGGCGATGTCGCAGGGCGGCGCGTGTTGCTGGTCGAAGACCTGGTGACTACCGGTGGCAGCAGTCTGGCCGGCGTGGAAGCGCTGCGCGACGCGGGAGCGGTCGTCGAGCACTGCCTGTGCATCACGTCCTACGGTTTCCCGGAAGCTGTCCGCGCCTTTGAGGCGGCGCGGGTGAGTCTGCATCCCCTGACGCCGTTTTCGGCGATTGTGATCGAAGCAGCACAGCGCGGCCTGTTCGGCGCGGACGAATTGAGCATTCTCGAAGCCTGGCTGCGCGATCCGCACGGCTGGCATCTGACATCACCTGAGGGAGGAGCGCGATGAACCCCGTTGTCGAAAAGTACAACCGCCGCGTCGAGGCGGCAGATTCGTTGTTGTGTGTGGGGTTGGATAGCGACTACGACCGCCTTCCGCCGCACTTCCAACAAGAGGAACTACCGCAGTTCGCCTTCAACCGCTGGATCATCGAGCAGACCCATCCCTTCGTCAGTGCCTACAAGCCCAACCTGGCCTTCTATGAAGCGCGCGGCGTCGAAGGATGGCGCTCGCTCGAAGCGACCATGGAATACCTGCGGGCGGAGCATCCGGATATCCTGACCATCTGCGACGCTAAACTGGCCGATATTGGCTCGACCAACCGGGGGTACGTCACCGCGCTGTTCGACTGGCTGGGCTTCGACGCAGTCACGCTGAACCCTTACCTGGGCCAGGACGCGCTGGCTCCTTTCCTGGAGCGCGACGACAAAGCGTGTATCCTGCTGTGCCGCACCTCTAACCCCGGCGCAGGCGAGTTCCAGGACCTGTCGGTGAACGGCAAACCGTTGTGGTATCTGGTGGCCGAGCACGTCAGCCAGGTGTGGAACACGCGCGGCAACTGTATGCTTGTCGCGGGCGCGACCTATCCGGACGAACTGCGCCAGATTCGCGCCCTGGTCGGCGACAGCATGACCCTGCTGGTGCCCGGCATCGGGGCACAGGGCGGCGACATCGAACAGACGGTGCTCGGCGGAGTCAACAGTCACGGCGGCGGTCTGATCGTCAGCGCGTCGCGGGCGGTGATCTTCGCCGACGATCCGGCCAGCGCCGCGCATACCTTGCGCGATATGCTGAACAGCTATCGTTGAAGCGCACTGGAGACGACATTTCTGCCATGATTGAAGCCATCGTGTTCGATATGGATGGGCTGCTCGTGGATTCCGAGCCGCTCTGGCAACGCGCGCGCATCGAAGCCTTCGGGGCCGACCGCTTGCGCTGGACGGAGGCCGATCAAAAGCGCGTGATGGGCAGCAGCACCCTGGCCTGGGCCAGACAGATACAGGAGAAGATCGGCGACTCCTACACGCTGGAGGAGATCATCGAGCGGGTGCTGGCGCAGATGGTGACGCTCTATCGCCAGGGCGTGCCGCTGATGCCCGGCGCAAAAGAGATCGTAGACCTGCTGCGCGGGCGCTATCCGCTGGGGCTGGCGTCGGGGTCGCCCTATCGCCTGATCGAAGCCGTGTTGCAGGAGACCGGCTGGGACGGCGCCTTCGGCTATGTGCTCTCCACCGACGATCTGCCACGCGGCAAGCCCGCGCCCGATATTTACCTGGCTATCGCCGAGCGCATGGGCGTGCCCACCGATCGCATCGCCGTCTTTGAGGACTCACCCAACGGCATCCTGGCGGCGCTGGAAGCTGGCAGCAAGGTGATCGCCGTGCCCGGCCATGACCAGCCGACCCAACCCGATCTGTTGCGGCGGGCAAGCCTGGTGCTCGGCTCGCTGCACGACTTCCGCCTGGAGATGCTCGACGCGCTCTAGCCCCTGAAGCTGCGTGTTGTCTCATCTCCACCACAGAGGGGGCAGAGGGAAAGACAACCGGACTCTGCGCCCTCTGCGTCCCGGTGGTTCAACCTTTGCCACGCCCATGAGATACGCCCCTTTGCAGAGTTTCTCACTTGCCGCCATGCGGGCTTGCCGCTAGAGTCAGGGTGCTTAGCGAGCACACAGACAGGGGGAGCGGTGACGCCTCTCCCCGCTAAAGCGGGGAGCTTCCCAGGCTACGCACGCCGCAACCGGCCACGTTAGCGCCTGGCGGCCCCGTCCAGGCCGACTTGACCGCGAGTGTCAAGATATTCTGGGC
>DAOTZZ010000268.1:0-21094 GCA_034433965.1 Anaerolineae bacterium
CGATATCGTCAGACCGCCGGGGACAAGCAGAAATAACACCCCTCAGTCCAGCACCCGTACAGCGAAGACATCGTCCCAGCGCCAGCCGTTGTATGGGCCTACCTTTGGCAGGGCCACACCGCCCATGATACGGCGGGGTGCTGCCCCTTCGGTCAGAGGAACCAGCCACACTTCCCCTGTTTCACGCCCCTGTGCCTGCCGGATGACAAACAGATGCTCCGGCCCGGCCCAGAAGACCGCTCTCTCAGTTGCGTCAGGGGGTAACAAAACGGCTCGCAGCATAGCCGTGTCGAGCGCATAGAGAGTCACTCCCTGGCCTGGCGGCGTTCCTGCCAGCACAGTAGCAAGCCACGACCCGTCAGGTGACCAGTCAATGGCCTGCGGCCAGGCGATCTGTGCCGCCAGCGGCTGTTTCTTCTGCTCCTGCAGATGCCAGATGACCAGGCTGCGCCCATCCCACACCAGGGCGCGTGCCCGCGGGCCAGGCGGCCAGGAGAGGTTCTCCCCCCGCACTGGCACTTGTCCACCCAGGGGAGTCAGCACATGAGCGCTTACGTCCACATGGTACAGGGTAGCCAGGTTCTCCCCATTTGCGGGGGACGTTTCCCAGGCCAGTAGCTCATCACCGGAAGCCAGCCATGCCGCCGCCGACAGAAGCATCCCGCTTTCCGACAGACGTCGGGCCAGTTCCACGCGCAGACCACTCTGCACCTCCACTCGCCACAGACTCTGCTGCGCTGCTCCTCCGGCCACAGGTGGAAGCGGCCTGGCAGTGACATAAGCAATCTGCGTCCCGTCGGGGTTCCACACCGGTCTGCCCCAGGCGGATTCGCCGGCAGGCACCAGCAGGCGGCTGCTCAGAGTCTGGCACTCGAAGAGCCACAGTTGCCCTGCACCATCCGTGTAGGCCAGCGCATGACTATCCGGTGACCATGCCCAACCGGCCAGTCCGGCCAGGGGAACTTCCAGATGGGCACCGCTCGCGTGTGTACCCAGAACGTGCAGCACCCTATCCTGGGTAAAAGCGAGCCATTCGCCATCGGGCGAAAGCTGTAAGTCCATCGGATGTGTAACATAAGACAGGCGCTGTTCCAGCCGCACGTCTCCAGCAGCCAGGCGCACGATGGCCAGCCCATCATCGCTGGCGGTCGTCAACACGACTGGCGGCCCTTCATAGTCATTGGGGAGATCGAGCGCGCGCAAAGCGGCTGTGCGACGCCCTGATATCAGCCAGAAAGCCATCCACAGTAGCAAACCCGTCAGCAACACCGCCGGAAACGGCACGCGCCGCCAGAGCGCTGCCAGGGGTGCCCGTCTTGGCGGGGCATGCCACTGCCGGGCAATAGGGGAGAAATCCAGAGGTTCGGCGGGGGTGAACCTGCCAAGATCGCGGTGCAAATCTGCAGCCAGGCGCTCGCCAAACTGCTGCCACTCTCTGACTCTGGCGCGGCAACGGGCGCACTGCTCGACATGCTGACGCACATCCGCCGCCTGATCCGCTTCGGACTGCCCCAGGGCATATTCCTGAAGTGTCAGGTCGTCGGGGTGGTCACCAGATGTCTTCAACGGAGTGTTTCCGTCGCCAACCATGGCACCTGATCTTCTCCCAGCAGTTCCCGCAACCGATCCACAGCCAGGCGTAGCCGAGACCGGGCTGTGTTGAGCGAACAGCCCATGATCTCGCTCATCTCTTTATACGAACAATCGGTGTAGAAGCGCAACACAATGGCCTCGCGCAGTTTGGGGCTGAGCTGATCGAGCGCCCACAAGAGGCGATCTTCCGTCTCGTTGTGGATGACAACCGCTTCTGGGCCAGGCGTATGATCGCGAATCTGATTGCCCAGGCCCAGCCATTGCGTCAGGGAGATGCTGGGGAGAAACTTGCGCCGGCGCTTGTCGCGCGCCCGGCAGACGGTGATGGTGTGCAGCCAGGTGCTGAAGCTGCTCAGGTCAGGCCGATAGAGGCGCAGGTTCAGCAGGGCATACGTGAGGGCATCTTGGGCTACCTCTTCGGCGTCGGCTTCGTCGCCCAGCAGACCAAGCGCCAGACGAAAGGTGCGCAACTGATATTTCTCGAACAATTGGCGGGCGGCGCGTTCGTCGCCCTCTATGGCGCGCCGAATGAGGGCTAAATCGTCCATGGCCGGGTTCACCTGCTAGACTTGAGAGAGTTGTTCTCGCCCTATACCTAGTACCTGTTCAGGGTCGCAATTGTTCATGGCTATTGCCGTCGAGGCAACTAATCTCAGCCCTCATAGACCACCTGCCCACGCTTGATCACTGTGCGTGCCAGGTTGCTGCCGAAACGGTAACTGAGGTGCTGATAGGTGGGCGCGCGCCAGATCACCAGATCGGCCTGTTTGCCCGGTTCCAGACTGCCCACGCGATCGCCACGCCGCACGGCCCAGGCGGCGTTGATCGTGGCTGCCGCCAACGCTTCGGCGGGCGTCAGGCGCAGATAGCGCGTCGCCAGCGCCAGCACAAACTGCATATTCTCGTTCCAGCCCGTACCAGGATTGCAGTCCGTGGCGACGGCCAGGGCCGCGCCTGCTTCCAGAAAACGGCGAGCGGGCGTATAGCGGGCCTGTCCCAGGCCGAACGGGGTACAGGGCAGCGACACGACCACTGTATTGGAGCGCCCCAGCGCCTCGATCTCGTCGTCCGGCGTCACCACCACATGGTCGGCGGAGACTGCCCCCAGTTCTGCTGCCAGGCGCGCGCCGCCCAACGGCTCGAACTCGTCCACATGAACTTTCAGCGGCATGCCCAGCGCCTGCGCTGCGGTGAGAATACGCCGTGTCTGTTCCAGGTCGAACGCGCCGACCTCGCAGAAAACATCGCAAAAGACGACTTCCGGCCAATGTTCAGCGCTCCAGGCCGCTACGGCGGGCAGCATCTCGTCAACCAACAGCGTCACATAGGCATCTGGATCGTCCGCATACTCCGGCGGGACAGCGTGCGCACCCAGGAAGGTCGGCACCAGGTCGAGCGGCAACTCGTCATCCAGGGTGCGGATGACCTCCAGCATGGCGAGTTCCGTCTGTGTCTGCAGGCCGTAGCCCGTTTTACATTCGACAGTAGTTGTGCCGTGCGCCAGCATGGTCAGCAGCCGCGCCCGCGTGGCGGCGAGCAGCGCTTCGCAACTGGCCGCGCGCGTCTCGCGCACTGTCCGATTGATGCCGCCTCCTTCGACCATGATCTGCTGATACGTGGCCCCGGCAATGCGCCGTTCGAACTCGTCCGCCCGATCGCCAACCCAGACCACATGCGTATGGGGATCAACAAAGCCGGGTGTCACCAACATACCTGCGGCATCGAGCACCGTCCGCGCCGCATAGGTGCGCTTCAGCCGGGCAGACGGCCCCACCTCGACGATCGCCCCGCGATGGATCGCACCCGCTGCATCGGTGAGCAGGCCCAGGTCGCCCAGAGCTGCTCCACGCTGCGGTCCGCCATCGTGAGCGGGGACAGTGCAAAGCTGCCCGATATTCGTCACCAGCAGGTCAAGGGTCTCGTCCATGACTCCAGTCTATCACAGGCGCGCGGTCGGGCATAGCCGTTGTCCGGGCGTCATGGTACGATTGGCGCGGTATCCTCCGCCCGACAGAGAGAAAGCCATGCGCATAGACATCCTGACCCTGTTTCCCGGCATGTTCAGCGGCCCGCTGACCGAAAGCATCCTCAAGCGTGCCCAGGAAAAAGGGCTGCTCTCTGTGCACCTGCACAACATCCGCGACTACACCTCAGACAAACATCACACCACCGACGACGCGCCCTACGGCGGTGGCGGTGGCATGGTTATGCTGGTCGAGCCGCTGGTGCGCGCCGTCGAAGACGTGCGCGGAACGGATCAGGGCACGCCGGTCATCCTGCTGACCCCCCAGGGGCGTGTTTTCACGCAACGTGTGGCTTACGAACTGGCCGCACACGAACGCCTGATCCTTATCTGCGGACGCTACGAAGGCGTGGACGAGCGGGTGCGGCAACTGGTGGTCACCGACGAGATCAGCATCGGTGACTATGTGCTGACCGGCGGCGAACTGGCGGCAATGGTCATTGTGGACGCGGTGACGCGCTTGATTCCGGGCGTGCTGGGCGCACGCTGGGGCGCGGAAGAAGATTCGCACGCCATGGGTCTGCTGGAATATCCCCACTACACCCGCCCGCCCCTATTTCGCGGCCTGGCGGTGCCGGACGTGCTGCTCAGCGGCGATCATCAGGCTGTGGCCCGCTGGCGGCGGCGCGAGGCCATCCGCCGTACCTGGCAACGCCGCCCCGACTTGCTGCTCACCGCCGACCTCAGCGAAGAAGAGCGCTGGTTTCTGGCAGAACTGGCGGAGGCGGAAGCCAGACAGCGCGGCACCGCCTGACCCTGCCCTGGATGGCACTGGTGCTATGGGGAGCATACATAAGGTTGTCAGCAACTCACTTGACACGGAAGCGTTTACCTCATCCCTAGAGCGTGTTATGCACTTTTTCTCCCTCAACCCCAATCCCTTCTCCCGCGCTGCGTGGGTGTCGCTCGTAGCGGCGCTGTTCTGCTGCGCCAGCGGGTGACAGCGCAGGCCGTTCCCCTCGCCCCGCGACGCAGTTGCGTGGGAGAGGGGCGCAGGGGTGAGGGAAAAACACCGGGCACAAGTTCATAACAGCCTCTAGCCTCGCTTCGCTCGACCCGCCCCCTCCAGTCTGGACTGGCAAGGCGTGTGAGCGCCGAGCGGGGGTGAGGTAAAAGCGGAGCGCGGCAAACTGCCTGACACATTTTGCACGCTCCCCTGCTGCGGGCCTATTGGTTCATCGCCCGGCGTCATGGTAGGATTGGGGCGTCGGCAGAGAGGGGAATCATGCGTTCGACTGTGCGTCGGTGGCACGTGCTGTGGGGAGTGGCTGTGACCCTGTGGTTAGGCGGGCTGGCCGGTATTCTTGCGCCGACCATCCTGGCTCAAGGTGACCCAACAGCCACGCCGAACGTCAATTGGGTGCATGTGCCAGAGGGAATCAATGTGCGCGGCGGGCCGGGCTTCGGCTATGGGCCGGTCGGAGCACTGCCGGTCGGGGCATGGGTGCAACCGCTGGCCCGCAGTCTCGATGGCAACTGGGTATTGATCAGCTACCTTTACACTCAGGGATGGGTGCAGGTGGACGGCGTGAGCTGGCGGCTCGATACCAACGCCCTGCCGGTCATGGCCGTGCTTTCGCCCACGCCGATTCCGCGCCCGCTTTACTACAGCACACCCGGTGGCCCCACGTACACTCCCAACGCCAACTGGGTAGATGTCGGCGTAGACGGTGGTTTTGTGCGCGCCGGTCCAGGTCAGGGCTATGCCATCATCGGCACCGTCTTCACCGGCGACGTGGTGGACCCGGTGGCGCACGACGCCGAAGTGGACTGGGTAATGATCCGCTTCGGAGATGGCTACGGCTGGATTCGCTACGATTTAGTGGCCTGGGTAGAGCCGATCGAACCTCTGCCCGTGGTCGAAGAACCATTCCTGACGCCTTCCTTCACCCCTGTGCCTCCCCGCCCCAGCCCGACGCGTACACCGAGCGCGACCCGCACCCCGACGCCTTCGCGCACCCCCAGCCCTACGTTGACGCCGAGTCCGACCGACACACCTGCACTCACGCTCACCGCCCCGTCCACGTCAACAGCAACGCCCCTGCCCACGGACACCATCAGCCCGACAGCTTCTGCAACGGCCACCCTTACGCCGACAGGGACGCCTGTGCCCTCGGCCACGCCGACCGCCACTCATACGGCCACCATCAGGCCGACGGCAACGTTCACTGTGACACCCTCGCCCACTGTGGCTGCCTCGGCGACACCCTCGCCCACTATCACGCCGTCGGCGACGGCTACGGCAACACCGTCACGGACTGCCACCGCCTCGGCGACGGCCACAGCCACCGTCACCCCCTCACCTGTGCCTTCGGCAACGCCGACTCCGCCGCCCAGCGCGACGCCTTCGCCAGTGCCGACGGCAACGCCCAGCCCTTCCGCCACAGCGAGCGCAACCCGCACGGCCTCTCCCACCGCGCTGCCTACGTTGCTATCCGGTGCTGAAGCGATACTGCTTGCGCCGACGACGACCCCTTCGCCGACTGAGACGCCCTCGCCCTCCCCGACGCTCACAGTGACGCCGTCCAGCACGCCGACGCCATCGCCATCGCCCACGGACACCGCTTCGGCGACGCCCTCCTTCACCAGCACAGCTACGGCGACGCCTTCGCCCAGGCTCAGCCCGACTCCTTCGCCCGCCCCGAAGAACTCGCCTACGCCAGTGATGCTGGCCCTGCCCACAGACACGCCCACGCCCGCCCCTACAGCGACCGCTTCGCTCACGCCGACTGAGGTCCCTTCGCCAACCTCCAGCCCGACTCTCACGCCAGGCACAATGCCCTTGGCCGTGGCAGAGGCGGCAGGTGACGAACCGCCAGCAAGCGCGCCCGCTCCAGAACCCGATCAGAATCGCACGCCGCCGCTGGAACTCATCGCGGGCGGTATCCTGGGGGCGCTCGTCGTGCTCTACGCGGCAATGTACGCCGCGGGAGCGGCCAACCTGACCCGCTATCGCGAAGGATTTGTGATCGCCGTGTGCCCCATTTGCGCGCGTGGAACGCTCAGCGTGGAAGAACGGCGCTACCGCGTGCTGGGCATCCCCCGTGTGCGGCGAGTGGTGCGCTGCAGCGAATGCCGTTCCGTGCTGCGCCAGGTCGGACGCAACCGTTGGCGCTATGCAGTGGACGCTGCGGAGAATCCTGCCGCCTATCGCTCGCTCAACAACCGTGTGCTCACCGAACACGACCTGCTCTCTATTGCGCCCGAACTGCCGCCGGAGTACATCGAAGGCGACGAAGTATAGGCGTCCACCTTTTCCCTGACTGAGGAAGGTTCTCAGGCACGTTGTTTTGCCTGCGGTGCCTTCAGGCGGTACGATCTGTGCACATCAGTGTCCGGCTGAGATCAGGGCCGGAAGCTCTCTGCCGAGGAGT
This sequence comes from Anaerolineae bacterium, assembly GCA_034433965.1. Classification (GTDB taxonomy): domain Bacteria; phylum Chloroflexota; class Anaerolineae; order Aggregatilineales; family Aggregatilineaceae; genus UBA2029. The sequence goes on from DAOTZZ010000268.1 coordinate 6,991, forward strand.
CTTGAACGTGACACAGGCCGTTATGACGCCGGAGTGGGTGAAGGACGCCGTTTTCTACCAGATTTTCCCCGACCGCTTTGCCCGCAGCGAGCGCGTCGTCAAGCCAAATAACCTGGAACCGTGGGACACGCCGCCCACCTCTTATGGCTTCAAGGGAGGTGACCTGCTGGGAATCGCCGAGCGCCTGGACTATCTGCAGGACCTGGGGATCACGGCGATCTATCTCAACCCCATCTTTCAGTCGGCGTCCAATCACCGCTATCACACGCACGACTACTACCGCGTGGATCCGCTGCTGGGTGGTGACGCTGCTCTGCGCGAGCTACTCGATGCGGCACACGCGCGCGGAATGCGGATCATCCTCGATGGGGTGTTCAATCACGCCAGCCGGGGCTTCTTCCAGTTCAACCACATCCTGGAATGCGGCCCGCAATCACCCTATCTCGACTGGTTCATCATCAAGGGCTTTCCGCTGCACGCCTATGACGACGAGCCGCCCAACTACGAGGCGTGGATCAACCTGCACGCCCTGCCGAAGCTGAACACTGCCAACCCGCAGGTGCGGGAATTCATCTTCGGCGTGGCGGAACACTGGATCGCGTTCGGTGCGGACGGCTGGCGGTTGGACGTGCCCGCCGAGATAGACGACGATGACTTCTGGCGCGAGTTCCGGCGGCGGGTGAAGCGCGTCAATCCGGACGCCTATATCGTGGGCGAAATCTGGACGGAAGCACAGCGCTGGCTGCAGGGCGATCAGTTCGACGCGGTGATGAACTACATTCAGACGCATGCGGCAGTGCGCTTCTTCGGTGCGCGGACGCTGGCACCGCTGTGGCTGGGCGGCACATACCCGCCCCCCACCCCGCTGGACGCTGAGGGTTTCGCCCGCGACATCGAGGCGATGCTGGCGCTCTACGACTGGCAGATCACCCTGGCGCAGCTCAACCTGCTCAGCAGTCACGACATGCCGCGTTTCCTGACGCTGGTCAAAGGTGATCAGTCAGCGCTGCGCATGGCCATGCTGTTCCAGATGACCATGCCCGGCGCGCCGACCGTCTACTATGGCGACGAGATCGGCTTACAAGGCGGCTACGATCCGGCCTGCCGGGGAGCCATGCCCTGGGACGAGCGTCAGTGGGACATCGCTCTGCGCGACTACATCCGCGCCGCCATTCAATTGCGCCATGCCCATCCGGCCCTGCGGCGAGGCACATACCGCACCACCCTGGCCAAAGGCGAACTATTCGCCTACGAGCGGGCCTATGAGGGACAGCATCTTGTGGTGACCTTCAACACGGCGCAGTCCGAACGACAATTACACCTGTCACTGGCCGATCCTGTACAGCGTGCAACCCTGTTGTTCGGTGAGGGCCAGGAACAGATCGCGGGCGGCGTCCTGACCGTGACGCTCCCCGCGCGCACCGGGGCCGTCTGGCAAATTCAGTGAACGTAGCTGATCGGCTGGCCTGAGGAGGCCATTGTGAGAGAACCACTGATGGAAGATGTGGCACTGATACGCGAGGCGACGCCCCGCAGCACTGTCCAGGTGACCTTCCAGGACGGCACCATCCTGGAAGGGCCAGTGGGAACGTCGCTCGAAACGTTTGTGCAGGCCTACGAAAGACGGCAGACAAGCCAGGAGGCGCTGCCGGTAGCGGCGATCGTGGATGGCATGTTGCGCGAGTTGACCATGCCCGTCACCCGCGATGTGACCGTGCGCATTGTGCGCACCGATACCGGCGACGGCAGCCGCATCTACCGGCGTTCGCTGGCCTTCCTGCTGACAGTGGCCGTGGCGGAACTGTTCCCCGGCACACAGGTGCTGGTGGACTACGCGCTGCCCAGCGGCGCTTTCTTCTGCAAGGTGCGCGGGCGTCCGCCCCTGACCCCAGCGGAGATCGAACGAGTCAAAGAGCACATGCGCGAGATCGTGGCCGCCTGCGATCCCATCACCCGTCACGAGATTCCGCTGGACGAGGCCCGGCACATCTTCGAGGAGTGCGGCGACGACGACAAAGTACGCCTGCTCGAATTCCGCAACAAAGATTACCTGACCATCTATCGGCTGCGCGGCGAAGTGGACTATTTCTACGGCTACATGGTGCCACACACCGGCTACCTGACTCTGTTCAACGTGCTGCCCGAAGAAGACGGCTTCATCCTGCAGTACCCGCGCCGCGAAAGCCCCAACGTCATCCGCCCGCATACACAGTCGCCGCAACTGACGGCGGTCTTTCGCCGTACAGAGGAGTGGCTGACTCTGCTGGGCGTGGAAGACATTGGTCAATTGAATCGAGCGATTCGCGCAGGGAGGGCACGCGAACTGGTGCTGGTCAACGAGGCGCTGCACGAGCAGCACGTGGCGCAGATCGCGTCACAGATTGCAACACGGCACAAAGAAGGGCTGCGCATCGTGCTCATCGCCGGGCCGTCGTCGTCGGGCAAGACGACTTTCTCCAAGCGTCTGGCCGTGCAGATCATGGCCAATGGCCTGCGCCCCTATACCCTGGAAATGGATCGCTATTTCGTGGAGCGTCACCTGACGCCGCTGGACGAAAACGGAGAATACGACTTCGAGGCACTGGAAGCCGTAGACCTGCCGCTGTTCAACGAGCAACTGCTGGCGCTGACCTCCGGTCAGCCGGTGCGCATCCCGCACTACGACTTCATCAGCGGGCGGCGTTCGTTCGAGGAACACCCGGTCACCCTGGGCCGTGATCAGATTCTGATCATCGAGGGCATTCACGGCCTGAACCCACGGCTGACCGAGGCGCTGCCGACTGAGCGTCTGTTCCGCGTCTATGTGTCGGCGCTGACGCAGCTCAACATTGACCGGCACAACCGCGTCCCCACAACCGACGTGCGCCTGATCCGGCGCATCGTGCGCGACGCGACCTACCGGGGCTATTCGGCATCGCAGACGCTGGCACGTTGGGAGAGCGTGCGGCGGGGCGAAAAGCGCAACATCTTTCCCTACCAGGAAAACGCCGACGTGATGTTCAATTCGGCCCTGGTCTATGAACTGGCAGTGTTGCGCCCGATGGCCGAGCCATTGCTACGACAGCTTGAACCGGGTGAGCCGCATTACATCGAGGCACGGCGGCTGCTTTCGATCCTCAACTGGCTGGTGCCGATGGACGCCAGCCTGGTGCCGGACAACTCGTTGCTGCGCGAATTCATTGGAGGCTCGATCCTGCGCGATTACGTGCCGGGCGTGCTCATGCCTGCGCCGCCCAGCCAATGAGAGCGCAGCCTGCGGGCGAGAGGATGGGGGAACAGGTGGTCAGCGACGTACAATTGCCGGCCCGGCTGCTGAGCCAGTACGAGGCAGTGCGCCGCCAGGAATTCGAGCAGATCAACGCGCTGCTCGATACGCTGGCGCGGGTAGACAGCCTGCCGGAAGCCCAGATGGAGCAGGTGCGCGATGCGCTGTTCCACGCCAATCACCCCTTCCTGATGGTGATGGTGGGGCCATTCGGGTCGGGCAAGTCGAGCCTGATCAATGCGTTGCTCGGTGAGCAAATCCTCGACGTTGGCCCGATCCCCACCACCGATCACATTGTGATCCTGCGGCATGGGCCAGAGGTACAGCGCTCGCGAGCGGGCGACGTAGAGACAGTCTTCCACCCCAGCCCCCTGCTCGAACACCTGAGCCTGGTAGACACGCCCGGTCTGGAGTCCGTGTTCCGCACGCACGACGAGGTGACGCGCCGCTTCCTGCACCGCGCCGATGTGGTGTTGCTGGTGATGATCGCCACACAGGTGCTTTCGGCCAGCCATCTGGAATACCTGCAAGAACTCAAAACCTACGGCAAGCGCGTGATCATCGTCGTCAATCAGATGGATGTGCTGGAACCGGAGGAACGCGAACAGGTGCGCGAGTTCGTGCTGGAACAAAGCCGCCTGCACCTGGGCGTCGAACCGACCGTCTGGCTGGTGTCGGCGCGCGATGCGCTGGCCGCGCAGCAGGAAAAGCCCCGCGACGAAATTCTGTGGGACGAGTCGGGGTTCGCCGACATCGAAGCGTATATCAAGGAGACACTGGGCGACCTGGAACGCGTGCGCCAGAAACTGGAAACGCCAGTGCAGATTTGCCAGAACGCCGTCAAGGAAGCGCTGGCCCTGGTGCAGGCGCAGCAGGCCGCCCTGGATGCGCACCGCAAGATTGTCGAGAACATCGAGGCACAGATCGAGCAGAGTCGGCGCGAGCAGCAGCAGACGGTCGCCCACAGCCTGGAGGAGATCAGCAATACCTGGGACGAGGCGGCAGCGCGAGGCAGCGAGGCCATCGGCGAGTTGTTCCACTTCTCGCGCGGGATCGGCCTTTTCTTCGGCGGTCTGGCCGAGATCAGCGGAGTGGGGCGGTTGCTGCGCCGTTTCCAGCGCCAGACTCAGGCCGAAGCCGCCTTCGAGCGGCACAAAGTGCGCGAGACCTTCCGGCGCATTCCTGAACTGGTAGACAGACTCGGTCCGCGCCTGGAGGGGCGCGACGTGCAGGATATAGACGATCTGGTGGACTACACGCGGGCTGCTGTCCAGAAACTGCCGCCTAACCTGTCGGACAAGCTGGTCGGCAAAGTGCAGTCGCCGCGGCGCTACGAACGAGCGTTCCTGCGCAACGCCCGCCCGCGCCTGGACGAATTACTGCGAGAGGCCCAGAGCTTCGAGGTGACCCAACTCGACCGCACGCTGCGCAACCTGCTGATCATCCTGGCGCTGTGGGAAATGCTGACCGTATGCCTGGTGCTGGCAGCCGCCGCCGGCGCATTCACGGAAACTCCGCCCAGCGCGGGGGGGCTGTTGGCAGTGCTCGCCGTGGGTCTGGCGGCGGTCGTGCTGGGCCTGGCGCTGGTGCCGTTGCGCGGCTGGCTGCTGCGCAGGAGCTTCGAAAAGCGCACACGGGCGCTGCGCGACGACTACCGAGAAACTCTACAACGGGCTTGCGACGAACTGCTCGCGCATGGTGTGCAGCTCCGGCGCGACGCGACCGCGCCGTTCACCCGCCTGATCGCGACACAGACCGAGGCGCTGGATGTGCTGCGGCGTGACCTGCACGAGCATCAGCAGGCGCTGTTGATGATTCAGCGCGGCCTGGCGGAAATGGAGATCGGGAAGTACCGGCCTGTAGCACCTCCACAAGGAAACACTGACGTATGACCAGCATCGTCCTGGAAGGCCCCATTGCCGAAGCGCGTGAGCGCACAGTGCGCCTGTTGCAGGCAGTAGCCGACATCCTGGCGCAGATGGGGACAGAACACGCCGAGGATCGCCGTCGTCTGCAACAGAATGCCGCCGACCTGCAGGAAATGTTCTTCCTGGTTGTGGTGGTGGGCGAGTTCAACGCGGGCAAGTCCACCTTCATCAACGCGCTGCTGGGTGACGAACTGCTGCCGACAGGCATCACCCCCACCACCGACGCCATCGAGCTGATCCGCTGGTCGCCCAAACGCCAGACCGAATTCACCTGGCGCGAGCAGGGTGTGGTACGCGAATGGCTGCACCCCAACACGGGCGGGCCGGGCGTAGTCATCGTAGATACGCCGGGCACCGGCTCGGTGTTTCGCAAACACGAACAGATCGCCAAAAGTTTCCTCAGCCGCAGTGACCTGGTCATCTTTCTGCTTTCAGCCAAGCGCGCCCTGGCCGAGACCGAGCGGCTCTACCTGGAACTGGCCAGAGACTACGGCAAGAAGATCGTGGTGGTGATCAATCAGGCCGACCTGTTGCAAAAACACGAGCAGAAAGAAGTGCTGGCCTTTGTCCGCCAGCAACTGCATGAATTGCTCGATCTGCGCCCGGAAATCTTCATGGTGTCGGCCAAACAGGCGCTCAAAGAGAAGGGGGGCGGCTTGTTCGCCGGCGCTGCGCACGATCCGGGCGGCATGAACGCCGTCCGCGAGTACCTGCGCAGCACCTTCGAGCGCGTGCCCCCCGCCAAACAGAAACTTTACGCCCAGTTGGATTTCGCCGAGAGCATGATCCGCAGGCATGTCGCGGCGCTGGAGGCGCAAATTGCGCTGGTGAGAGGTGACACCACGCTGACCGAAAACCTGCGCGAGGAACTCAACCGGCAGGCGGGCACGCTCGACGAACAACTGTCCGCCGCACAGCGCGAACTCGACCGGGTCTTTGCGGCCATGTGTGAGCGAGGAAGTCAGTTCATCCGGCGCAACCTGACGCTGCAACACGCGCCGCGCGTGCTCGACCGCGAAGCCATGCGGACCGAGTTCGAGCGCGAGGTTATCGCCAACGCGCCCGATCAGATCGCCGCCATCTCCGAGCAATACGTCAACGAAGTGGTGGATAGCAGCCGCCGCTACTGGCGCAGCATCCTCGACCGTCTGACTGCTCTGCAAACGTCGTTGGATCGCGAGATCGGAGGCGTGGACGCGACCGGCTACGCCGAACAACGTGCCGCACTGCAGGCGGCCATCGCCATCGCCGACGCAGAACTCAAGTCCTACACCGACGACAGTCTGGCGGAGAATCTGCGCCAGACCTTCCGCACCAATCTGCTAGGCTTTTCCACTGGTTTCACAGCGGCACTGGGGGGCATTGTCGCCGTAGTGTTGGGTGTAGCCGCGCACGGCGCGGTGACGGCGGCGGTCGGCAGTATCGTGGCGACCTTCGTGGTGGGGCCGACGTTACTGGTGGGCGGCGGGACGGCTGCCGTGCTCTACTGGCGCAAGATGAAGCGCGACGCCGAGCGCGAACTGGACAAACGCCTGAGCGCGCTACAGGCCAGCTACCGCCAGGCCCTGGTTGACCTCACCAGCCGCGAGCGGAGTCGCCTGCTGCAGTATGGGCAGCAGATCCTGGCACCGGTGTTCAGTCAACTGAGCGTGCTGCACGACCGCTACACCAGCCAGAAGAACGCCCTGCAGCAACAATCTGCCGAAGCCAGGGCGCTGCGCGAACTACTGGATGCCATCGAAATCATCGTGGCCGACTAGAGCGTGTTATGCACTTTTTCTCCCTCAACCCCAACCCCTTCTTCCGCGCTGCAGGGGTGTCGCTCGTAGCAGCGCTGTTCTGCTGCGCCAGCGGGTGACAGCGCAGGCCGTTCCCCTCGCCCCGCGACGCAGTTGCGTCGCAGTGGGAGAGGGGGCAGGGGGTGAGGGAAAAACACCGGGCACAAGTTCATAACAGCCTCTAGACACACCCATCAGCCAAAGTGGATCACCTCCAGTTCGTGATCCACAATGGTCACGTCGGGGCGGTTGTGCTCGATCCAGCGCAAAACCTGTTCCAGACGGGCCTCGCCATGAGCGGCGCTGGTGCTGACAATGGCCACCCCCAGCGCCGCCGATTGCCAGGCATCGTGCAGGTCTACTTCGGCCACCGCGATATTGAAGGCGCTGTGCAGGCGAGCGATCAACGACTTGAGGATGCCACGCTTTTCCTTCAGCGAGGCCACGCCCGGCAGGTCCAGGTCAATCGTGGCGGCGATGATGACCATAACGCCCCCTATAGCAGATCGTCCTCTCCCGCGGCCTTCAGACGCTCGACGATCTCACGCACATCCTGCGAGCGGTCACGACGGCAAATGAAGAGGATGTCGTCTGTGTCCACGATGATCAGGTCTTCCACACCGATCGTCACGACCCGTTTGTCGCTGTAGACCAGGGTTTTCTTCGACCCCAGGTGAATATGGCCGCGACCATCTCCGCGGGCTGCGTTGCCGTCCGCGTCGTGTTCCAGCACATCGTAGAGCGTCTCCCAGCTTCCAATATCGCTCCAACCCATATCTACCGGGATGACGGCCATGTTCTGCGCGCCTTCCATGACGGCGTAGTCAATGGAGAGCCTGGGCATCTGCGGCCACTTTTCACGCAGCACATCGAGATAGTCGGGGCATCCCAGCGCGGCCTGGATGTCCTGCAACAGGCCGTGCAAAACCGGTTGCTGGCGGGCGAATTCGGCCATGATCTGCTCGACGCGGAAGATGAACATGCCGCTGTTCCAGCTATACAGGCCACTGGACAGGAAGGCTTTCGCCGTTTCCAGATCGGGCTTTTCGGTGAAACGGTCGGCGCGATATGCCTGGAATTCGCCAATCTGGCGTAGGGGTGCGCCGCGTTGAATGTATCCATAGCCGGTGGCGGGGAAGTCTGGCCGGATGCCCAGCGTCACGATGTAGCCGTCCAGCGCCAGTTCAGCCGCGGCGGCAAGCACGCCGCGTAGCCGGGCTTTGTCGGCAATGTGCTGATCAGCAGTGAGTACAGCGATCACCGCCTGCGGATCGCGATGCTGAATGTGGATCGCCCCCAGGCCGACCGCAGGGCCGGTATTCATGCCGAATGGCTCGGCGACGAAGTTCTGCGGGGGAACTTGAGGCGTGCTGGCACGCAGCGCTTCCACCTGATCAACGCCCGTAACAACAAAAATGCGCTCCGGCGGCAACAGCGGAGCCAGCCGCTCGACAGAAATCTGGAACATCGTCCGGTCTTCGACCAGGGGTAGCATTTGTTTGGGGCGATTGCGTCGGCTGAGCGGCCACAGACGGGTGCCGCCGCCGCCGGCCATGATGAGTGCGTAGAGTGAGTTCATTGCGGTTGTCCGTAAGAAAGCCTCAAAGCCACACCCGGCGCGGGCGTGACAGTCTGCTCAGTCCAGGCGCAACAAGGACGCTCCACCCTGCGCGCGCGTATACGTCATCCCTTCCTGCCGCTGCACTATGCCCTTGAGTTCCATCAGCGCCAGCGTGCTGCTGACCGTGGTGATGGGCAAACCGGAGCGTTCGACCAGGTCGTCAATGTGCAACGGTTCGTCTTCCAGCAGAGCCGCCAACGTCGCTTCGAGAGGCGAGTCGGGCGCGATCTGTCGTACCTGCGTCTGTGTCTCGACAGACGTGCGCGTGAGATTCAGTTCGTCCAGGATGTCATCGGCGTTCACCACCAGCTTGGCCCCGTTCTGAATCAGGCGATTGGTGCCCGCGCTGGCCGGTGAAGTCACGTTGCCCGGCACAGCGAACACGTCGCGCCCCTGTTCAGCGGCAAAGTCGGCGGTGAGCAACGCCCCGCTATTGAGCGGCGCTTCTACCACGACGACCCCCAGAGACAACCCGCTGATCAGCCGGTTGCGCACGGGGAAATTTTTGCCTTCTGGCTCAGTACCCAGCGGAAACTCGCTGATCAGCGCTCCGTTGCTGACGATGTCGGCGGCCAGCTTGCGGTGTTCCGGCGGGTAGACACGGTCAATGCCACAGCCGAGCACAGCGATCGTCCGACCACCGGCGTCCAGTGCGGCCTTGTGCGCTGCCGCGTCTATGCCCAGCGCCAGACCGCTGATGATCGTGATCCCCGCTCCCGCCAGCGATGCCACCAATTGACGGGTCACCTCGCGTCCGTAGGCCGTAGCACGACGTGTGCCCACAAAAGCGACAGCCCAACGGTCAGCATCAAGCAGCGTCCCTTTGACGAAGAGCACAGGGGGCGCGTCGGGCAGTTCGCGCAACAAGGGGGGATAGTCGGCATCGTCCAGCGTGATGACGGCAGCGCCCGCCTGGTAAACGGCTTCCAGCATCCGGTCGAGGTCAAAGCGCTGCCGTGCCTGGAACAGGTTGGCGATGGCTCGCCGATCCAGTCCCACCGCTGCCAGTTCCGCTTCGGAGGCATGCCAGGCGCTTTCAAGAGAGTCGAAAGCCGCCTGCAAGGCGCGCAGTCGTAGCGGGCCGATGCCCCTGACGGCGTTGAAGCCCAGCCAGTACTTGCGCGCGTCCATCGTCTGCCTCAGGCTCATTATCGGGGCGGCGCAAATCACTCGCCCAGCAGGCCATCCAGCAGGTGCACGGTGAGCGTGCCCGCCTCGAAGTCAATGTTCTGGACGCATTCGTCGGTGTCGGGCAGCAAAACCTCACCGCGCGGCCCGTGTACCACGAACACGTCGTTCGCCCCCGTCTCGATCACGTCCACCACGTTGCCCAGCACCTCGCCCTCAGTAGTGATCACCTGCAGGCCGATGGCCTGGAACAGGTAGTACTCGCCTTCTTCGAGCGGGACTGCGTCTTCCAGAGCCACCATCACATACTGCTCGCGCAGCAGCTCCGCGGCATTGCGATCGGGGATTTCTTTGAACTGCAGGAGCAGGTATTGTTGGTGCTTGCGCGCTTTGGCAACTGTGTGTGGGACGGCGCTGCTCACGTCGGAGGGATCGCGGCCCAGATAGACGCGCTGATCGGGCACGATGCGCTCCGGATAGGCGGTGATGACCTCGATGCGCACTTCACCGCGCACGCCGTGCGGGCGCAAGACCCGTCCGAGCAAGAGGAAAGGAGGAGCGGGCGGACGCCCTGTCGAGCCAGAATCGGGCATGACTATCTGCTCAGACAATATCCAGGGAAACTCGCTTACCCTGTTTGGCAGCGGGGACGCGCACCAATACGCGGATGGCATTGGCCACACGTCCGTTCTTACCGATGATGCGGCCCATATCATCCGGGGCCACTTCCAGTTCCAGGACCGTCATGTTGCCGTGACGGGTTTCGGTCACCCGCACCTGACCAGGGTCTTCGACGAGCGACTTGGCGATGTACTCGACCAGTTCTTTCATGGGAGTGTTCCTCCAGGTTGAGCCGGTGGGCAATGCTGCCCGCCGCAAAGGGCAAATGCGGACAGCACAAAACCGCTCGCTGTCCGCATTCGTTGCGTCAAGTTGTCACAGGCCCTGCCGTTAGCTCGCCGGAGCAGCCTCATCAGCCGCTTCGGCTTTCCTGGCCTTTGGCTTGGGCGGATAGCTGGTCTTCGGGCTGATGGGGCCACGGGCTTCGGCCTCGGCCTGGGCTTCGGCCACCAACACCTCCAACGCCTCACCCTGGCGCAGGCGCTCGTAACGGGCGAGCGTACCAAGCTTCTTGAAGATGCGCTCGACCGGCTCGCTGGGCTGAGCGCCCACGCTCAACCAGTGCAGCGCGCGATCTTCCTTGAGTGTGATGGTTTCCGGCTCGGTGCGCGGGTTGTAGAAGCCAATGGCTTCGATATAGCGACCGTCGCGCGGGCTGCGCGCGTCAGCGACGACAATGCGGTAGCTGGGTTGTTTCTTACGCCCTACGCGGCGTAGACGAATGCGAACCATCCCTGTATCCTATCCCTCACTGATGGTGCAGTACTGTGCATACGTTTTGGTTTGCTGCGCGCTGCCGAGGGTTGGCAGGGCAGACTGCCAGACAACCGCAGCATGTGACGGGCCGCGCCCGTCAATTGAACAGACCAGGAATACGCGGAAAACGTCCGCGCCCGATCATCTGCATCATGCGCTGCATCTCGCGGAACTGCCGCAGCAGGGCGTTGACATCCTGCACGGTAGTACCGCTTCCAGCAGCAATACGCTTCTTGCGACTGGCATTCAGCAGCTTGGGATTGCGCCGTTCCTGAGGCGTCATCGAATTGATGATCGCCTCGACCTTCCGGAGCTGCCGCTGCGCTTCTTCGTTATCAATGTTCAGTTGCTGGCGCAGGCGTCCCATGCCGGGCAGCATATCCAGAATTTGCCCAATGCTACCCATTCGCTTGACCTGCTGCAACTGCTTGAGGAAGTCTTCCAGCGTGAACTGATTCTTCAGCAATTTGCGCTGCAGACGCTCGGCTTCTTCCATGTCGAACGCCTGCTCGGCCCGCTCGATCAGGCTGAGCACGTCGCCCATGCCCAGAATGCGCGAAGCCAGCCGATCCGGATGGAACACTTCCAGGCCGTCGAGCTTCTCACCCGTGCCCAGGAACTTGATCGGCACGCCGGTCACTGCGCGCATGGAGATCGCTGCGCCGCCGCGTGCGTCGCCATCCACCTTGGTCAGGATCAGGCCAGTCAACCCCACGCGCTGATTGAAACCTTCGGCGATGCGCACGGCTTCCTGGCCGGTCATGGCATCGGCCACCAGCAGAATTTCGGCGGGCTGCGTGCGGTCGCGGATGGCGACCAGCTCGTCCATCATCTCATCGTCAATCTGCAGACGCCCTGCTGTGTCCAGAATCACCACGGTTGCGTCAGCTCTGCGAGCCGCCTCAACCCCGTGCACGCAGATATCCGGCGGAGGAGCCGACGTCCCCTCTTCATAGTAGGGGATGTTGATCTGCCTGGCCAGCGTGACCAACTGCTCGACCGCCGCCGGACGGTAGGTGTCACCAGCCACCAGAAAAGGCCGACGATTGTCCCGGCGCAGCATCAGCGCGAGCTTGGCCGCGGTGGTCGTTTTGCCCGACCCCTGCAGCCCCACCAGCATGATCACACGCGGCGTCGGGCCGCTGAGGTTCAGGCGTCCCGGCTGACCGAGCGTGGCGATCAGCTCCTCGTGAACGATCTTGATCACCTGCTGCGACGGCTTGAGGCTCTTCTGGACTTCCGCGCCGATGGCCCGCTCCTTGACGCGATTGATGAAGTCCTTGGTGACCTTGAGGTTGACGTCGGCTTCGAGCAAAGCCATGCGTACTTCGCGCATGGCCGTGTTGACGTCGTCCTCGGTCAGGCGGCCCTTGCGCCCCAGTTGTTCAAAGACGTTCTGCAGGCGATCGCTCAGGCTTTCGAACATGCTGATGGTCTGCGTTTCTCTCTAAATGCCGGGATGGAATTGTAAAGGATGGCAGTGCCCCCGTCAAGCGGCAGTCTCGCGAGAAGAGCGGTGCGCAGCGCGCGCATGCCATTCCTGCCACAAGCAAGGACTCCCGCAATCCGCCGGACTCCGGGAGTCCCCCATGCGACCATGATCTTGGGCCAGCTATTGCGTCAGGATGTAGGCCACAATGTCGGCCAGTTCCTGCTCGCTGAATTCCTGGCTGTAGATAGCGGGCATGATGTTGTTGAAGCCCTCAACCACGTAAGCGCCCGGCTCTACGATGGACTGATGCAGATACTCCTCTGCCGACAGCCCCTCAACGCGCGTCGCGGCCCGCTCGCCCATACCAATCAACGCCGGGCCTGCGCCATCCGCCGCCCCATGACAACCGCTACAAGAAGCGGCAAACAGGCGCTCGCCATTGGCCGGATCAGCCGCCGTGGTCTCTTCAGCTTCTTCTTCCTCGGCAGCGGGCATTTCTCCGCCCGTTTCGGCCAGGATATACGCTACCAGTGCCTGCAACTCTGCCTCGCTAAACTGCTCGCCATAGTTCTTGGGCATAATGTTGGAAAAGCCCTCCACGAGGTAAGCACCCGGCTGTACAATGGACTGATAGAGATAGTCCGCTGCCGAGAGACCAGCCACCCGCGTTGCCGCGCGCGCGCCCATGCCGGTCAGTGCCGGGCCTACGCCGTCGGCAGCACCATGACACGCTTCGCACTGCACAAACAGTTCCTTGCCCTGGGCTACCAGTTGTGCCGTGTCAGGCACTGTGCCGCTTTCCGCCCCGGCACCGCCTTCGGGCACGGCCACAGCGGGCGCAGGCGTCGCCCGTAGCGCCTCGATCAGTTCCGGTTCATCACCCTTTGGTAGCGTCGGGATGGGCGTCAGGTCTTCGGCCAGGTCACCCCCGCTGCATGCCACCAGACTCATCGCTACGATCAGCAGCGTCACCGCACCAACCGCACTTCGTTTGAACACGTCAACCTCCCTTTCCTTGCCGGGTTCACTGGCTCAGGCTGCGCACGTAATTGACCACATCCCACGTCTCGCCAGGGCTGAGATTCTCCGCCAGGCTCGGCATCCGGTTCTTGCCATTGGTGATCACCAGGAAAAGCTCCTGATCCGAAAGCATCGCGGCGCGTTCCCCCAGCGAAGCGGGAATCTCCGGGAAGTACTTGCCCACTTCTGCTCCCTGGCCGTCTCCCGCCATGCCATGACACATGGCGCAGTTGATGGCGAACAGGGCCTTGCCGCGCTCCAGCGAAGTTGCTGTCGCGGGCAAGGGTTTGGTCGCCGGCTCTCCGGCAATGAGCACCGGTCCCTGAATGGGCACGGACTCGGCGGGCGCGGCCAGGCGCGGCCCTTCCTGCGCTCCCACGGAAACCGTGTCGGCCATGGTGTTGATCCAGGGCACCTCAATGATGTCGTAGGAGAACAGCAGCGGGATCGCCAGGGCCACTGCGCCGCCCGTCGCCACCGCACCCCAGAACAGCAGGTGACGGATGCCCTGTGGCTTGAAGTTGGCTGCATCTTCGCGCTGAATGACCCGTGCAC
>DAOTZZ010000269.1:0-37371 GCA_034433965.1 Anaerolineae bacterium
TCTCCGACTGCTGGCCCAGCGGTTGACCGAACAGCAGACGCTCTCGCGGCTGGCCCGCTCGCTGAGCGCCGTGCTCGACCTGGATACGCTGCTGACCCAGGTCGTGGATGCCGCAGTCAGCCTGAGCCATGCCGAAGAGGGGTTGCTGTTGCTACCCGACGAAGAGGGCAAGGCCCTGCTCATCCGCGCCGCCAAGGGACTGGATACCGAAACCGCGCGCAATTTCCGCATCAAGACGCAAGACTCGCTGGCGGGGCAGGTTTATCGTTCCGGGCGTCCGGTGCTGGTGGGCGATCAGGGGCCGCAGAAGATCAAGACGGAATACCTGGTCAAATCGCTGCTCTATGTGCCACTGTCCATCAAAGGACAGATCATCGGCGTGCTCGGCGTCAACAACAAGTTCGCCGACCGCACCTTCACCGAGCACGACCTGGAATTGCTGCAGGACCTGGCTGCGCACGCCGCCGTAGCGATTGAAAACGCGCGTCTGTACGAGGAAAGCGTGCAGCGCACGCATGAACTGAGCATCCTGGTCGAAGCGGGCGAAGCAGCCAATTCCACGCTGGCTATTGACCGCGTGCTGGCGATCATCGCCCGCCAACTGATCGCGGCACTGGGCACCGGGCAGTGCTACATCGGCGAGTGGTCTCCGGGCGAGGAAGTGTTGCGTTGGCGGGCCATTCACTACCGGGCCCTGTGGCGCGGCGCAAATGGTCCAGAGCCGGGCGACGGCTTTCGCCCAGCTTTGGCGCGCGCGCTGGCCACACGCCGTCCTGCGCTTGGCCCGCTGCTCACTCACCGCGACGCGCAGCCCGTCTCCGCGCTGCTCCCGCAACGCTACACGGCGCAGGGGGCGATCGTGGTGCCCTTGCTGACCCACGATCAACCCCTGGGCGCGGTCTTATTGACGCGGCTGCAGCAACCTTTCAGCGACGAACACCTGCGCTCGGCGCAACAGGAGCTGCAGCATCACACGCACGACCTGCTGAGCGCCTTTGCCGACACAGACGCTCGCCGTCATCAGAGCAGCCTGTTCACCGCGGCGGAGCGCATGATCGCCAGCGCAGGGGCCGACTGGCTGGAGATCGCCCTGTGGAACCCGACGCACGCCCAGATGACCATCGCCCTGTCGTGCGGTGGGGGCATCTGGCTGGAAGAGCCAAAGCCTCAACTTGACCTGACGGCTTTCCCGACGCTGGCCCGCGTGCTGACCAGTCAGCAAGCGGTCAGCGGCGCACCGGAGGGCGATCTGAAGCGGCTGACCGACCTGGTGCATGGGCAGAGCGTGCTGGCCCTACCGCTGATCATCCGCGGCAACTCCGCCGGTCTGGTGTTGCTGGTAGATACGCTCACCCGTCGCGACTTTGGCCGCCGCGAGGTCGAACTGGCCCAGGCTTTGGTGTTGCAGGCGGCCAATGCCCTGGAGAACGCCCGTCTGTACCGCGATCTGGAATTGAGCCTGGAGGAATTGCATCGCACCCAGAGTCGCCTGGTGCAGACGGCGCGCCTGTCGGCCATGGGCGAACTGGCGGCAGCGGTCGCGCATCAGATCAACAACCCCCTCACCACCATTCTGGTAGATACGGAGCTATTGCTGGCCGATCTACCGTCTGATCATCCCAATCGCGAAGGGCTGGAAGCGGTTCAACGCGCGGGCAAGCGTGCCCTGGAAGTAGTACGCCGCCTGTTGACCATGGCCCGTCAGCAGACCGGCGAAGAAGTCCCTGAGCCGCAGGAGGTCAACACCACCATCCGCAATACGCTGACCCTGGTCGAGTCGCACATCCGGCAGGGGCGCATCGCCTTGACCGTTGATCTGGCCGACGGGCTGCCCCCGGTGTCAGCGGTGCCCGGTCAACTGGAAGACGTCTGGCTGAACCTGTTGCTCAACGCGCGCGATGCAGTTGTCAACCGTCCCGACCCGCGGATTGGCATCAGCACACGTTATCTGCACGCCGAAGACGGCGTAGAGGTAACCGTCTGGGACAACGGGATAGGCATTCCGGCTGAATTGCAGGGGCAGATTTTCGACCCCTTCTTCACCACCAAACCCCTGGGCGAAGGCACGGGCCTGGGATTGCACATCTGTAAGCAGGTTGTTAGAAGGTGTGGTGGTAGCATCAGAATGCAGAGTGCTTATAATGAGGGTACGCGCTTCACCATTTTCTTGCCGGTGTGGCGGGGAGAGGGGGTAGTATGAGCAAACCGTATATCCTGGCCGTAGACGACGATCCCGATGTGCTGGGCACGCTGTATCGGGCGCTGACGCGCGAAGGTTACGAGGTGGGGCGGGCAAGCTCCGGCGCTGAGGCGCTGCACCTGTTGGCCGCACGCCGTCCTGACCTGATCATCCTCGATATCATCATGCCCGGCCTGGACGGGCTGACGGTCTGTCGCCGTATCCGCGCCAACAGCCAATACGACGATCTGGCCATCCTTTTCCTGACCGCGCGCGGTCAGACGGACGACATTGTCGCTGGCCTGGATGCGGGTGGTGATGACTATGTCGTCAAGCCCTTCGAAATTGCCGAGCTGACCGCCCGCGTGCGCGCCCTGATCCGGCGCGGGCAGCGCAGCGCTGTGCTGGAAAGCCCCATCCTGACGGTGGGACAATTGCAACTGGACTCCAGCACTCATCGCGTCACGGTAGGAAACGGCATGCCGATCCAGCTCACTGCGACCGAGCATCGCCTGCTACGCTACATGATGGAACACGCCAATCAGGCGCTTTCGCCCCAGCACCTGCTGGAAGCTGTGTGGGACTACCCGCCGGACACCGGCGATCCCGACCTGGTGCGCGCCCATGTGCGCAATCTGCGCGCCAAGCTGGAACGGGCCGGCGACGACAGCTACATCCGCACCATTCACGGCGTCGGCTATATGATCGTCGGCTGAGCCGGAGTCTCTACAGGGTCCTTCCTCTCTTGTCCCGCCGTCTTCGCCTGGGGCACAGCGCATAATTGGCAGACAAAAACGCCAGCCCTTGTGGCACCCTGCCCTCGGCTGTCGCAGGATTTTTCACAGATCTTTCATGCGCGCGCCATCCACAAGTGCCCCATGTCACTTATACTTAGGCCAGACGACAGACGCAAAACTGGAAGTCCTCCATGTTCGCACGAAGTGCAGGGCGTTGTACCATTCTGACCGTCAACAGCGATTCGGCGACGCGTCACGTCATTGGGCGTGCGCTGGCACCGGAAGGTCACGCTGTGCTGGAAGCTGCTGATGCGCGGACGGCGGTCGAACTGGCGCGGGTGCATCGCCCGGACATGATCATCCTCGACACCTCGTTGCCCGATATGAACGGGCTGGAATTGTGCGCCTATCTGCGCACCCTGCCCTATGTGACACACACGCCGATCCTGTTCGTCAGCGAGCGCGTGAGCGCGCACGCCGTCGCACAGGCGTTGGATTGTGGCGGAGATGATTATCTGCGCCGTCCTTTTGCCTCGCGGGAACTGCGCGCGCGGGTGCGTGCCCTGTTGCGGCGGGCGGCGCAACGCCCGCAGGCCACCCGTCCAGTGCTGCGGCTCGACCCGGAGACGCGCATGGTGACCATCAACGAGCGGCGGGCTACCCTCACCGCCACTGAGTACGAGCTGCTCGATTACCTCTGCCGCCATGCTGACCGCTATCACACCGCCCATAGCCTGCTGGAAGCGCTGTGGGGCTATGCTCCGGGCAGCGGCGATACGGCCCTGGTGCGCAATCACATCCGCAATCTGCGCCGCAAAATCGAGGCCGACCCCGATCACCCCAACATCATCGTGTCGTTGCATGGACGCGGCTATACCCTTAATGCGCTGATCGAATATGGTACACAGACGCCAACGCCTGTTCAGCGCTGACAAATCCTTATAAACTCCTCACAATAGTCTGACAGGGCCGGTAAGCTACCTATGGTATGATTGCCAATAGGGGCAATCTGCAAGCCGGCAGCGTGCGCCGGCGCGTTGAGGTGACACCATGCGGGACCGATTACGCAACCTACTGGCGCTTCTGGACGGTAGAGGCACGCGCGGGCAGAGCCTGGTCGAACTGACCCTCACCCTGCCCATCCTGCTGATCATGCTGATGGGCCTGACCGAAATCGGCTGGTACGCCAACAACTACCTGACGCTGCTCGACGTGGTACGTGAGGCCGGGCGCTTCGGGGCCACGCTCGATCCTCTCTCGTGGGCGGACGGTGAAGAACTGAAGTATCACCGCATGGACTGCGAGGAACTGGAAACCAACTTCGACAAACGTCCCTTCGAGGAACAGCTCACCTGGCCCGGCCCTGACCTGACGGCCTGGGGCTACAGCGTCGGTGACGAGCGACCCACTGGCTTCTACGACGGTGTGGCCTGCTCGGTGATCGGCAACATGCAGCCGCTGGAATTCAACGATCTGACTGACGATATTGTGGTCTCGGTGTTTCAGTACGTGGTGCTCAATCGGGGTACCCCCTATGCCGAGGTGCGCGTGGTCGGTCGCCTGCCCGCCAAAGCCAACGAATGCCAGAACGACGACCTGTTCGATCCCTTCGACTGGAATCACGACGGCAGCGGCACCGGCCTGGACGAAGATTCCGCCCGTTTCGATTCAACGTGGGACAATGTGCGGGGATACGTCTTCCGTGGCAATCACCGCATGAATTTCGGCGCGCCGATGGATTGCCTGGGATCGGCCTTTTCGACACAGCGGGTCGAGGAAATGTTGAATCTGGCCGCTGATCCCGACCGCGCCAAGATCGCGCATGTGCCCAACTATGGCCTGGTGCTGGTAGAAGTGTTCTGGCGGCACCGTCAGTTGCTGGCGTTGCCCTGGTTCAACCTGGGGCCGCTCGAAGAAGGCCAGATGATGCATGTGTGGGCCTTCTTCCCCGTTTCAGCAGCCGAACCGGATCTGGATTATTAGCGACCAGCGATGGGATGCCTATGAAACGCCTGCCTGTCTTCCCTCACCTGCTCCGGCGCAGTCAGCGCGGCCAGTCGATCCTGCTGCTGGCTTTCGCGTTCATCGCCCTCATCGCGTTTGTCGGCCTGGTGACGGATATCGCGCTGCTGTTCGTGCGCTATGCGGCACTGCGCCGCGCGGTAGACGCTGCCGCTATCGCTGCGGCCAGTCAGGTGCGCGAAGGATCGGATTTCGCCACCATCTCCGTCATCGCCGAACAGTACATCGAGCTGCACAACATTGATCCCCGCAGCGTGCTGGTCGAAAGCTGCGAGACCGACATCCACAAATGGCGACTGGGGCTTGGCCCCTGGGAAGGCGAGCCGCACCCCGAAGCCGCCTACTCGCCGGTCAGTCGCTACATGCCCGAGACCGAACTGTGCGACTGGAACGACCCGCGCAAGCTGATCCGCGTCAGCGCGCAGATCGAGTCGCCGACGACCTTCCTGGCGCTGCTCGGCATTGATTCGATCACCCTGGAAGCAACTTCCGTGGGCGAGACGGCAGTGCTCGACGTGGCGCTGGTGATTGACACCTCGGAGTCCATGTCGCAGGAGACCAACATCACGCACTACACCGCCGTCGGTTTGAGTTACGGCGGTGGCGGATCGCGTACTATCCGTCCCGAATGCTACACCACTGCGGCAGACCTGGCCGCCGGCATCCGTCCCTTCGCCAGGGAACGCTGGGCCGGTTGCTGCAACGATCCCGGCACCGGCTCGGTGAGCGATGGCACGGTGCGCAAGTCCACAGGCGGCTTTTTGCCCAATGGCCACATCTGGCACGACGCCAACTTCAACAACATGTGGGATCCCGGCGAGGATGGGCTGGCCAGCAGCACGGCCCAGAGTAGCAGCCTGACCGATCCGCTGGGCTTCAACTTCACCACGCTGATCTGTCAGCCGTTCAAACAGGTGAAAGATGCCGCGCGTATGTTCATCAAGCGCCTGGACTTCGTGCGCGGCGACCGCGTGGTGCTGGTGACCTTCGACCGAGTGGGCGTGGCCTACGATCCGGACGGCACTGGTACCAATTTCCGCCCTCTGCTGCGCAGCGAACAGGCGGCCATTGGCACGCTCAACCAGAAGGTGGGTGTGTGGATCAACCCGAATCAGTGGCAGCTCCACAATATCTGCCAGGAATTTGTGGGTGCGCAGATTGAATGGAATCAGTGGATAGCGGATGGGGCCGATCCCACCAGAGAACCACAGCGCCGCCCCTTTGCCTATGAGTCCATTGCCCCGTGCGGCAATACCAACATCGGCGGGGGCATCCTGGCCGGTAGCAATGCGCTGACCGATCCGGTAGATGTGCGCCGCGATGCGGTGTGGGTGATGGTGGTGCTGAGCGACGGGGCGGCCAATGTCACCAACCGCATCCCCGAAGCCACCAGCATCCGCGATTACGGCTATTACGGTTTCTGTCCCTGGTGGACGTTCTGCAACCGGAATCCAGATGCAGGCTATGTGTGGCCAGAGTGCACGGAGAACAATCCTTCCCAGGCCGAGCGAGCGCAGCCCTATTGCAACGACAACGACCCCCGGTCACGCCATTTTTGCATGGATTGGGAGACCAACAAGCCAGAGGTCGGCAATCCGGAGTGCGGCACGGCTGGCCATTATGACGCCGACGACTACGCCCGCGATATGGCTGACTTCGCCGGTCTGATCGAAATTCAGCCCAACATCCCTGGTAACTTCATTGCCATGTTCGCGATTGGCTTCGGGCAGGAAGTGATTGATGAGCCGACAGCCGCGCCCTTGCTGCGCTACATTGCCGATGCGGGCGACAACGGCTTCATAGACAACAACCTGCAACATGATCTGCGGGAGGATCGCAACCCGATTCCCACCTATCCGATCGGCGGGCCGTATCCCGACTACTACGGCGAACCCGATGTCTGCGAGGAAACGCCAACCCGTGTCCTGCACCCCACGCAGCAATGTGGACAGTACTACTTTGCTGCCGGTCTGGCTGAGTTGAACGACGTGTTTGAAGAGATCGCCAGCCGCATGTTCACGCGCCTGTCGCGCTAAGCCATGCGCAGCGATCAAAGGGGAGTGCCCATGAGTCCAGCACCAGAATCACCCCACCCAGCAACGAACGGTCGGCGCGGGCAAACTCTGGTGGAGTTCGCGCTGACCCTGCCCATCTTGTTGATGCTGATGTTCGGCGTCATCGAGTTCGCGCGCATCTTCCAGGCGTGGATCACCCTGCAGAACGCAGCGCGGGCCGCGGCGCGTTATGCGGTCACCGGACAATGGGATGAGGACATCCTGGCGCAGGCCATGGGCTACACCATCCCCGCCGGGCTGACTGAGGAGCAGCGCCGTCAGGTAGTCCTGGATACGCTGATGCCTTGCACCGAGGGCGAGGACGTTGCCTTCCGGAGACACTGGGGCCATGACTGTCAGCCCGGTGCCATCGAGGATCAATGGCTGCGTCAGGATGTGGCGCGTATCCCCTCCATCGTGGATCGGGCGCGGATTGGCGCAGCAGGGCTGGCGCTCAAGCCTGGCGATCACTATGTCGGTCTGAAATACCCGGATGAGTACGACCTGCACACGGGCACCATCACCGACAGCGAACCGGGCTGGTTCCACGTGTGGATTTGCAGTTCGCGCCCCGGCGTGAACTACGACATACCGGCCCGCTACAGGCCCAGCCAAAACCGCAGCGACCGGCTATGCCAGGTGCAAGAACCGGGCATGGAGGGGGTCAACCAGTACGATCCGGGCGGCCCCGGCGACGCGGTGGAGATCGTCGTCTTCTTCAATCACCCGCTGATCACGCCGCTGGGCCTGGCCGACTACATTCAGTTGCAGGCGCGGCGCGTGATGATCAACGAGTCTTTCCGTTC
Source organism: Anaerolineae bacterium (assembly GCA_034433965.1). GTDB lineage: Bacteria > Chloroflexota > Anaerolineae > Aggregatilineales > Aggregatilineaceae > UBA2029. The sequence continues at coordinate 7,799 of DAOTZZ010000269.1, forward strand.
TACGCGCGTGATCAACATCCCGCCCGCGCTGGCGCTGCCCACCTTCACGCCGTCCAATACGCCGTTGCCCAGCAACACACCGTTGCCCAGCGAAACACCGACTGTTACCCTGACGCCCAGTCACACGCCGACGGATACGCCGGTGCCCTCGGCCACGGCCACGCCTTCCCCGCTGTGCGATCTGATCATGCTCGATCAGGTGCGGCTGGTGGACAATCTGCTGGAAATCCGCATCGAGAATGCCAACGAGTACGGGCCGGTCTTTGTCTCGCGGGTGGAACTGCAGTGGTCCAAGCCGCCAGGGTATTCAGGTATGTATGTCAACACCATGCGCGTGGGGACGCGCACGGCCTTCTGGCAGGGGCGAGACCTCACGCCGCCCACGGTCATAGACAACACCGATCCCGGCTGGGATGACGACGCGCCGACCTACCAGAACCGCCGCTTCGATGCCAATGCGATCACAGCGCTGCGCGTCGAGTTCCTCAACGGCCCGCAGCGCCTCAGCGAGTATTTCGTGCCAGGCGCATTCAATGGCACGCGCATCTACCTGGGCACCACCTGGGGTGGGATAGGCTACAGGCCAGCGACTGATTGTGTCGTCGAACTGACCGGTCTGCCCACTCCCACGCCCACCAGCACGTTCACGTCCACGCCGCGTGGATGGGAGCTGACCAATACGCCTACGCGCACGCCGACGCCGGTGTGCACCAACTATCAGGTGAACTTTGCGGGCTTCGACACCAACGCGGTGGTGCGCTACACCATCCGCAACACGGACATCGCGGTGGCCTATATCACCGGCTTCAGCATCAACTGGAACACCTACAACCGCACCTTGCCGCCGATCTGGCTGGACTTCGTGGCGGTGGGCGGGCCGAATGCCTTCGATCCGTCCGCCATCAAGATATGGGATTCGGCGGCGCAGTCCACCACGCCCCCCACAGTAGGTGTTTCGGGCGGGCCAGGCTGGTTGGTAGATGCAGTGATTTACCCTGGCCAGCAGGTGGATGTGTGGCTCGATTTCGACGGGATAGCCGAGCGGCTCGATCAGGTCGGCTACAACAGCTATGACTTCAACGCCACAAGCTTCACGATCAACTTCATCTGCTATGGGCAGTACACGGTGCCCACGCCAGCGCCGACCAACACGCCGACGAACACCCGCACACCGACGATCACGCTGACGCCATCCATCACACTGACGCCGAGCATAACGCCCACACGCACACCCACGCCGACCAGGACCAACACACCCACGCCCGGCCCGGCGACAGCGACTTTCACGCCATCGAACACGCCGACGAACACGCCGACGACCTTCAGAACACCGACCCCCACCCCCACCATCGGATGGGGCGGCGGGGAGTAAACCATACCAGCCCTCAGAAGAACAGCCCCAGGGATGGAATCCCTGGGGCTGTCTTTTTTCTTTCCCACGCAAACAGGCTCAGCGTGGCGTGGCCTGAATTTCCGCCAGCCGTTGTTCCGCCAGCCGTAGCCGGGCACTGATCCGGTGGCGTGTCTCGTTCATGGACTCTTCGATATAGGGGAACGCCAGCCACACGTTCATCAGCCCAAAGAGCGCGCCAGTCAACAGACGGTAGGTGGGCAACGTCTCGCGCACCGGCCAGAACTCGAACGGCGGATAGCTGAAAAGCTGACTGAAGCCGTCCAGCCCCAGCGGCCCCAGCCCCAGGAAAACATAGAGCAGGATGGGAGCGGGGCGCAACCAACGCCGTACCCGGCTGAAGAGCAGTCCTGCCAGCAGCATCGCCCCATAGATAGCCACGTCGCGCTCGCAGAGGGCAGTCTTGTAGCCCATCTGCTCATTGCCGCGAAACGATCGCGCCTTCAATTGCAGGTCCGCCGACCAGGTGTAGAGGTCTACGCCGGCAAAGTGCGGGTCTTGCGCTGCGTAATACTCAAACGGGCGTAGACTCGACCCAGCTACCGCGCGCGGATAGACCAGTTGGTCGCCGAAGAGAAACCATGACCGGAAGGCGAACTGATGGCACAACGGCGCGTAGATGGTGTAGACCACGTTGGCGGCGCTGTCCCAGCCCGTCTTCATGAACACGGGGGCGGTCAACGACAGGCCAGTGTAGACGAACAGGAACAGCAGCGCCAGCCACAGCCAGTGCCGCGCCAACCACAACACCCAGCGATTGGTACGAATGGCGCGCCGCAGCGCGCGTTCATCCGCCGTAAGAAGCGACGTCATCGGCTACTCTCTCTGTCCCTATCCGGTTGGCAAGGTCTCCAGGGCAGTCAGCAATTGTGACCCGCTCAACGATCCCTGGAAGCGGGCGGCGATCACACCGTTCGCATCGAGCAGGAAGCTGGTCGGGTATCCCTGAATGCGGTACAGGTCGAAATTGATGCGGCCCTCCGGGTCGAGCGCCACCGGAAAGCTAAGGCCCACTTCCTCGACATACGACGCGACCGTCTCGCGCGATTCCATGTTGTTGACAGCCAGCACCACGAAGCGCTCTGCACCACCCTGCAGGTCGAAGACAGCCTGGAAATCGGGCAATTCCTCGCGGCAGGGGCCGCACCACGTCGCCCAGAAGTTGAGCAGCACAGGCCGCCCGCGAAAGTCGGATAGCGCCACTGTGCGCCCGTCCAGTAACTCGACGGTGAAATCGGGCGCGCGCTGTCCCACGCTCAGGCCCACCGGCACGTCCGCCGCCGTTGAAAGTCCACTCGTCTCCTGAGCCGCGCCCAGGTCTCGATCCGCAGAGGCCGCCGCGCTGACTTTTGGCGCGGCTACGTAGAAGCCGTCCTTGATGCCGTCGCCGATGCAGGCGGGCACGTTGCGCCAGAGCACCCGCCCTTCCAGCGCGCCGACCACGCAGTTTTCCATATTGAGCTGAAAGTCGCCCAGGTCGCCCTGAGTGCCCAGGGTAGAGAGTTGCTGCAACTGTCCGCTGAAAACCAACAGCCCGATCAGGATCAGGAAGACACCGCTGAAGGTTTCGATGGCGCGCATGTGCCGTTGCAGACGGCGAAAAACCCCCTGCGCCCGATCCAGCGCCAGGGCTGTCAGCAGGAAGGGGATGCCCAGCCCCAGCGCATAGGCCGTCAACAGGACGCCCGCCTTGGAGACTGAGCCGCCAGTCGAGGCGAGCGTGAGCACTGCGCCATAGATGGGGCCAATGCATGGCGTCCAGCCCGCCGAAAAGACCACGCCCATGAAGAGCGATCCCAGATAACCGTAGCGACTGTCGGGGCGGGCCTGTCGGCGCGTGTCCACATAAAGGGCCGTATGCAGGCGGGCGATGATGCGGCCCCAGAACTGCCCGGCGGTGTCGGCCTTGAGCGCGTCGCGGAAAACCTGTGCCAGCAGCAGAATCACCACCAGCGTCAGGAACCAGGATTCGACGAACAGCCAGTAGATGGCTCCGATCAGGGCGATGCCCACCAGCGTGGAGATCAGGTTGCCATAGGGCGAGCGATCCAGCCTGGCAGCCTGTGCGCCCAGCCAGATGAACAGACGATTGAGCACGCCCATGATGTGCAGCCCGAACAGGATCACCGCCGTGCCGCCAATGCGGGCGATGCCGTCGCGCACCTGCCCTTCGGTAACGCCGATTTCGGTCAGGGACGACACAGCAGCCGTGGTCAGCAGGCCGAAGATCACGAAAAACAGGGTGAAACCCAACACGAAGAAGATACCGTGCGTCAGCGTGCCGAAGCGCCGCCGGAAGTCACGCGCGACAGCGTGCGGCGTGACAACCTGCTGTGTGAGCTGCCCGCCCATATAGCCGACATAAGCGGGAACCAGCGGCAGCACGCACGGAGAAATGAACGAAAGCAACCCCGCCAAAAACGCCAGCCCAATCGTTACGTCACCGCTCACCGTTGCTCTCCATCCAGTACGACGTCCTGAGTGATCAGAATCTCTCAGTTCTATCCATGAGATGCCAACTTTTCTCTGGGGGTTTCAGGTGCTCGCCTGGCTGAGGGGGCGCGCTGGAGATCAGCGGGCAATCCGCCCGCGCAACAGGAAGCCGCGGATGACGATACCCAAGCCAATGCTGACCAATACCAGCCCCAGCAACGTTTCGCGCAGCACCGCGACATCCTGGGCATCGAACAGGGCGCTCAGACCCACTCCGGCCAGGGCCGCCCCGCCGAGGAAAGAAGCTACGCGCCGTCTGATCAACGCCAGCAGCATCCAGACGCCAGCCAGGGCCAGGAGCAAGACCGGCCACCAGGCGATATCTTCTTCGCGCAGGCGCTCCTGCCGCAGCAGCGTGCCGATCACGCCGCCAGCGATCAGGGCAAGGGCCAGGATCAGCCAGCCCCAGCGAATCTGGAGACCTGGCAACAGGCGCGGCGAGCGCAGGCGTCTGCGCCGCGCTGTGCTCCTGGCGACGTCGGCGGACGAAAGGGGCGGCTCGGCCCGGTAGGAGTAGGCGCGCAAGGCGTAGGCGTCTTCGTCGGGCACGGGCACGAATGGCTCAAGCCCTGCACGGTCCAGGTCGCCCCATTCCTCTTCGGTAGCAGCCTCGGCAGTCGGGGCAACTTCAGCGAGCTGAGCGGAGTGCGGGCGGCGGCCTATCCGAAACATGCGAGGCATGGTCTCCCCTCCGTTGACGGCGCTCCGCCACGCTGTGGGGAAGCGCGCATCCTTGTTGCGAGTGCTACTGCAACTTTACCCCAAGCCCCTTGACGGGACAACCCGCCATTCGGCGCTTCGGCGGCCCCAGTTTGGCCGGTAGCATTCTGCCTGCCGAACGTCTACAATGGGGAATATCACTGTGGCTCGTGCAGGGGAGCGTCAGCTATGGTGCGTGCCGAGGCGATAATTGAGCGGTTGCGTGCGCAGGGCGAGCGTCTGACTGTGCAGAGGCAATGGGTCATCGAGGCGTTGTGCGCCAGCGGGGAGCACCTGACCGTGCAGCAGGTACAGCAGTTGCTGGCCGAACGCAGCCCGGCGCTCACCGAGACCACCGTCTACCGCATTCTGCAATGGCTCAAGGAACGCGGCGTGGTGGCGCAGACCGACCTGGGGCAGTCCGGAGTGGTGTATCAGATCATCGATCGCGAGCCGCATCATCACCTGGTCTGCCTGGGTTGTGGGCGGATCGTGGAGCTGGACGACGATCTGATGGAAGGGCTGCGCGCGCAGCTTCGCCAGCGCTACGATTTCGAGCCGCGTATTGATCACATGGCTATCTTCGGCCTGTGCCGCGCCTGCCGCGAACGGGGCAACGCCGCAGGTTGAGTCTGCCGGGCACGCTGCCTCAGCCGCTGCTCTGGCCGGAATCGGCGGGCTGTCTCTCTGCTGCCCCAGGCGACGGCGTCAGCAACTCCGGCGGCGGGACAAGGGGCGTAGCGGTAGTCGTCGGCGGGGGCAGCGGTGGAGACGGCAGAATGGACAGCGCGTCCAGGTCTTGCGGGCGGCCCAGCGTCAATACCAGGCTCGCCAAGACCCACCCTTCCCGACCAGTTCCCAGACGCACTTTATACCATGTCCGACCCTGGTTGGTACCCAGCAGGCGCGCGCTATCGCCCGGAGACAGACTGGCGACGATCGGGTGGCGCGTGCTGTCGCCGGTGCGCACATTCACCGGCCTGTCGCTGATTACATAAGCATACGGCGCGACCGGCACCGCCCGTTCCAGCACCTCTTTCGCCAGCCAGGCGTCGAACTCCACCTTCCCTTCCGGCCCGCCGAAGACATGCACCTGCCGCAACAGCACTTCCGGCTGGTCGGGCAGCGGCACATCGTCCTGCCCGATCACGATGACGCGCGTCCCCGCCGGCAGTGGTGTGAGCGGTTGCGGAGTTGGGGTAGACGCTCCCAGGCCAATCAGCATATAAGGCGTGGTATCCTCGGTAAGGAACACTCCCTCCAGCGCGTCGTCAGGCAGATCGGCGGCGGCCAGGCGCAGCAGGGCCTCGCCCGGCGACGGCGTGGCCGTGGCCGTGGGAGACGCGGTCGGCGTTGGCGAAATTTTGCTCAGGTCGAGCGTGGCCGTCGGCGTGGGTGGCGTAGGCGTCGGCGAGGGTGTCCGGCTGGGCGTGGCCGTCAGCGTGACCGGTGTCGGCGTCGCAGAGGGAGACGGCGTGGCCGTGGCCGTGCGGGTCGCCGAAGGGGTGGCCGTCGGGGTACTGGTCGGCGAAACGGTGAACGTGGCCGTTGGGGTGCGCGTGGCGGTCGGCGTGCGCGTCGGCGACGGCGTATCGGTCGGCGCGGGCGTTTCGGTCGCGGTGAAGGTGGGCGTGGTCGTCGGCGTGTCGCTGGGCAGCACGATCAGCGCTCCGGCGAGCGTGGCGGTAGCCACCGTCCGGCCAGGGGTGGCCGTTGGCGCGGACGTGAGGCTCACCGTGGGGGAGCGCACGGCGGCGATGGCGGCTGGCAGCAGTGTAGGTGTGTCGGTGATGTCACCGCCGGTCGTCCCGCCACTCCGCAGCGCGAACACGACCGCTGCAGCCACAACCATGACCGCGAGCAGCATACCCACCGCCAGCCAGGCGCGGCGCTTGCGGCGGGGCGCTGTCCCCAGGCGCACGATGATGGCGGTGATGTTGTCCGGCCCGCCGCGCTTGCGGGCCAGCTCGATCAACTTGCGGGCGGCGGCCTCGGCGGGCAGGGTGCGGATGATGTGCAACATTTCGTGCGGCTCGACCAGGTCCCACAGCCCGTCGGTGCACAGCAGGAATACGTCGCCCGGTTCGGTGGCAACGCGGTTGAAGAAGGGCTGGATCGGCGCGGGCTGGCCGATGAAGGCTGTGACGTTGACGTTGCGGGCGTGACGGGCTTCTTCCGGCGAGATCAGCCCCGCGTCAAGCTGGTGTTGCAGCACGCTCTGGTCGCGGCTGAGCAACTCGATCGCGTTGCGATGTACGCGGTAGACGCGGCTGTCGCCCACGTTGAAGAGCACGGCGTCACCGGCAGGCAACAGCGCCAGCCCTGCCGCCGTCGAGCCGATGCGCGGCAGATGGACGCGCTCGGCCTGCGTCCGTACGGCAGTGTTGGCGTATTCGATGGCCTGGCGCAGGGCGACCAGCGGCTCCTGCGCGGGGTCGGCGTAGTAACGCGCCATGATCTCGGCGACGGCGGTGCGACTGGCCACGTCACCGCCGCCCATGCCGCCCATACCATCGGCGACGACGAACAGCGCCCCCAGCCGGTATTCGGCGCTGTCCGGCTCCGGCACGCGAAAAGCCAGGAAATCCTCGTTGCGTTTGCGCTTTAGACCGATGTCGGTCTGCCCGGCGATGTCCAGCGTCAGCGTCTGGCCTGGCATGGCTCAGCCCTCAGACCGGTTGAGGTCTACATAGTTGGTTTTGCCCAGGTCGCTACCCCCCGGTGAGGCACCCGGCGGGCCGAACTGTTCGCCGGGATAGAAGATCAGCTCGGTGCCCTTGCCGAGCAGGATCACCGCGCCCGCGTGCAAGGGGTAGGGCTGGTGCGCGGTGATGCGCACACCATCTACCCGCGTGCCGTTGGCGCTGCCCTGATCGGTGATGAGGAACTGCCCGGCCTCCAGGGTGATCACGGCATGGCTGCGCGACACGCTGCTGTCTTCGTCCAGCGAGAGATCGTTGGGGTGCTGTGTGCCCCTGCCGATGCGGAACGGCACCGAGGTGATGGCTACGCTCGCCCCAATCCGGGGCATGGCAGGTGAACGGCGCACTTCCAGCGTGCCCACGAAATCGAAGACATCGGTATAGACGTTGGTGGCTTGGTCGGCGATGGTCGGCGCGCCGCCTGCCGGAGGAACAGCGCCTGGCTTGACGGTTGGCGCTCCGGCTTTGCCTTCTGGAGTGGTGCCCGGCATCTGGTAAAAGCCCGTCTGCGCGGCCAGGAAGCCGGTGCCGGTAGCGGTCTTCTTGCGCGGACGCACCAGCAGGAACAGCACGATCACCAGCGCGAAGCCGATCAGGGCGATCACCAGCGCCAGTACCGGATTGTCGCGCACATTGTTCGTCAGCTTCTCAAAGGCACCCGGCCCCGGCGTAGGTGTGGGCGAGGGCGTGGGTGTCGGGCTGAGCGTCGGGGTAGGCGTGGGCGGTAGCGTGTAGGCAAAGGTGACGCTACCGGTGGCCGTGCGTCTGCCATCCAGCCCATAGGCTTCCATCACGGCGGTATATTCGCCGCTCTCCAACTCCGGCAAGCGGATTTCACCGCGCAGGGGCGCTTCGTAGACGTATTCGCCTTTCACCAGCCCGCTGCGGTCGCGCAGTTGCAGCTTGTAGGAAGCCACGCGCTCCTCATTCACTACGCCCACGGTGAACACAAATTCCTTGGTCTGCGGGTCTTGCCGCACGGCGATCGTCACCTCGACCGGTTCGGGCGTGGGGGTATGGGTAGGTGTGGCGGTGGGCGCGGGCGTGGGAGTGAGCAGCGGCGTATAGACGAAGTTCATGCGCTCGCTGCGCGTCAGGTTCTGCCCGTCGGGAGCCTGCGCGATCACCTGCACCAGGTATTCTCTGAGCGGCTCCAGCCCTTCCGCACCCACAGACACAGCCTCGCTGACCTCGACATTGTAGACCGTCTTGAGCTGACTGGTCTTGGCGTCCACCACGTTGATTTGCAGGCCGCCCATTTCCGTCGCGCCGATCAGCGTCAGGTAGAAAGTGATGGTATCGGTCTGCTGATCGTAGCCGATGCTGTCAATGATCACTTCCACCGGGATGGGGGTCGGCGGGGCGGGCGGCGGTGTGGGCGTGGGCCGGACAATGTTCAGGTCGTAGGTGATCTTGTCGATCATCTGGTCGCGTTCGCCGGGCCAACTGATGAAGTTGCCGCCCGCGTCCAGCGCGCGCAATTCCACGCGCAGCTTGCCGCTCAGGTTGACGGCGGAGATCGCCACCGGCGATGGTAGCGGTTTGGGCACGGTCTTGCTGTCCAGAAGCTGATTGTTGGCGTCGAAGAAGTCGAAACGGTAGGAGCCGATCACCTGCTCGCCCTGAACGCGCACTTCCAGGTAGAGCATGTCTTCGTCCCGATCCCAGCGCGCCGAGAGAATCTCCAGCTTGACCACGATCGGCGTCGGGGTGGGAGTGGGCGTCTGCGGCACGGCGAAGTCGCGCGGTACTTCGAACTGTGTGGACGCCGAGAGCTTGGTACCGTCGGCCAGGGTGACGATCAGCGTGGCGGCGTGCGTGCCGCGCTCCGGGAAGAAGATGCCCCGCGCCAGCCACTGATTCTTCAGCGCGTTCATAATGTCCTGGAACAAGGCGTTGAGGTCGCTCTGCTCGCCGACGACAGTCAGGCCGCCGGTCTGGTTGGCCAGGTTGCGCAATTCGGTGGGGTTAAGGTCGCTGGTGCGCAGGCCGATGGTGTGAATGGGCACGCGCGCGGCGGGACTGGTGGCGTAATCCACCACTTCGGCGAAGGTGTGACGGCTGCACGGGGTGGTATCCGGGGCCGGACGCAGACGGTCGGTGCCATCGGTGAAGACGACGATAGCGCGCCGTCCGGGCGGGGCCTGGCTGACCAGCTCGATAGCGCGGTGCGTGGCGTCGTAGAGACAGGTGCCTTTGAGGTTGACCGGCTGCACGTCGCCCACGGCGTTGGCGGCGCGGTTGCGGTCGCTGGTGAAATCCTGCAGCACATCTATACTCTCATTGAAGCGGATGACCGCGATCTGCGCCTGTTCTGGAGCGCTCTGGATAGCCTGATTGGCTGCGTTGCGCATGGCGGCGGCGGCTGGCCCCATGCTACCGCTGGCGTCCAGCACCAGCGCGATGTAGAAGGGCGTGTTCGGCTGCTCTGGCATGATGTTGTCCACCGTCTCGCCGTCGTCCAGCACGATGCGCGCCGACTGAATCCGCGCATTGGGGACGACACGCCCCGTGCTATCGGCGATGGTGAAGTACAATCCCAGTTGCAGGCCCTCATCGCCCAGGTCGGTCACTTCGGGGTAGTTGATGATCAGTTGGCTGGGAACCTGGGCGCGTGCGGGAGGCGCGGCGGGCAGCAGCGCCGTCAACACCAACAACACCAACAGACCACGACCGATCCATCTTGGGTTCCACATGGCATTCCCCCGTGATTGCGCTGCCCGGAGCGATCCGGTATCAGGTGCAGAGCGCCCCCGCCGCATGTTTGGGCAAATGTAGTCGGAGGGCTTACGGCCTGTACAAGCTACGCTCTTATTGTGCAACAGGTTTTCATGTCAGCGCAACAGGCTCTGCGATGCATCTCGCAGCAAAAGTAACCAAGACGCGGGGAGCGCAGAAGTGATCTCAGGAAAACATGGCGAACGCGGCAAACTACCTGACACATTTGGCACGCACCCCTGCGTACCGTTGATTTGTGTCCATCGCACATTTTCGTTACACTAGGCCCGAGCAAGTGCCCCATGGGCCAGGCTTACAACCTGTGATCCCGGAAATCCGTAATAGTTTGGTGGTGATACTTCGTCGCCTGCCACCTTGTTCACCCGCCAGCCTTTCGAGTTCCTGAGCAGGGAGTACCTCCATGAACACGCCGATCATCGAGCTGCGCAACCTCACCAAGCAGTTCAACCCTCCCGACGGGGTCGTCGCCGTCAAAAGCGTCAGTTTTACCATCCTGCAGGGCGAAATTTTCAGCCTGCTGGGGCCGAATGGCGCGGGCAAGACGACCACGATCAGCCTGATCAGCGGCCTGCTGACGCCCACCGCTGGCGACGTGATCGTCGGCGGGCACTCGATCACGCGCGAATCGCTGGCGGTGCGCTCGCTGATCGGCGTCGTGCCGCAGGAACTGGCGCTTTATCCGACGCTCTCCGCCCGCCAGAACCTGACCTTCTTCGGCAGGATGTATGGCCTGGGCGGGCGCGAGCTGAAGCGACGGGTTGACGAAGTCCTGGAGTTCATCGGGCTTACCGAGCGGGCGAACGACCCGGTACAGGAGTACAGCGGGGGCATGAAGCGCCGCGTGAACATCGGCGTCGGCCTGCTGCACCGCCCGCAAATCCTGATCCTTGACGAGCCCACCGTCGCCATAGACCCGCAGTCCCGGCGCAACATTCTGGACGCTGTGAAAGCCCTCAATGCGGAGGGCATCACCATTCTTTACACCACGCATTATATGGAAGAGGCACAGGAACTCTCGCACCGGGTGGGCATCATTGATCACGGCGAGATCATCGCCCTGGGCACGCAGGAAGAACTGACGCGCCTGGTTGGCGAGCAGGATACGCTGGTGCTCAAAGTGCCCGATGTCACGCCGGAACTGGTGACAGCGCTGGGGCAATTGCCCGGCGTGAGCAGTTGCGCGCCCGTGCCCGACGACGACGGCGCGCTGCACGTGCTGGCGGTAGATGGGCGGCTGGTGTTGCCGGAAGCCCTGCGGCTGATCAATCAGGCCGGGCGGAGCCTGCAGGCGGTGGAAGTGCGCGAGCCGACGCTGGAAGCGGTCTTCCTGCACCTGACCGGGCGCGCGCTGCGCGACTGAGAGGAGACCGCCCATGTTCAGCAAGATCGCTACCATTGCCTGGAAAGACCTCTACATCACCTTCAAAGATCGGGACGCCCTGATCTACATGATCGCCCTGCCGGTGCTGTTGAGCGGGATCATCGGTCTGGCCTTCGGCACGAGCGGCGATGTGCAGATAGACGAGGTGCCAGTGGCCGTGATCAACCAGGATCAGGGAGCGACTCTGCCGGACGGGACGTTGCTCAGCCTGGGGGCAGAGTTGCAGCGCGCGTTCGTTCCCAGCGGCGATCCGGCACACGACCAACCCTACCGCGCACTCTACGACCTGACCGACGGCGAAGTCTACGCCGATTTCGACGTAGCCCGCGCGCGCGTCGAGGACGGCGACCTGGCCGCGGCTATCGCCATCACCGACCCGCAATGGACGGCCAAAGCGCTCGCTGGCGGTTCTCCAGCGCCGATCGCTCTTTACTACGACAGCGGACGGAGCATCGGCCCCAGCGTGGTGCGCGCCATCCTCAGCGCCGTCACCAATGGCATGAACAGCGTGATCCTGGCGCAGCAGATCGGCCCGGTAGCGCTGGCGCAGATCGGCGATGCGCTGGGTGCGGACGAGGCGACCGTCGCGCAGGCGGCGGGGCAGTTGCGCGCACAGGCGATGACCCTGGCCGCAGCCAGCCCTATCCGGCTGGAGCGGCTGGACTGGCAAGGCAAGCGGCGCGTCTTCGACGCCATGCAATACTTCGCCCCCTCTATGGCCATTCTGTTCATGAGCTTCGCCATGGGCGCGGGCGCGGCAACCATTCGCACCGAGATGCAACAGGGGACACTACCGCGCATCCTCAGCACGCCAACGCCGCGCTGGGTCTTCATGATGGGCAAGCTGCTCGGCATGGTTGGCACCGGACTGGCGCAGATGGTGATCTTGATCGCAGCGACCACGCTCGTCGCCCGCCTGATGGGGCGCGAGAATCCCGTCTGGGGAAACAACTGGCCGGGCATCGTCGCCCTGGTGCTGGCGGTGGTATTCGCCGCCGTGAGCCTGGGACTGCTGGTAGCTGCCCTGGCCCGCAGCGCCGAACAGGCCAGCACCTACAGCTCCATTGCCTCCATGGTATTGGGGATGCTGGGTGGCTCGTTCATCCCCATCGAAAATCTGCCGGACGTGCTGGCCTGGTTGCCCAGGCTGACGCTGAACTATTGGGGTATTCGCGGTTTCTTCGACCTGGCGACGGGCGAAAAGACGCTGGCGGGTATCGTCCCCAACCTGGCCGCGCTGCTGGCGATAGGCGTCGTTCTGTGCGCGGCAGGGCTGTGGGTCTTCGCGCGGCGGCAGGAAGTCTGAGCGGGGAGGAGAGGTTTCATGCGCGCCATCATCACCATTGCCCGCTACGATCTGCTGCGCTCCCTCAGAGAGCGCGAGACGTTCCTCTTCGGCCTGCTCATGCCCGCGGTGATGATGCTCCTGCTGGGCATTGCCATGGGCGGCTCCGCAGACGGCGCGGCGATCACGGTTGATGTGATTGACGAGGACGGCAGCGCGCTGTCGGCGGCGCTGGTGGATGCGCTGCGCGCCGAGATGGAGGCAGATCGCGCGTTCCGGTTGTGCCTGGTAGGAGCGAAGGACGCGCCCGGCTGCGGCATCAGCGCCGCGCCCGATGCTCGTCGTCAGGTCGCCGACGAGCGCCTGCAGGAGGCCGACAGTTTCGGGACGATCATCATTCCTGTCGGTTTCGGGACGGGTCTGCGCGCCGGTGACACTGTCACCGTGATCTACAAGAGCAGCGCCGATCTCAATGCGCCGCTGCTGGCCGAGCAGAAGATTGACGCGGCGATCTCGCGGTTGGGCGGAGCAGTCGCCATCGCCAACCTGACGGTGAGCGTGGCCGAGAAAGTCTTCCAGCGGCAGGATGGGTCGGCGTGGGATCGAACTGCCGCGTTCGATCAGGTGCGCCAGACCGTCGAGACAGCCTGGGACACGCGCCCCATCCGCGTGGAGAGTCAGGGCACTGTGACCCGCACTTCGCGTGATGGTTTCAATCAAAGCGGGCCGGGCATGGCCATCATGTTCGTGCTGATCATGATGCTCAACAGCTCGACAGTGCTGGTCTACGAGCGCGAGGTGGGCACGCTGCAACGCCTGTTCGTGTTGCCTGTCCCCCGCTGGCAGACGTTGGCGGGCAAGATCGTCGGGCGCTATCTCTATGGGCTGGCGATCTTCGCGGCGCTGGTGTTGGCGGGGGCGGCCATGGGCGTAGAATGGGGCGACAACGCGGCGGGTATCGCCCTGATCATGCTCGCCTACACGCTGACCGCGACCGCGCTGGGCGTGGCGTTGTCCACAGTCGCGCGTACTTCGGCGCAGGCAAGCAGCCTGAGCTTGCTGTTCGCCTTGACGCTGTCACCGTTGGGCGGGGCATGGTGGCCGCTGGAGATCGTGCCCGATTTCATGAAGCTGATCGGCCATCTGACGCCGGTGGCGTGGGGGATGGACGCCTTCGGCGAGCTGATGTACTACGGGGGGACGGTGGCCGACATCGCGCCGATGCTGGGCGTGCTGCTTGGCATGGCCGCGCTGGTCTTCGCCTTCGGCGTGTGGCGCTTCCGCTACGAGTAGAGACTATTAAACTCCTGTACTGCGATCGGAATCCCGGACAGATACCAGCCGTACCCGAAGGGGATCGGGCGCAGACGGGCAAGCCGCTGCCTGCCCGCTTACTCGACCCAGACCTCGACGCGCTCGCCGCTCTCCACGTCTTCGACATCTACCAGCCTGCCGCTGGCTCCGGACTTGATCGCCTCGACGATCTCGTTATAGTCAATATCGGCGGAGCTAGGGGTAAAACGCGCCCCCAGTTTGATGCCCACGTTCACCAGGCTCATGGGGATATTGACGTTGACCTTGGTCTTGCCAGTGTTCAGGTCAGTGATGCGCACGCGCAACATGCGCGGGTCGCGAGTGGGTGGCGGCGGAGGCGGTACCGCAGGACGGCCCTTGCTGAGCGCCTGTAACAGTCGCGCTCCCTCCTCGGCGGTGATCTTGCCCTCCTGAATCATCTGCAAGATGCGCATCCGTTCTTCGGCAGTGGTCATCAATCGCTTTCTCCTTGGCGGCGAGTCGTGGGCCCATCATTGCCCGCAGCCCAGATCATATGCACCAGCGTCCGTTCGGGGCGGAAAAAGTGTCCGCGCAGCGCCGCGTTCATCGCCTCATCGTCGCTAGGGTGTTCGGTGACGACGGGGTGCTCGCGCCCCGTCAACCGCCGCAACACGAAACTGATCAGCGGCGCTGCAAGTAGTTCTCCAAACTCCGGCGCGATCAGCGCGTCGAAAGAACGCGCCAGGCCGCCGATGCGCGTCTCCAACCGCAGCGCCGCGACCGGTTGCCCGTCACTGCCGGGTAGCAGCCAGGTGTCGGCGCGCACACCGCCGAACGCATAGCGCAGTGCGGCGAATCGCGCCGGACGAAAGGTCGCTTCATTGACCGGTCGCAGCCAGCCCAGGCCGCCCCGCTCGTTGGGACGTACACGCTCCGCCAGCGCCGTCACGCCTGGCACGTCGGCGGGGACGAGCGGGCGCAGCGGAGGCAACGGCAGGTTGAGCAGCGCTGGTCGCTGATAGGCCGGGCAACGCCAGTGCGTGAACGTCCGCTGCTCCTCAAACCCCAGGCTCACATACAGTGCGCGCGCGGCGTCGTTGTCCGCTTCCACCTGCAACACAGCAAACGTATTGCGCCGCGCGACGAAGTCCAGCGCCGCCTGCATTAGCCGCCGGGCAATGCCTCGTCGCCGATGGGCAGGCAACACGGCGACGTTGGCAATCACCCAGCCGCCCCCACGCTCTGCCGGAGTGAGGGTGACATTGCCCACCAGTTGCCCGCGCTCCAGCCACACGAAGCCGTAGAGCGGCGGCAGCACCCGCGCCAGGCGAGCGGTCAGCCATATGATGCCCCTGGCCCGCCCCAGCGCGCGCATCTCCTGAATGGCCGAGCGACCGGCAGCATCAAGCGTCGGCGCGAAGCACACCTCGATCAGGTTGGCGATGTCCACCAGATCGGCGCGCGGGTGCATCGGACGCAGCCCGGTGAATGCCTCACGGCGGGCCAGTACCCCTGTCGTGACCATGCTCACTCCGCCTCAGAACGGGTGCATCTCAGGGGACGGAACGGTCGAACCACAGGGAACGCAGAGGACACGGAGACTCAGAGTTCTGTTGCCCCTCCTGTCACCTCATGCCCTCAGCGTCCCGGTACCACTCCTGTCCCCAGGATGAGATGCACGCCCTGCAACATCGCCTCCGGGCGTTCTGCCCGGCATTCTTCACGATTCTAGCGCGGAAAGCAGTTTTTCGGCCTCTTCGATGGTGATCTTGCCCTCCTGCACCATCTTGAGAATCATCAGCCGCTCCTGCTCGGTGACCGGCTCACGGGGGGGCGGAGGGGGAGTGGGGCGCCCCTCCATCATGCCCACGGCAAAGCGGCCACGCTTGGCCTTACCGCGCTTGGGCTTGTCTTCCCAGCGTCCCATCGAACGGCGTAGCTGTTCGGCGGCACGCAATGCCTCGCGCTGTGCGCGTTCGGCCATGCGCTCGGCCTGCGAACTCAGGCGCACCGTGGTCGCCTGAATGCGCTCGTCTAACCCTTCCAGATGCTGAGTGAGCTTCTCCTCCAGCGACGACAGGCGCGCTTCCAGTTCGTCCTCGATCTGCACGCTGAAGTCAACCATGTAATCTTCGTCTTCGCCCACCAGACGCAGCCGGTCGGCCTTGCCGATGATCACGCGGGCGCTCCCGTCGCCCAGCACAATGCGATGCTGCTCGTCGGTTTCCACCACCTCGGCGGGGATATCGAGTTGCACGGTTGTCTCAGGGGGCAGTTCGAAGGTGACGTTGCTGTCGGGATGTACGCGGCACAGGATGTCCGCGCCCGCGCTGAAACGATATTCGCGGTCCGCGGCGAAGTCCAGGCTCAGCACCAGGTCGGCCCCGGTGCGCTCTACCACACAGTCGCCCAGGACGTTGCGCACGTAGAGATCGGCCCCCACCTGCCCCACCCACAGTGAGCCATCTACGTCGCGGATGGTGGCGTCACCGCCCACGCCTTCTACGCGCACATCGCCGCTCACGCGCTTGATACGCGCGTCACCGCCGACCAGCCCAACCTTGGCCGAAGCCGCGTTGCGCACCGACAGGTCGCCCCCCACGTGCCCCACTTCTACGGCAGCCTCGACATCGGTGATCTTGGCGTCGCCGCCGACCGCCCCCACCACCAGCGGGATCGTCTCAGGGACGATCAGGCGGGCGTCGCCGGCGGCGCGCACCAGATAGGGCTGCCCGGCTCCCAGGTGCTCCACGTGTACCAGTTCGCCGTCTACCAGCAGCACATCGTCTTCATGGGCACGGACACGCAGGTCGCCGCCGATCTGCTGCACGATCACCGACGTATCAACACCCGCATACTCATGACGGTTCATAGGCTCTTTCCTCCTGGCGCGCGCCAGCGCTCAGTCCACGAAGATATGCACGCGCTCGTTGTCTTCTTCGTCTTCCACTTCCACCAGGGTACCGTCAATGGTTCCCTCTTCCAGGGCAGCGATCACGTCGCGGGCCAGGTCTTCGTCGAGTTCATCGGTGAAACGCGCTCCGATGCGCAACCCAAAGCGCACCAGCCCCAACGGGACGTTGACGCGCACGCGGCTGCGCCCGGTACGCAGGTCGCTGACGTGAATACGCAGCCAGCGTCCTCCACGCTTCGGTTTGTCGGGCGCATCGAGCGCAAGCGACTTTTCGACGGCGGGCGACGTGACCTCCGCCGTCTGTGCCTCAGGTGACTCTTCCTGAGCGGCGTTCAGCAGTTCAGCCGCGCGGTTGACGTCAATCGTCCCCTCGGCCAGCATTTGCAGAATCTCTTTGCGAGTAGGCATTGCGTCTTCTCCTCTAGCTCAGATCGCCGTGCAACAGCCTGATCGCCTCGTCGGTCGAAATTCGGCCCGCGGCCAGATCGTCGAGCACCTGACGGCGCTGCTCGGCGGTCATTTCTTCGGCGAGTTCGCCGCCGGGCACCTCGTAGCCCAACGCAACGATGATCTCGTTGAGCCAGTTGCGCACAGTGGGATAGGAAACGCCCAGCTCGCCCTCGACGCGCTTCATCTTGCCGTCGCAGCGCAGGAAGACTTCCACAAACTCCAGTTGTTCGGGAGTCAGCCGGGCCAGCCGCCCCAGGGCGAAGCGCCCTTCTACGGTCACGTCGCAGTTGGGGCAGTGCAGGCGGGTGATAATCATCGTTTCGTCGCACACCGGACATTTGCCGGGCACAGAGTGCACATCGTACATAGGCCCATCCTCAGCGTGACGATCCGGACTATGCATACCCCCTTGCCAGAAAGGGCGATGCACGAAGCCGCGTCCATCTCATGCTGCAAGGTTTGGTTTGATAGTAGCAGACTCTATGCACAAAGTCAATCAATATATCAATAAATTTAATGTCTCGATTGATTTTCTTGAGTATTGCCGCAAGGCCCTGTGAAAAAAGTGAATTTTCCCTTTCAGATTCTATACATCTCGATCTGCGGGTCGCGTTCTATACTATAATGGAAGACACAGTCCACGAAAGGAGGTTGGCCATGATCCGCTGGTGTTGGGTCCTGGCGCGCTCGCCGGCCCTCCGCCGCTGGTGGGGGCAGGGGCTGGTCGAGTACGCGCTGTTGCTCATCTTCGTCGCCGTGGTGCTGATCGCGCTGCTGGTGGTGCTCGGTCCCGGCATCCGCAACACCTACAGCGACATCATCGAGGCGCTCTAGCCCAATCGTCCCGTCGGTTTCATCACCTGTCTGCCATCATCTTCTCTCATCGAACCCCGCCGTGCGCGGGGTTCTTCATCCCCGGCTTTTGGACGAAGCGGCTATAGACACCCGGCGATCTGCTGCGCTACAATGCGCGCGGTCCGATAGCGTGATCGCGCACCCTGTGGGAGTTCCCATCGTGTCCTCTTTCGTCGGCGAACTGGCCGGCCTGCTCACCTCTGTCTGCTGGAGCTTCACGTCTATCTTCTTCACCCTCTCCGGGCGACAGGTTGGCTCACCGATCGTCAACCGCACGCGCCTGGCGCTGGCCCTGGTGATGGTCAGCGGAGCGCACTGGGTCGCGCAGGGGCAACCGTGGCCCTTCGACGCCGCCCCCTCGCGCTGGGGCTGGATGGCGCTTTCCGGTTTGGTGGGCTTTGTGCTGGGCGACGCGGCGTTGTTCCAGGCATTCGTGCTGATCGGGCCGCGCCTGTCCATGCTATTGATGGCGCTCAGCCCGGTGATCGGTGCAGTGCTGGCCTGGCTTCTGCTGGACGAGATGATCAGCGGTTGGGAAGGGCTGGGCATTGCCCTGGCGCTGAGCGGCGTGGCCTGGGTGGTCACCGACCGGCGCAACGGCCATCAGACACCCGATCGCTCACCGCGCACTTACGCCCTGGGTGTGCTCTGTGGGTTGGGCGGAGCGCTCGGTCAGGCGCTGGGGCTGATTCTCTCCAAGCAGGGGTTAGCGGGGGATTTCTCCGCTCTCTCCGGCAACGTCATCCGCCTGATCGCCGCGACGACGAGCATCTGGGCCTTCACCGCGCTGAACGGGCAGGCCGCGCACACCGTGCACGTGCTACGCGCTCATCCGGGGGCGTTGCGCTTCATTGTAGGTGGGGCCATCGCCGGGCCATTCCTGGGAGTCTGGATGTCGCTGATCGCCGTGCAACACGCGCCGGTCGGCGTGGCCTCAACGCTGATGAGCCTGCCGCCGATCCTGCTCATCCCCCTGGCCTGGCTGATCTTCAAGGAGCACATCACGCAGCGGGCTATCGTCGGCACGGCGCTGGCGCTGGCAGGGGTCGCTGTGCTGTTCCTGCATCCGTAGCCGGTCAGCGTCCGGCGGGGGTGAATTCTTCCCACAGGCGGTGCGCGGCAGCCGCTCGCGAGTCTGGGGAGAGCGCGACGCTCACGCGCACCCCCCGTGTTAGCGCCAGGGTGAACAGCAGCAACAGGCTTTCCAGGGCGAATACTGTGCCATAGGCGAGTAGCGCGTTGCCCCCGCTGAGGTAACGCACCCCATCTACCACCATCCCCCCCAGAACGCCGCCGCTCGCCTGGCCCAGCTCTGCGGCGGTGCCCCAGACGCCCATCAGCAAACCAGCCCGCTCGAAGGTAGTGAACTCGATCACGGCGGTCAGCAGCCCGGCCATGGACAGGCCAGTGCCCACGCCCAGCATCAGCACCAGCGCGCGAAAGGCAGCGACATGGCCCAGCGCGCCCGTCGCCAGCATCCCCCCGAAGACGGCCACGTTCAGCCCCAGTCCGACGCGCAGCACCGGCAGATAGCCCCAGCGGGCGATCAGCCAGACGCCTGCCAGGGCCATGGCCAGGATTGTGCCCGTGCCCCACAGGGCAGTCAGGCGTGTTGTCTGCGCCACGCTCATGCCCAGCACCAGCGCGCCGTAGGGTTCCAGCAACACATCCTGCGCCAGTGTGCCCAGCACGCTGAAGACGACGATCGCAAAGAAGCGCCGCGCCTGCGGATCGCTCCACACCAGGGTGCGCACCACGTCCAGGAACGGCTCGCCCGCCGCGCGTTGCGCCACTGCCGCCAGGTGCGGCACGGCGGGTTCCTGCCGCGCCACGGCCAGGGTTGCCAGCGCCGCGTAGCCCAGCGCCACCCCGCCGACCACGGCCAGCAATCGCCCGTGACTGAAGGGGTCGAGCAGCGCGCCCAGGCCCAGGGCACCGCCCAGAATGCCGCCGAACATGGCGATCTTGAACAGCGTCACCGCACGCGGGCGTTGTGCACCGGTGAACTTGTCGGCCAGCAGTGCCTCGAAGGTGTTGCTGGCCAGGGTATGGCCCAGGCCAAAGGCCAGGAAAGCCAGCGCCCCGCCGCCAATCAGCACCGGCCCGACGGCGGCCTGGTTGAGCGCGATCAGCGTCGCCCCACTGATGCCCAGCCCGGCGATCAGCGTCCCCAGCACGATATACGGCTCGCGGCGTTTGCCACGCAGCGGATAGCCATCGGACAGATAGCCCAGCCAGACACGGGCGGGCGCGATGATCACCGGAAGGGCCAGGAAGAAGCCCACCAGAGCGGCGGGCAGGGCCAGCTCGACGATCATCACCCGGTTGAGCGTGCCGCTGACCAGCACTGATGTCAGGCCCAGACCCAGCGGAAACGCAGCGAGACGCAGGGAGTGTAGCACGGCGATCATGCAAACTCCAGGATCTGAGACCCGGACGTAAATGCTTGACCGGGACTGTGAAAACCTCACCGATATCCCCTCACCCTATTTCCCTCTCCCCGCGACGCAGTCGCAGTGGGAGAGGGGCAGGGGGTGAGGGGCAGCCTCAGATTCACGTCCGGATCACAGCTAGGATCGAGAATCTATGAGATTCGCGCGATCTTATATGCGATTTTGCAAATTATAGCAGGTTGCGCAGCCGTGCCTCCAACACTTCGTAGGAGAAGTGCTGCAGTCCCACCTGATAGTTGTGCTCCACCATCGCAGCAACCGCCGCCGGATCGTCCAGCAGGGCCAGCACCTGACCGACAGCCTCTGCCGTCACATCCTCGCGAATCTCGACGGCGCGCACGCCCGCCGGCTTGATGTCGGAGCGATAGGGAATGTAGGCGTTGACGATGAGCGGCTTGCGGAAATAGAGCGTCTCGATCAGCGCGTTGCCGAAGCCCTCATACGAGCTCAAGTAGGTCACGAAGTCGGCGTGCGGGTAGATGTCCCACAGAGTATAGGTGCGCTGCCCATCCTGTACGCCCCGCTTTTCGGTGATGCGGTCGCCGATGAACAGAGCGCGGATGCCCGCCCGCTGCACCTGCCCCAGCAGCCACTCGTAGTAGCTGTCGGTTTCGTCGCCTGCATAGCCGGTGATCACCAGGACGTAGCGATGACTCGGGTCGCGCTCGCCCAGTTGCCGCACCAGCTCGACCGCCCGCTCGATGTTCTTGCGGCGGATGATGCGCGTCGGCTGCAGGATCAGCCGTTCGTCGGGAGCGATGCCCAGCTCCTCGCGGACGGTCAGGGCATAGTCGTCCGGCGGCGGGGGCGGGTTGCGAAAGTCGAACACGTTGGGGATGCAGGTCGCCAGCAGGCGGCGACGCAGGTACAGCTCGCGCTGCATGGCCGTGCTGATCACCACATGGCGCAGCGAGGTGGCCTCGGCGGGGAAAGCGGTGGCCAGGATGTCGGGGATACGGTTGACCAGGAAACGTTCGCGCTCCCAGTAGAAGTCGTGATGATGCCCGACGGTCGGGATATGCGTCTCGCCGATGAAATCGCGCAGCGCCACGCCCAGCGGAATCTGCATGGGAATCGCCTGCGCATTCTGCGTGATCAGCAGATCGAGCCGGAAGCGCTCGACGAATTCATACAGGCCCTCTTTGAGTGGGGCGGCGGCCCTGGCGATGCGCTGATACAGCTCGCGCGACTCCTCGACGCCGCTGAACGCCTCGTCGTGAATGGCGACCGCTTCGGGGTCGCGGAAATGAAAGGCGGGCACTTCCAGGCCGGGCTGAGCGTACTCGCCCAGTTCGCCAGCGCAGTAGAACGTTTCGTGGCCCATTTGCTTCAGGACGGCAGCTATCTTGGCGATCTCCAGCGAGACGCCATCTACACCGGCGATGCGTGTGGCGACAAATCCAATGCGCATGGGGCACTCTCCTGCCAGTGAAGCGATCAGCGCTTAGCCATCAGCCGTCGGCGGAACCAGGCCGCCGCATGGTCTCCGCTTACCGTTCTGCTTTGAGCCACAGCACTTCGTATGGCTCCAGGCGTAGGGCTTCGCCCACACTGACCCACCGTCCGCTGAGAACGTCGCGGAGCGCACGCGCGCCGTCCGGAGCGACGCCGCTCAGGTCAACGATGACCGGTTCGCCGGAGACGTTGGTCAGCGTCAGCACGTGCTCGTCCCCCTGCGGCGACGTGCGCCGCAGCGCGAAGACCGCCGGATGCAGCGTCAGTACCCCCTGCGGGCCGTTGGGGTGGAAGGCGCGTTCGGCGGCACGCCGGATGAGCAGCTCGCGGTAGGGATAGAACACCAGGCTGCGCAGCGAGGTCGGGTCGGCCAACGCTGCCTCTACATGATCGTACGCCAGCTTCTCGCGGTTGATTGCCCGCAAGACGCCGGTGCGGGTCACACCTTCGTACCAGTTGCGCGACCCCAGCAGGCTGTGAATGTAGATGCCCGGCACACCCACAAAGGCCAGTTGGATGGCCTGTGCGGCCAGGAAACGCCGCGCCTGCAGCGCGAGCGGCTCGTCGCCCTGCGGATCGGAGAGCATGTCGAAGTAGTTGATGTTCAGTTCGTAGGGGCTGCGCGAGCCGTCGCTGTTGGTCTTATACGACACATCGCCGCCGTGCGCCCGCGCCCGCGACACCAGCGCGGCGATCTCGTCTGGCGTCAGAATGCCCTCCACCGGACGCACGCCGATCCCGTCGTGCGAGGCAGTGAAGTTGAAATAGGTGGTCTGGTCAGATACCTTCTCCAGGCCCGCCGCCCAGCGGCTGAGGGCGCTGGCGTCGCCTGTGGCGAAGGTATGCGCCAGCAGCGGCGGCAGGGCAAACTGATAGACCAGTTGTGCTTCATCCGTCCCGTCGCCGAAGTAGGAGACGTTCTCTCTGTGCGGGACGTTCGTCTCGGTGATCAGCGCGACGGCAGGCGCGACGTAGTCCAGCACGTCGCGGAACAGACGCACGACCGCATGCGTCTCCGGCAGGTGAATGCAAGAGGTGCCCACGCGCTTCCACAGGTAAGCAATGGCGTCCAGGCGGATCAGGCTGGCTCCCTGCGCCACGTAGAACAGCAGCACGTCCACGATGCGCAGCAACACTTCGGGATTGGCGTAGTTGAGATCGATCTGATCGGCACTGAACGTTGTCCAGACGTGACGCACGCCCTCTGCCGTCTGCACCGGTGTCAGCAGCGGGAGTGTGCGCGGACGCACTACGCTCGACAGATCGGTGGAGGGATCTACAGTGATGAAGAAATCGCGGTAAGTCGGGTCGCCGTTGACGAAACCCTGAAACCAGGCGCTGTGCGCCGAAATATGGTTGATGACCGCGTCGAACATCAGCTTGAAGTCGCCCCGCAGGCGGGCGATGTCGTCCCAGGTACCCAGATCGGGGTTGATGGCCAGATAGTCAATCACCGAGAAGCCGTCATCGGACGAATAGGGGAAGAAGGGCAGGATGTGCACGGTAGAGATCACCCCCGCCAGCCGCGCTTTCAGGAAACGGTGCAGCGTTCGCAGGGGAGCCTCGCCCTCCGCGCGCAGCGAGTCGCCATAGGTGATCAGCACGGCATCGCGCTCGGTGAAGCGCTCGTGCGGGACGACTGCTTGGGCAGAGAGTTCGGGATGGCGGGCGCGGAAGTCGTCGAGACGGGGCATCAACTGCTGAAAACAGGTCTGGCCGCAGTCAGGGCCGTAGAGGAAAACGAGTTTGTTCAGAATGCGCTCAGCAAGAGACATGGGCCGATACCGTTAGGGAAACATGGGCCGCCAGGAATGCTGGGGCCTAGCATACGGGCTTGCGCAAGAGAAGTCAAGAGCCATGCCAGGCCGTTTGTCGGCGACAGGTCACACGCTTTACAATCTGCAACAGTTCCAGGCACGGCCAGGGGGGACACCGTCGCGATCATACAAAGAGACCTGGTCCATGCATCGTCTGGCACTCGCGCTAACCTTGACATTGGCGCTGACCGGCTGGCTGGCACTGACGGCTCTCGCCGTCCCTGCCGGCGCGGCGCCCTCGCCCACTGTCTCCCCCACGCCCGATCCCTTCGCGGGCCTGTCCATTGACGAGCTAGCGGCGCGTTTCTACGGCGCGGGGATGGTGACCATCGTCGAAACGTTGGGCACTTTTCCCGACTTCACGCGCTACCTGATCCGCTATCCCAGCGATGACCTGACCATCTACGGCTTCATGAACGTGCCAGCAGGCGAGGGCCCCTTCCCTGTGGTGATCGCCATTCATGGCTACATAGACCCCGCTGAGTACGGCACGCTCGACTACACCACGCCCTACGCCGACGCCCTGGCGCGCGCCGGATTCCTGGTGCTGCACCCCAACCTGCGCGGCTATCGGCCCTCGGATAGCGGCCCCAACCTGTTCCGCGTGGGCATGGCGATTGACGTGCTAAACCTGATCGGGCTGGTGCGGCAGACCGGTGGCCTGCCCGGCGCGCTGGCCCAGGCCAATCCGGACGCCATTGGCCTGTGGGGGCACAGCATGGGCGGGGGTATCTCGCTACGGGTGATTACCGTCAGCCCCGACGTGCGGGCGGCGGTGCTCTATGGCGCGATGTCGGGAAATGAGACCTGGAACTACAGCAAAATTCGCGAGTGGTCGGGCGGGACACGGGGCCGGGCCGAATTGAGCGCGCCCCCGGACGTGATCGAGCGCGTCTCAGCCATCAACTACCTGGATCGCATCCAGGCGGCGGTGAGCATTCATCATGGCATGGCCGATGAACTGGTGCCGCTGGAGTGGTCAACCGACCTGTGCCAGCGCCTGACCGACCTGGGCAAACAGGTTGAGTGCTTCTGGTACGACGGACAGCCGCACACCTTCTACGGTGAAGACAATCAGCTTTTCATCAGCCGCACCATTGATTTTTTCAACCGCCGGCTGCGGACGCCCTGAGCCTCAATACGCATAGCGCCGCGGATCGAACAGGTGCAGGTGATCGCGCATCCAGGCGATGGTGCGCTGCAGGCCCTCCTCCAGCGACACCTGCGGTTCCCAGCCGATCAACTCGCGGGCCAGCCGGTTATCGGAGCGCAGCCGCAGCACTTCGCTCGTCTCCGGGCGGACGCGCGCCGCCTCCGTGACCAGCGGCACGTCGCGCCCCACCAACTGAATGATCAGCCGGGCCAGGTCGCCAATGGTGATCGAGCGCCCCGTCCCCAGGTTGACCGGACGACCAATGGCCGCCGGCGACTCCATCGCCCGCAAGAAGCCGTGCACCGTATCCGTGACGTAGGTCAGGTCGCGGGTGGGGTGGAGCGCGCCCAGGCGTACCTCAGCGCACGTCAGCGCCTGGCTGATGATGGTGGGGATCACCGCGCGCGCGCTCTGGCGCGGGCCGAAAGTGTTGAACGGGCGCACGATGCGCACCGGCAGGCCATAGGCGGCGTGAAAACTGATGGCCAGCGCGTCGGCGGCGGCCTTGGAGGCGGCGTAGGGCGATTGCGGGTGTATGGGGTGCTGCTCGCTGATCGGCTCGACCTGCGCCGTGCCGTAGACTTCGCTGGTCGAGGCGATGGCGACGCCCTGCACGCCCAGATCGCGCGACGCGAGCAACACGTTTAGCGTGCCGCCCACGTTCACGTCGAGCACTTCGCGCGGATGCTGGTACGAGTAGGGGATGGTGATCACCGCGCCCAGGTGATAGACCTGCTCCACCCCGCGCATGGCCTGAGTCACCGCTTCGGCGTCGCGCAGGTCCCCGAAACAGACTTCGACCTCGGCGCGCACGTCCGGCGGCAATAGTTCCAGGTTGCCGGTGCGGTGACCAGAATTGTAGCGCACGAAGGCGCGCACACGCGCCCCCTGGCGGACGAGCGCTTCCACAAGGTGGCTGCCGATGAACCCGGCAGCGCCAGTGACGAGGACATGAGTGGTCATAGGCGAGTGTTCCTGGGATAGGGGTGGCGAGTCCTGAGTCATGAGTCGAGAGTTGTGGGGTGCGGGCGGCGCAGGCGGCGCTTGAGAGCCATCCCGATCCGGGTCGGGAGCAGTAACAGCGCCAGCGCCCAGGCAGCCGCGCGCCCGTGATACTTGCGCGTATAGACCAGTAAATCCTGCCAGTAGATGCGCTGCGTCAGGCGGGGCACCTGGTTAAGGCTGGCGTGCTCGTCGTGAATCAACATCGCCTCGGCCACGTAATGAATCTCTGCGCCAGTCCTCACCATGCGGCGACACAGGTCGTCGTCGGTGAAGAACAGCTTGAGCCGCTCGTCGAAGTAGTCAATCTGCGCCAGGATCGCCCGGCGCGCCAGCAGGCACGAGCCGGGGGCCACTTCTACGGCGCGCGTGCTCAGGCGATCCCAATCTTCGTACCACATGAACCGTCGCCGCCGCGCCCGCCAGCGCGGGAACAGCACGCCCACCAGCGTATAGCTGAGCAGCGCGTCGGCAAAGGTGGGAAAGCGCGAACAGTTACGTTGCAGCGTCCCGTCGGCGAACGTCATGCGCGGCGTCACCGCGCCGACCGCCGGATGCTCGTCCAGATAACGCACCAGCGTCGCCAGCGTGCCGGGCAACAGCACCGTATCCGGATTGAGGATCAGCGCATATTCTCCCCGCACGGCGCGCAGCCCCAGGTTGTTGCCTCCGCTGAACCAGCGATTGCCTCCAGCTTCGATCAACGTCACGCCAGGGAAGCGGGCGCGTACCATCGCCGCGCTGCCATCGCGCGAGGCATTGTCTACGACGATGATCTCATGATCCAGATCGCCCTGAGTGCTCAGCAGCGACTCCAGGGCGCGGGCCAGCTCATCGCGCGTGTTGTAATTGCAGATGACGGTTGATACTCTCATGATCAACCTGTGTCAGCCGGCGAGCGACTGCATGGCGCAAGTGTGGATCAGAGCAGGGTCGCATGAAGCTGCCTGCGCGCGACTCGCGACGCGGGAGTTTACCACAGAGAGCACGGGGGGCACAGAGACAAGCGCAGCGGCGACACCCCGGCGCAGAAACTCACTTCCCGCCCACATCGCGCGCCTTGCGGGCGATGATCAGCGTGGTGAAGTTGAAGGGCCAGGGCGCAATCCGGCGCAACACTGCACCCAACGCCTCCGCCAGCCAGGTAGTGCGGTAATAGCCCTGCGCCTTGAATGGCCAGCCCAGCCCCCACAACGTGAAACTGTGACTAGTCGGGCGGGCCAGCAGCACCTCGAAGCCCGCTCGCTCTACCTCGGCGATCAACTGCTGCCGCGTGTAGGTGCTCTCGTAGAAGTCCTGGTCGGCCAGCGTCCCCTGACGCAGCAGGCGGCGCTTCCAATGCACCAGCCGATGCACCACGTTGGGATAGGGGATGGTCAGCACCAGCGTCCCGCCGGGCACCAGCACGCGGTTGGCCTCGCGCAAAGCCGGCCCCATGCCGTGCTCGAAATGCTCCAGCACGCCGAACGACAGATAGCCGTGCAACGAGGCGCTGCGATAGGGCAGCGCGTGCACGTCGCCCGCCTGCAACGAGAGTGTCGGATCATAGGCGCGGGCGGCGCGCAGGGCGCGCTCGGCGTAGTCCAGCCCGATGACGCGCAGGCCCATCTCGCGCAGCTTCATGATCACCGTGCCCAGACCGCACCCCGCTTCCAGGATGATGCCCTCCCTGGAGAGATACTGCGGATAGACGCCCAGGGTTTCCCAGGTGCGCTTTTGGGTCATCACTTCCAGCTCGGCCTCGACGCTGGCCTGCGACCAGATGTCTTCCCAGGACTGCCGGGTACGTTCGTACAGATCGTCGGTCATGCTGCCTCACTTTTGCCCGGAGCGAATGTGTGTCACCAGGGCCATCAGCCGCTCCATGCGGTGATCGTAGGTATGATGCGCGTGCACGTGCGCCCGCCCAGCCTCGGCGATACGCGCCCGCTCGTCGTCGTGTGCCAGGTAATAGGCCACCAGTTCGCGCAGGTGAGCGGGATCGCGGTAGGTGACCAGGTGCTCGCCCACGGTGAACCACTCGCGCACGCCGGGCCGGTCGTCGGCGATCTGCAACGTCCCCACGCCGCACGCCTCGAAGAGGCGCATATTGCCGCCCCAGCGCATGAAATCGCCGTGCGGATTGACCGTGATCTTCGCCGCGCGGGTGATGCGCAACATCTGCTCGCCCAGCGCCGGGCCGCGATAGTGCGGGCGCAGCGACGGCGGGACCTCGTGCACACTCCAGATGCCCAGGTCGAAGTCGCGCAGGGCTTCCAGGGCAGCCACGCGCTCGCTGTACAGCCGTTGCGGGACGAGCGTCCCCACGACCGCCACGTCGCAGGCGTAGCGCGCGCGTTCGTCGTCGCTCAGGGCGTAGGGGTAGTGGAAATCCGGATCAATGGCCGACATGGGCAGCACTTCAGCGCGCGGCGCGCCCAGTTCGCGCCACTGCACGGCGTGATAGAAATCGTTGGCGATCACCAGATCGTAGAGCGGTGCGGCGGCGCGCTCGATAGGCCGCGAAAAGACGACCGGTGACGTGCCGCAGCCATAGACCAGCGTCGCGCCGTGCTCGCGTTTGAGGCGGGCCAGCGTCTCCGGCAGGATCACGCCGTTGTCGCCGGGCAGGATGATCACGTCCGGCTGGAACTCGGCAGCATAGTGGATCAGGCGGCGGTTGCGCAGGCGGAAGTCCGGATTGGCATAGGGGAAACGCGCTGCCAGTGCGCAGAGCGCCCGCCCCAGCGTGACCCGCTGCGTCATGCGTAGTTGGCCGTGCCGCGCCCAGGGCCAGGCACTCTGCGAGCGCCAGAAAACAGCGCACTCGTGCCCCTGGCGACGCAGGGCGCGCACCCAGAAGTGCTGCGCCTGCGACGGCGGGAACAGCGGATCGTCGCCCGGCGGTGCGTTACGCCGCGCCCTTTCCAACTCCGCCGGATGGTGCAAAGAAGCCACAAACAGGATGCGCATGGCCCATCCCTGAGTCTCAATATAGACTCGTGCCCGTTACAGCGGCCCGCTGCGACGCGGGCCACCGGTACGCTCTAGCTTACCGCAAGGCACGGAGGGGCGGTAATTCAGTCGCCGGGCTAATCGGACCCGGCCCTACGCCTGACCCATGATCTTGCGCAGGTTCTCCTCGTAGGGCGGGTAAACGACGCCGCGCTCGGTGATAATGGCCGTGATATAGTGGGCGGGCGTGACATCGAAAGCCGGATTGCCCACCTGTACCCCATCCGGCGTCACCTGGCACTCGCCCACGTGCGTAACTTCGCGGGCGGGGCGCTCTTCGATCTCGATGTGATCGCCGTTGGGAGTCGCCAGGTCAATGGTCGTGGTCGGCCCGACAACGTAGAAGGGGACGCCGTTCTCGTGCGCGACGACGGCCAGGTTGTAGGTGCCGATCTTGTTGGCGGTGTCTCCGTTGGCCGCCACGCGATCGCACCCCACCAGACACAGGTCAACGCCCATCGTGCGCATGTAGTGCCCCGAAGCGCCGTCGGCGAT
>DAOTZZ010000270.1:0-8217 GCA_034433965.1 Anaerolineae bacterium
CCGGTGGAAGTGATCTTCAGCGCCGGAGACTGCGTGCAAAACGCCGCCGACGTGATCTTCGAGCAGCAGCCCTGAGCAGACTCACCGTGCGCCGCGAAAACTCACCTGGACATTGGCGGGCACTACGCCGTCGGGGAACTGCGTTTTGACATCTTCGGCCAACAGGTCGGTGCCCAGCACCGTGCCGCGCCGCACCACGAAGCGCGGGGGCACGGTCGAGTTCTTGCCAATGCACACGATGCCCAGGTCCGGCCCAGGGATGATCTCCCCCACGCGCGCGCCCTGGCCCACCACGACGCCTTTATCAATGACCGCCCGCTCGATCACCGCGTCGCGCTCGATGTAGCTGTCGGTGAGGATGACGCTTTCGCGGATGACCGCGTTCGGCCCGACGAACACACCCGGCGAGAGCACGCTGCGGATCACCCGCGCCCCGCTGGAGATGACCGAGCCGTCGGTGATCAGGCTGTCTTCGATGATGGCGCCCCGGTCAATGCGCACAGGAGGACGCTCCTCGCTGCGGGTGTGAATGATCCACGAGCGATCGTTGAGATCGAGCGAGGGTGGCGAACCGAGCAGGTCCATATGCGCTTCCCAATAGGCGTCAATGGTGCCCACGTCAATCCAGTAGCCGCCGAACGGAAAGGCCATCACGCGCAGGCCCAGTTCCAGCATACGCGGGATGATGTTGTAGCCGAAGTCGTGCTTGGAATCGGGGCGAGCAGCATCCTCGCGCAGCAACTCTTCCAGCACGTCCAGTCGGAAGACGTAAACGCCCATGTTGGCCAGGTCGCCGGGGGGCACCGGAGGCTTTTCGACAAATTCTATGATGCGGTTGTTCTCGTCCACGGCCATGATGCCATAGCGCGACGCTTCGCTGAGCGGCACGCGGATGACGCAGACGGTCGCGTCGGCCTCATTCTCCTCGTGATAGCGGACGAGCATGTCGTAGTCCATCTCGTAGATGTGATCACCGGAGAGGATCAGGATGTTGCGGGGCGATCCGCGCCGGATGAAGTTGATGTTCTGGGTGACGGCATCCGCCGTGCCCGCGTACCAGTCGGTATCGTGTCGCCCCTGGTAGGGTTGCAGCAGCCGCACGCCGCCGGTGAAGGTGCGGTCGAGGTCCCAGGGACGGCCCAGCCCGATATGCTCGTTGAGGCTATGCGGGCGGTACTGCGTCAGGACCAGCACGTCGAAGATGCCGGAATTGACGCAGTTGCTTAGCGCAAAGTCTATGATGCGGTATTTTCCGGCGAATGGCACAGCCGGCTTGGCGCGTTTGGCGGTCAAGACGCCCAGGCGACTGCCCTCACCTCCTGCCAGAATCACGGCTCGCGTGCGCATAACCCGTCGCTCCTCCTGATGCGTGCAAAACCATTCTTCCTCAAGAATTTCACTTCCAGCTCAACCAACACCCAACTTGCTCTCAGTATAGCATGAGCCTGCAACGACTGCGCGTGCGGGGATCGTGTTCTTCTAGAAGTTGTTATGAGATTCTGCTCAGTATTTTTCCCTCACCCCTGAATCCCCTCTCCCTCGCAACTGCGCCGCGGGACGAGGGGACTCGCTCTCGCCCGCAGCGCAGGATGAGGGCCATCAGCCGAACGAAAGGCACAGTCATTGAAGACCTTATGCACGCGCCCGATCGTGTCGGGCTTTTCTGCCTGGGCCACAGCAAGCATGTGCCGCGCAACGAGCGCGGCACATCTCTGTATCTGCCAGTGTAGGAAAGGGCGGACGAGGAATCTAATGGCCCAGCGTCTCCAGACGGCGCTCGGTGTTGAAGATGCCGGTGGGAGTGGTCACGCCGCCGATTTCGGCCACCTTCTCGAAGGTCAGCCCGTCGTAGACGCGCACCACGTTGCCCTGCCAATCGCTCACATAGACATAGCGCCCGTCGGCGGTGAATTCGGGGTGCAGCGTCTGAATACCTTCTTCAATGACGTGCACCAGTTCGAACGTCTGCCTGTCAATGATGTAAATGCGGTTGGGTTGCTCGGCGAAGACGCTGTCGGCCCAGATGTACGGGTTCTCCGGATGGGTGCGGATGAACAGACCAGGGCCGCCGGTGGGAATCTCGGCCACGATCTGATTGTTCGACAGGTCCCAGATCGTCACCTTGCCCTCGCCCGCGTGTACGGTCGCGCCATAGACCGTGCCGTCCACTTCCCAGGTCGCGCCGGAGCCGGGGTGCGGCGTCTTGCCGGTAGGGATACGCTCTACCACTGTCATCGTGGCGACATCAATGACGGCCATCCAGTTATCTTTCTGCGAAGCCACGTAGAAGCGCGTGTTGTCTGGGCTGAGGAAACCGTCGTGCAGGATGCGCCCGACGTTCTCCGCCCGCTCGATGGGGAAATCTGGCTGACTGTAGTCAATGCGCCAGACCTGTCCGGCTTCTTTCAGACCGATCAGGAAGTAGGGGCCGACCAGCGAGGGCGCAACATCGCTGGTGATCGCCACGCGCGAATGCACGAAATTGCCGTCCGGGTCGGTGCCGTCGGTGTGAATCACCTGCAGCGGTTCCAGAGTCTTCGCATCGAGGATCACCGCTGTTGCCGGAATGTAATTGCCCACGATCACATAGCGCCCATCGTCGGAAATGGCCAGCCCGCGCGAGTCCAGTCCGACGCGCACCCGCGCCACTGCCTGCAAGGTGTACAGATCGATCTTGAACAGCCAACCGTCGCGGCCCACATTGTAGGCCCAGCGGTCGCTGGTGGGATCGAAAGCGTAGCCGTGCGCGCGGTAGCTGGCAGCGATGTGCCCCAGCAGGCGGTGCGTGTCGCCATCGAAGACGGCGATGCTGCGCGCCTCGCGCTCGGTGACCAGCAGCAGGTTGTCCAGGTTACCATCGTGTGTCGGCGCGGCGGGGAGGGTGCTTTCGTCCACCAGCACCTCACGGCTGGCAGCGATCTGCCCCATCTCCCACTGCGCGTCCTCTGCGGAGACGGCGCTGCGAATGTAGCCCACCAGCGCCCATACTTCCTCATCAGTCATGCCCAGCGCACCCCAGGCGGGCATGACGGTGCCGGGTTGGCCGTTCTTGATCACGTCGAAGTATTGCTCGTCGGTACCCGTCAGGCGCTCCGGAATCAGCGCCGGGCCGGTCGCTCCTTCGCGGTGAGGCCCATGACAGCCGCCGCAACTGTCGCGATAGACGCTCTCTACCGATTGCCCGTCGAACGGCAGCGGGGCAATGGCCCCGCCGGGCAAGACGATGATCACGCCCTCCATAGCCGGGTGCAGCGCGCAGCGATAGCGGAAGGTGCCCGGCTGATGGGCCTGCCACTCGAAGGATGCGCCGGGAGCCAGTTCGCCCGACTCGAACCATCCTTCCAGGCTGTGTACAGCGTGCGGGACGGCGTCGTCATTGCGCCAGGTGATCGTCGCACCTGTGGCAACGACCACGGTATGAGGCGCGAATGCCATGTTGGCGATGGACACGGTGACATTGGTGGCCGGCGAAACCGGCGTGCTCTCCTGCGCGGTGGCGGGGTTGCCGAGCGCAACGAGCAGCGCTGCCAGGCCCAACAGTAGAGCGATCAGCCACAGACTGAGTCGTACAATGCGCATGGTGTTTTCCCCTCTGCAAAGCATCACTGAGGCAACGGGCAATGCTCTTGCCCTTCATCACGTGGTAAGTTTATTTTTATTCATTCTAATCTTTATAAAAGGCATGGGACTTGATCTGCGTCAAGTTGAGGGAAGGGGCGGGAGCAGGGCGAGAGACGCTGACTGCTTATTCCAGCGCGATGGAGCGCAGCAGGTCTTCGCGCAGGATGATGATATGCTGTCGGTCGAAGCGGATGGCGCCGATCTCTTCCAACATGCGCAACGCCCGGCTGACCGTCTCCGGCGTAGTTGCCAGATGCGCCGCGATCGTCGCGCGGGTGATCCCCGGATCGTCCGCCGTTCGCTCGTCCAGTTGACGCACCAGAAAGCGGGCCAGGCGGGCGGGCACCGAATAGAGCGCCAGGTCTTCTGCCTGCTGCACCAGGTCGCGGATGCGCGCCGTCAGGATGCTCAGGGCGGTCAGCGCCAGCTCCGGTCGGCGTTCCAGCTCCTCCCGCAAGACCGCCGACGGCAACACCCACGCCATCGTGTCCGTCAGGGCCACCGCGCTGGCCGCGTTGGGGCCGCCATCCAGGGCGGGAATGTCGTTGAACGAGTCGCCAGGGCCGGGCAGGCGCAGCACATACTCGCGCCCTCCGGGGCTGAGACGGAAGACTTTCACGCGACCCGTTTCGATGATCCACAGCCCGGCGGACGGCTCATCCTGCACAAAGAGCATCTGGCCGGCATTGAAGCGGCGGCAGACGGCTCGACCGGCCAGGGCGGTCACGTCGGCGGGGCCGAGCGCGGAGAAATAGGGCAATGCCGCCAGCCGCGCGGTCAGCGAAAACTCCGGCTGAGGGACGGAGCTATCAGGGGGCATGGCAGGCGATGTTCCTTCGGCAGTGCGCCGGAAAGATCAGTGGTTGCTGGACTATTGTGTCATACGCCCTTCGCCGGGGCAACCATCGCGACTCGTGAAGCTTGCCGTTCGCCACGGCACCCTCTACACTTGAGGCCAGGCAGGTGAAAAGCTCAGCGCGGAGAACGCAGAGCGCGCAGAGAAAGCACAGAGGATTGATAGCGAAATCTCACTTTGTGCTTCCTCTGTGGTAAGGTCTTCTTGTCTTCGGAGGAAACTGGACGCCGATGAACGCCCCCGCCGATCCCCATATCCCCGTGCTGCTGGACGCGGTGCTGGCAGCGCTGCGCGTGACCGGGTGCCCGGCGGGGTATTTTGTGGACGGGACGGTCGGTGCGGGCGGTCACGCGGCGGCCATCCTGAGCGCTGCGCCGCAGGCCCGCCTGCTGGGGCTGGATCGCGATCCGGCGGCGCTGGCCCTGGCCGGGGCGCGGCTGGCCCCCTTTGGGGAGCGTGTCACGTTGCGTCACGCCAGCTATGAACAGATCGGCGCGCTGGTGCCCGCCTGGTTACCTGACGCTATCCCCGGCGTAGATGGTATTCTGCTTGACCTGGGCATGTCGTCCATGCAGGTAGACGATCCGGCGCGGGGTTTCGCTTTTCTGCTCGACGGACCGCTGGATATGCGCTTCGATCCCAGCTCAGGCGACCTCACCGCCGCCGAAATCGTCAACACGTGGGACGCCGAGGCGCTGGCCGACGTGCTGTACCGCTATGGTGAGGAGCGCTACGCCCGTCACATTGCCCGCGCCATCGTCGCCGCGCGCCCGCTGACCAGCACGCGGCAACTGGCGGACGTGATCGCGCGCACCTACCGCGGCCCACGCGAGAAGATTCACCCGGCGACGCGCACCTTCCAGGCGCTGCGCATCGCTGTCAACGACGAACTCGGCGCGATCGAGCGCACCTTGCCCGTCGCCATTGGCCTGCTGCGACCGGGCGGGCGGCTGGCCGTGATCAGCTTTCACAGCCTGGAAGATCGCATCGTCAAGCAGACCTTCAAGACCGAGGCGACGGATTGCCTGTGCCCGCCGCGACAGCCGGTCTGCACCTGTGGGCATGTGGCCCGCGTGCGCCTGGTCACGCGCAAGCCCATCCGCCCCGACGACGCGGAAATCGCAGCCAATCCACGCAGTCGCAGCGCCCGCCTGCGTGTGGTGGAGCGGCTATCTTCCGCGGAAGGTACAGTCTGGGGAGACGGCTAACACTCGCTCGGAGATATCGGATGCAGGAGTGAGGAGCAACTCTATGCCCTCTCAAGCGGTCATTCGTGGCACGCCGCGCGTTGCCATCCTGTTGCTCGCCGCCGCCTTGCTACTGGCGAGCGTGGCGCTGCACACCGCCCATTTTCACAATCGCAACTTTCGCGAAGACGAAATCTACACGGTACACGCCGCGCAGATCATGAACCTGTCCGAAGTGGTGCAGTGGCTGGGGCTGGGCGGCGTGCATCCGCCCGGCTGGCGACTGGTGGCGGTCAGTTGGGTGCAGGCGTTGGGCGAAGCGGGCAAGGCCGAGCCGGTCGTGCGCTACTTCTCGACGCTGGTCACGCTGATCGCGCTGGCGCTGGTCTGGCGGCTGGGAGCCGATCTGTTCGGCTGGCCGGTGAGCGCCTATGCCGTCTTCCTGCTGGGCACGCTGCCCTTCGCGCAGTTCTATATGCACGAGTTCCGACCCTATGGCGCGCTGGTACTGGTGACCGCGGGCGCGACGCTGGCCCTGTTGCGCTGGGTGCGGCGGCCCACTTTCGCCCGCGCGCTGCTGTTCGTCGCCTTCGGGGTGGCGGCGCTGCAAACGCACTATTACGGCGGCTTTCTGCTGGCCGGGCTGGCGCTTGCCTTTGTCCTGCTGGTGCGCTGGCAGCGCGATCTGTACCTGCGCGCCTTGGGGCTGTTTTTCGCCATCGGCTTCTCGCTGACGGCCTGGCTGCTGCCGCTGGCGCATCGCTTCATCGCGGGGGCGGGCGGCGTCACCTATGCGCTCCCCTCTGACCGGCGTTTTTTCCAGCAGCTCTACGACGAGATGATGCCCATCCCGGCGGCCATCGGCGATCTGCTGGTGCTGATCGGCGTGTTGACGTTGCTCGGCGCGGTGCTGCCCGTCAGCCCTTCACGTCGTCCCCGTGACGAAGCCGGGGGTGCGATCAGGTATCGCTTCGGCCCCGCGGGGCAGGCGCTGATCGTGATCGTCGCCCCTGGGGTGATGCTGGCCCTGGCCTTCGTCATCAATCGCTTTGGTACGGGCAACGCCACGCCCAAAAACCTGATCATCCTGACCCCTTACCTGGCGCTGATCGCGGCGCTGGGTCTGCGGCAATTGCCCTGGCAGGCGCGTCTGGCAACGCTATTGCTGATCACCTATCCGGCCCTGACCGAATTCCGCACCTACCGTACCAATGCGCCCTACCGCGAACTGATGGCCTTCATGACGCCGGACTATCAGCCGGGGGACAGGGTGATCGCGCATGTGCAGGACTACGCCGCCAGCACGCAGGTGCTGTACTATTACCTGCAGGACCGTCTGCCCGGTTCGCTGGACAAGGCGAACATGTTCCATATCGGCGGCAGCAGTCACCGTTTCCCCCACGACCCCATCGCCAACCAGGTCTACGCCGCCGATGACGAGACGCTGACCCGTTTCGCGCAGTTCCTCGACGGGGCAGAGCGCGTCTGGCTGATCACCTACAACCGGACAGACCTGCTCGATCCGTTCCTGGGCATTTTGCAGCGGCACTACGCCGATGCACGAAGGGCCGTGCTGGTGGACGACCGCAACGTCTACGAGATTGTCGCTTACCAACGGGTGCCGGAAACGCTCTCGCCGTTGGCCCGCTTCGGCGAGGCGATCCGCCTGGAAGGGTGGGAGTTGCCGGACGGCGTGAGCGTTCGCGCCTGCCAGGACGTGCCCTTTGAAAGCTGGTGGCACGCCCTCGCCGCGCCAGGAGCCGATCTGGGCATCGGCCTGGTGCTGGCCGACGCGAACGGCATGGGCGTGGCCCGTACTGACGCCGAACCCAGTGGCGCGCGCACTATTGACTGGCAGGCGGACACCTATCACCTCGACCGGCGAATGCTGACCGTGCCCTGTGACTTGCCGCCGGGTGACTATCCACTGCTGATCGGCCTGCACGACCTGGTCAGCGCCGAAGCCGTGCCGATCTACACGCCCGATGGCGCGCCGACCGGCTCGCCGCTGTTCTACCTGACGACGCTGCGCGTGAGCGGGCCGTAGGGGGTATCGCGATATGCCCCTGCGGGTAAGACACGCGCGGGGTGCGTGCCAGGAGTGTCAGGCGGTTTGCTGCACTCTGTTGCCCCTCACCCCTGCACCCCTCTCCCTCGCGACTGCTTCGCCGGGCGAGGGGACGGCACTTCCCTTTGCCCGCACGGGAGACAGGGGGCGGGGGATGATGGCTATCAGGTGAACCAAAGTCGCTGACAACTTTTGCACACACCCACGCGCGGTGGGCGCTTGTCAGCGGTGGGGCGGTGCAGTACACTTCGTCCGTCATGGACTCATCGCAGCAAGGAAGTACAATGCGCCAACTGTTCTACGCCACCACCAACCCCGGCAAGGTGATGGAAGTGCGCGAGATCATGCGCACCCTGGATCTGGACATTCTGTCACCTGCCGACCTGGGCCTGACCTTCGATGTGCCAGAGACAGGCTCAACCCTGGAAGAAAACGCGCTGCTCAAGGCGCGCGCCTACCTGCAACACCTGCCGCCCGACGAGTTC
>DAOTZZ010000271.1:0-2731 GCA_034433965.1 Anaerolineae bacterium
GGGACGACATCAAGGCGGCGGTGACCGTGGGCGGCATCAGCGACCTGTTTGCCTGGGATCGCGAGCGGCGCGGGACGCTGGCCGCGGAACTGTGGCGACCCCTGGTCGGGGCGACGCCCGCCGAAGCGCCTGCCCTGTTCGAGGCACGCTCGGCGGTCTACTGGGCGGAGCTGATAGACGTGCCGCTACTGTTGCTTCATGGTGAAGCCGACCGTGACGTCTCGCCGGAGCAGACACGCGCCCTGGCCGAACGCCTGCGGCAGACGGGCGCGGTGGTCGAAGTGATTTTCGTCCCCGGCGGCGATCACGCCCTCACCGGCGATCACAACGGTTATCCGCAGGCGCTGACCTGGTTTGGGCGTTACCTGGGCGGCGACGGCGTGGATCGCACCTTCTCCGCGCACGAGCGCGAGATCAGCGCGGTTTCCACCTGGTTTCTGGCCCGGACGCGGGCGGGGTGAACAAGGCACCGCAGAAGCGCAGAGGACGCAGAGCGTGACTGTTCTCCCTCCGCGCCTCCGCGGTGCAATCTCCTGCGCCGAAGACGGGATAGTCTGTCACCCTTGCTGACGGGCGTAGTCGTCGAGCTTGCAGCCGCTGGCTGGCGTGCCCTCGCGGGCCAGCGCAGCGATGCGCTCGCGCGCCGCAGCGACCGCTTCCGCCCCGTCGAGCACGGTCAGCGTACAGGCAAAGTGCTGCGACTGCCCCGGCTCCAGCCAGACGAGCCGCCCGTTCTCCTGAGCCTTTCGCTGACCCTCTGGCAGGCAGTTGCCCGGCTCGACGCCGCAGACGTAGATGCCCTGGCGCGTGTTCTTCCACTGCGTCAGGTAGGGCAGTTCGCGCGTATCCCATTCGAACAGCAGCCCGAACGATTCCTGCAGCAACGCCACCGCTGTCCGACCGTCCGCCCCGGCCTTGAGGTGATGCCAGAAGACCTGTTCGGCGTAGGCTGGCTGCGCGGCCTCATAGTGTGCCCAGGTTGATATGCCCTTGCGCGCTTCGGCGTCGCGCGGGTAGACGGCATGATCGGGCGACACCAGCGTTGTGCCCGCGCGGATGAGCGGATAGCCCAGGTTGACGTGATAGAGCACCATCAGCGGAGCGGGCGTATCGCCCAGGTTGGTGATGCGGTCGGCCCAGGCGATCACCGGCGCGTCGAGCGACAGGTGATAGGTGCGTTCCAGGCGCAGTTGCTCGCCGAACAGACGGTTCTCGCTGACTGTTCCGCTCAGGGACAGGGTGTAACGGTCGCCTTCCCAGCCGCCGCTCACCGACACTGCCCCGGCTCGCAGATGCGTGTACAGGCCGTGCAGGTCGCGCCCGCCCTCAGTGAGAGGTTCTTTTTCGGCGGGGCCAGCGTGCGTCAGGCCGCAGGTGGTCAGCAGACCGCCGTTGAACAGGCGCAGCCACGATCCGCCGATGTCCGGTTGATGGGGCGAGCCCTGGCTAAGCCAGGTCAGCGGGATGCCGCGGTAGTGCGCCGACCAGATGTCCAGCCCCCGGTCGGGCAGGATGGTGTACGACAGTCCGCTGGCGTTGTACGCTTCCACCAGGCGCAGACCGTTTGGCAGGGTGCTCTGCCGGAAGTCCACAAACTGACGCATGTCGAGGCTGTGCTGCTCGATTTGCGCGCGCTGTAACCAGTCTGTCCCAAGCATGTCTTCCAATCCTTTCCAAAGGTAAACAGTGGTCAGTTCTCAGTGATCAGTTTTCAGTGAAGGCTCGCGCAGTCGCGTTTACTATCCCTGATTACTGATCACTGACAACAGATCACTAACTATTGATCACTCTCTGCCCATGTGCGCCCGTAGTTCACGCGCAGCTTGTCCAGCACGGCCTGTTCCAGGTCTATGCCAGCGATGCTGGCAAGCTGCAGCAGGTAGAGCTGCACGTCGGCCAGCTCTCCGGCCAGCGCCTGTCGATCTACCAGATCGTCGCGCCACTGGAAGTGTTCCAGCACCTCCGCCGCCTCGATGCACAGCGAAATAGCCAGGTTGCGCGGGGTCTGCGGGTGCGGTGTGCTGGCGTCATACCACCCCTTGGCGCGCACGAAGTCGTGCATCAGGCGGGTCAGTTCGGCGATGTCCATCGGGCGCTCCCAGGCAAGCAGTTCGCGCAAACGCGCTCGATTATACCGGAGGGCGCGCAGGCGGGGGATGGGAGATGGCTTCACCGTCCTCGGAGAAAGCCCAACAAGACCTCACCCTCATGGTCTTTGCTGAGGGTGAGGTCTGCCTGAACCGTGCGATTGGTACTCACTGATTGGGTGGGCGCGACCTCTCTCAAGCGGCGGGTTTGCGCACGAAGGCCAGGTACAGCCCCACCAGCGCCACCACGATCCCCACGATCAGCACCACGATTTGGACGGGAGCCAGGTAGATGTCGTGGCCGCGGATCGGGTCAATGAGGATCGAGAGCAAGGCCGCTACCACCCCCAGGACGAGCAGGGCGTAACCGATCTGTTGCTGTTTCATGGCAAATCCCCCTTTGGCTGTTACCTGCGTACCTGTCTCATCATAGCACACTTTTGGGGCACTGTGCGCTGAAGCTGGGCCAGCCCTGGGGACTGCTCTGCTCCGCCCTACTCCACCATGAATTGTCCGGCGCGGAAGAACAACTGCCCGTCAATCCAGATTTCGCCGCCATCCTTCATGTCGTGAATCATGTCCCAGTGAATGGCGCTCTGGTTGACGCCGCCGGTTTCTTCGTAGCTGCGGCCCAGCGCCATGTG
>DAOTZZ010000272.1:0-4240 GCA_034433965.1 Anaerolineae bacterium
CGTTGAGCCAGTCGGTCAGGCGGCCCGACGGCGTCACATAGCCGGCGGCCTGGCTCGACCCCATGGCGATGCCCAGCACGGCGTTGTCCTCCAGCGACATCGAACCGGCCAGGGCGGTGACTTCGCCATCGTTGATCACTTCCAGCGGCACGCCGCCCATCGCCTGGCGGATGCGGGCGAACAGTTCGCGCACCTCGCCATAGCGCTCGGCGGGGATGCCCCGGAACAGCGAAGCGACCATAGGCCGGTTGTCCACATAGACGCCCGCCGAACTGCCGCCGATGGCATCTACGCGGGGCAGTTTGGAAGCAGCCAGTTGCAGGGCGGAGAGGATTTTCTCGTAGTGGTATTGGGGATCGCTTTGCTGGCGCGGCTCCCAGACGATCTCCGTGCTGAAGACTGGCTCGCCGTCAATGACCGCCGACACCTTGAGATCGGACGCGCCCAGGTCGAAGCCGATACGGCAGCCTTCCAGGTGACGCCCCAGCGCTTTCTCAGTCTCGTGTTCGGGGGGCACGTCTTCGGGGTCGCAGATCACGATGGTGAAGGGGCGCTGGTAAATCTGCTCGCCCATGAACTGATAGTCGAAGGCGCGCGGGCCGTCGGGCGCGTAGACCTGGCGCAGATGCTCACCGATGGCACGCGGCCCGCCCACATACAGCTTCCAGCCGCCGCGCTGCCACAACAGGAACTTGACCAGCCGCTCCACATAGCGCAGGTTAGCTCCAGCGCGGGGGTGATCGTCGGGGAAGACGGTGGTCTCAAAGCGCGACAGCGTGCCACCGGTGCGCTCCAGGCCGATCACCAGTGGCACGCCCTGCCCGGAAGCTTCTACTTCGGCCCGGAAGGCCCGATTGGCGAGCACTGCCGGACGAAAATCGGGGTCCAGCGGCGGCACGAAACGCGGCGGGATGAGGGTCAGATCGTTCATGGCGGGCTTCTCCGAAATGAGTCTTGAGTAAAGAGTTTTGAGTCCTTTTCAGTCATCGGTTTACAGTGATCAGTTTTCAGTGGGCGGCTATCGCCGTGAGACGGGCCTGTCGCGTATTGCTAAAGACTGAAAACTGATCACTTTTACCGCGTCACGGTCACTTTCGACAGACCGCGCGGGCGGTCAATTTCATGCCCTTTGACCAGCGCCAGGCGCATGGCGAACACCTGCCCGTGAATGACCGCCGGAATGGGCGTCAACCATTCGGGCATCTCGGCGGGCAGCCGCATGATCTGCCGGGCGTGCGCGAAGGTCGCTTCTTCGTTGGAGATCACCAGCAATTCCGCGCCCTTCTCGTGCAACTGCTCCAGCAGGTCGAGCATGGCCGGTAGCGTCTTGCCCGCCGGCGCGATGACGAACACCGGAAAGCCGCGATCGATCACAGCGATCGGCCCATGCCGGAAATCGGCTTCGCTGTAGGCGTCGCCGGTGATGTAGCACAGTTCCTTGATCTTCAGATTGATCTCGAAGGCAGTGGCGTAGTTGTAGCCGCGCCCGATGGTGGCGAAAGCGTCCATATAACGGTAACGCTCTACCCAGCCTGGCTCGCTCAGTGGCGTGCTGATGTACTCGGTGAACGTCTGCGAGACGTAGCCTGGCAGACGCGCCAGCGCTTCGCGCAACTCGTCTTTGCCGACCAGCGCGCTGACCAGCAGCGCTACCGCCGTCAACTGCGCGGTGTACGTCTTGGTAGCGGCGACGCTCACCTCCGGCCCGGCCTGCAGGGGCAGGTGATGGGCGGCGGTCTGCGCGATGGGCGACTCTGGATCGTTGGTGATGGCCAGGGTCAGCGCGCCCTGCTCGCGGGCATCGGCCAACACCTGGCGGATGTCTTCGCCCCGCCCTGATTGCGAAATGCCGATCACCAGCGCGCGCCCCAGGTTGGGAGGGGTCTGATACAGCGTATGCAGCGAGGGGGTCGCCAGGGCGACGGGCAGGCGTGCCTGTGCTCCAAAGAGATACTGGGCATAACGTGCGGCGTTGTCCGACGTGCCGCGGGCGGCGATGCAGACGAAAGCCGGAGCGAAGTCGCGGATGGCGGCGGCGATGCGCTGTGCCGTGCCGGACTCTTCGCTCAACAGGCGCTGAAGCGCCACGGGTTGCTCGGCGATTTCCTGTTCGAGATACATGGAAAACTTTCCTTCAAAGTGTACGCGGGCGCTCCTTGAGGGGGCTTTGCCTGGAGACTGCCAGAGCCTGACAGCGCTCTTTCAGTCCCTGGGAGCGACACCCTGTCTGAGTGCTCCCGCAGACTTGCCGCAAGGCGGCGAGTGTGGCACACTGCATTCGTTGACAGTATCTGTATTCTAGCTTATACTTTGTTCGTAGTCAATACAAACAAAGCGATGATGAGCATCTACCGCCAATCGGCCAACCATCACCTGATGCGCGACATCAACCGCGCGCTCATCCTCAATCATCTGCGGCTGGCCGCTCCCCAATCGCGCGCCGAACTGGCCGAGCGCACCGGCCTGACGCGCAGCACCGTCTCCAGCCTGGTGGACGAACTGATCGCCGACAATCTGGTACACGAGACGGGGATTGCACCCTCGCGCGGCGGGCGGCGCGGTACACTGCTGGCGCTGAATCCGGCGGGCGGCTGTGCCGTCGGCGTGGCGATTACCAGCGACACCATCACGGTGCTGCTCACTGACTTCGTCGCTCATCCGCGCTGGCAAC
The DNA here is from genome assembly GCA_034433965.1 of Anaerolineae bacterium. GTDB lineage: Bacteria > Chloroflexota > Anaerolineae > Aggregatilineales > Aggregatilineaceae > UBA2029. Next base: position 2,672 of record DAOTZZ010000272.1, read on the forward strand.
GCCAGATGCTGCTGGAAGACACCGACCCGACACAGGTGATGGGGCAGGTCGAAGCGCTGATTGACGAAGCGCTGGCCTACAACGCGGCGCACGAAGCCATACCGTTGCTGGGCATTGGCCTGGCAACGCCCGGCCTGGTGCGCGTCCGCGATGGCACGCTGCGCACGGCCACCAACCTGGGCTGGCGCGATATTCCTTTTCAGGCGCGGTGGGAAGCGCGCTATGGCGTGCCGGTGCGCGTGGGCAACGAGGCCAGTATCGCGGCACTGGGCGAGCATTATTTCGGCGCGGGCGCGGGCTTTCACGACTTCATCTACCTGGAATTGAGCACGCGGGCGATTGGCGCGGGGATTTTCGTAGACGGGCGGCTCTACCAGGGCGTGGACGGTTATGCGGGTGAAGTAGGGCACATGGTGGTTGACCCGGCGGGAGTGGTATGCTCCTGTGGACGGCACGGTTGCTGGGAAGCCGTGCTGCGCCAGGTGTGCGACCTGACCCCGTTGCGGGAGGCGCTGGCGGCGGGCACGCCGTCGTCGCTGGGCGATCCGGCGTGGCTGACGCAAGCTACTGTGCTTGCCGCTGCGGATGCGGGCGACGCGCTGGCCCGCGACTACGTGCAGCGGTTGCTCGACGTGCTGGTCACCGGCCTGGCCAACCTGGTTAACGTCTTCAATCCGCAGCGGGTGGTATTGGGCGGCTCGTTGGGGTTGTTGCTGGCACCGTTCCTGTCCGCCCTGCAAAGCGCCCTCGCCGCTCAGGTCACACTGCCTGCCGAAAGTGTACCCGAACTGGTGCTGGCGCAGATCGCCACCAACCCCTCGGCGCTGGGCGCGGTAGCGCTGGTGCTCGACGAGATCATGAGCGAACCGGTGCCGGTGGTGTCACGTCAATCATGGCCTTGATGATGCCGTCACCATAACTGGCGTTGAGGGCGTAAGCGTCGCCTGTGCGTTCCAGCGGGAAGCGGTGCGTGATCAGTTCGGTCAGCGGGATGGCCCCCGCCAGAGCCAGCGCAGTGGCGCGCGGGTAGGTGTGCTTCATCCGGCGACTCAGCAGCAGCGTCAGCCCCTTGCGCCGTGCGACCGAATGCGTGAACTCCGCACGATCCTCTGAAGGGATGCCTACCAGCACCACGCGCCCGCCCAGATCGGCCATGCGCACTGCCTGATCGTTGGCCTCACCGCCCCACGCCGCTTCGAAGACGACCTCGACGCCACGCCCGCCGGTGAGCGCGAGCACGGCTTCCACCGGATCGTCCAACGTGACATCAATGACCGCGTCTGCGCCCCAGCGCCGCGCCACATCCAGCCGCCAGCCGAAGCGATCCAGCGCCAGCACTGGTGACGCGCCCGCCAGGCGGGCCACGCGTAGAATCAGCAGGCCGATCGGCCCACAACCCAACACGGCGACGCTCTGCGCCACGCGCAGTTTGCCCAGGTCAACGGCGTGCAGGGCCACGCCCAACGGCTCCAGCAACGCGCCCTCGTCCAGCGTGAGGGCGTCCGGGAGGGGGAAGCAACCCCGCGCGGGCACGCGCACGCGCTCCTGCAGAGCACCGTCGTCGGGATA
>DAOTZZ010000273.1:0-2561 GCA_034433965.1 Anaerolineae bacterium
GGCTCTGGGCGGAAGCTGGCTGATCGCCGCCTATCGGATCGTGCACCCGCGCGTCCAGTCTGTCAGCGGGCTGGCCCAGCGCGCCGGCGATCCGGCACATCCGGCGCTGACCGTTGGAACCGTCACCCTGCGCGTGCCCTATCGCCGCTGGAAACGCCTGCCCGCCACCCTGCCCGGCGAATACTGTGCCTACTATGGGCCGACACGCTCATTGCTGAGCATCGAACCCGTCCCTTCGGAGATGACCCCGTGACCACTGCTTCGCCCGCCCAGCACATGTCCAACGAGATCGACCTCTCTGTGCTCATCGTGAGCTGGAATGTGCGCGATCTGCTGGCCGACTGCCTGGAGAGCATCGCCGCCGGGCCGGTGACCTGCGTCGCGCCGGATGGAACGCTGCATGGCAAAGGCGATCTGCGTGTCGAGGTCATCGTCGTGGACTCGGCCAGCGGGGACGGCACCCCCGCCCTGGTGCGCGAGCGCTTCCCCTGGGTGACGCTGATCGCCTGCGAGCAGAACGTCGGCTTCACGCGCGGCAACAACCTGGCCCTGGCCCGCGCGCGGGGGCGCTACCTGTTGCTGCTCAATCCGGACACGGTCGTACACGACGACGCGCTGTCCGCTCTGGTGCATCACCTGGACGCCCACCCGAAGGTAGGCATCGCCGGGCCGCGCGTGCTCAACGCCGACGGCAGCACACAGTCCACGCGACGCCGCTTCCCCACGCCGCTGACCGCTTTTGTCGAGAGCACCTGGCTGCAAGGTTACGCCCCCCGCCGCATCCTGGATCGCTACTACGTGACCGATCAGCCCGACGACGGCGTCTGTGAGGTGGACTGGGTGCAAGGCTGCGCTTTGCTCGCCCACCGCGCCGTCTACGAGCAGATCGGCGGCCTGGATGAAGGCTATGTGATGTTCTCCGAAGAGCTGGACTGGTGCCGCCGGGCCAGGCTGGCCGGCTGGCGCGTACATTACGTGGGCACAGCGCGCATCACGCACTACGGTGGCAAGAGCACGGATCAGGTCGAGACGCGCAAGCACATTCACTTCCAGCAAAGCAAGCTGCGCTATTTTCGTAAGTATCATGGCCGGGCTTTCGCATTTGCCCTGCGGCTGTTCCTGCTGGTAAGCTACGCTTGGCAACTGCTGCTGGAGGTGGCCAAAGGAGCTTTGGGACACAAACGGGCGCTCCGACAGGCCCGTGTACGGACCTATTGGGCTGTGTTGGGCGCGCTGGCCCTGGGTCGTCAGCCAAAGGAGTGACGCAGATCATGCGCATCGGGCAGATCACCGGCGAATACCCGCCTATGCAGGGCGGCGTGGGCGCTTTCACCCAGGAACTGGCGCGCGCGCTCACAGCGATGGGGCACGAACTGTTCGTCTTCACCGATCATCGCGCCCAACGCCCCGACGGTCCTGCCCCCGATGATCCGGCTCACGTCACTGCCGACGCCCATTTCTGGGGCTGGGGTACCCTGGGCCGTATCCGGCGCTGGGCACAAGCGCAGCAACTCGATGTCGTCAACATCCAGTACCAGGCAGCGGCGTTTCAAATGGCCGCCTTCATTCACATTCTGCCCATGCGCCTGGACAATACCCGCGTGGTGACCACCTTTCACGACCTGCTGGTGCCCTACCTGTTCCCCAAGGCAGGGCCGTTGCGCTATCAGGCTGTGTTGACTCTGGCCCGCAGCAGCGACGGCGTCATCGTCACCAATCGCGGGGACGAACAACGCCTCTGCACGGAGAAATCCATTGCCAGCCTGCGCCACATTCCCATCGGTTCGAACATCAAGCCCACGCTCGCGCCGGACTACAACCGCTCGGTCTGGCGAGCCGCGCTTGGCTTCCAGCCGGACGACATTGTCATTGGCTATTTCGGATTTCTCAACGCCAGCAAAGGCGTAGACACCCTGTTGCAGGCGCTGCGCATCGTGCGTAACAACCGGCTACCGGCCAAACTGCTGATGATCGGCGGGCGCACCGGCACCAGCGACCCCGCCAATATCATCTACGCCCGCGAAATCGAAGCGCTCGTCGAAGACCTGCACCTGGTGGATCACATTCGCTGGACGGGTTTCGTGGACAGCGTCGCCGTCAGCGGGCACCTGACCGCCTGCGACATGGTCGCCCTGCCCTTCCGCGACGGCGTGTCGTTCCGTCGCGGGAGCCTGATGGCCGCCCTGGCGCACGGTTGCCCCATCATCACCACTCATCCGCAGACTGAAATGCCGGAACTGGTCGAAGACGTGCACGCCCGCCTCATCCCGCCGGACTCTCCAACCGCGCTGGCCATCGCCATCGAAGACCTGGCCGGCAACCCCAACCTGCGCGCAGCCATGGGGCACAACGCCCGCGAACTCTCGCAGCGCTTCACCTGGGAAACCATCGCCGCGCAGACCGCCGCCTACTATCAGGAATTGCTCGATACGCCGCGCCGCTAGAGGCTGTTATGAACTTGTGCCCGGTGTTTTTCCCTCACCCCTGCGCCCCTCTCCCACGCGACTGCGTCGCGGGGCGAGGGGAACGGCCTGCGCTGTCACCCGCTGGCGCAGCAGAAC
>DAOTZZ010000274.1:0-3990 GCA_034433965.1 Anaerolineae bacterium
GTTCTGCTGCGCCAGCGGGTGACAGCGCAGGCCGTTCCCCTCGCCCCGCGACGCAGTCGCGTGGGAGAGGGGCGCAGGGGTGAGGGAAAAACACCGGGCACAAGTTCATAACAGCCTCTAATCGTGCCACAAAAGGTTGCGCGGAGCAAAAGGGGTACAGGGCAGAGAGCGGATACAGAGGAGAGGTGATTTTCATGAACTCCTTACAAACAGACCCTTTACAAGATGCATCAATGAATTTATCATTTGGGACGCTTTGCCCATTAGCTGCACCTTAACAGACGCATATCAGCCCGGCCATCTTTCCCTGGAAGGAGGCTGCCTTGGACAATACTGTGATCTTCACTGCTCATGCCCTTGAACGCTGTGCGCAGCGAAATGTGACCAAGGACGACATTTTGCTTGCCGTCCGGTATGGCAAGCAATTGTTCACTGCCGGCAGTCGTGTTTTCTTCTTGGGAAAACGCCACATCATACGTGCCGGACTCCCACCATGCTATGAGCGGCTGGAGGGCCTGACCGTGCATACCAGCAGGGAAAAGGACGGCACGCTCTGCATCATCACCGTTTACCGTGATCGGAGAAACGGTTTGAAGAGAAATCGGCGCAAGAGTAAGCATGATCTGCGCCACCCGAATGCAGCCTAGGCTTTATCGGTTATTTCCTTGAGTAGGGGCGTGAAGAAAGGCACGCCGTCGCCTTAATTCCGTCGCGTTGGATTTCAGGATGGCCGGGCCGATATGGGCCTGTTAAGTGCCTGCAAAAGCAATTTGACAACCGCCCGTCCTACCGCATACAATAACGCTCGGCCATCATATTGTGGCAGTGCGACGCGCATCATTCCTGCAAGTCCCGTCTTCATTGTTCAGACGGGACTTTCATCTGTCCTCCGCCAGCACTTCGTACACTTGCGCGCCATCACGATCGTACACCAGCCGTAAATAGGGCGCATCGCGCACCTTCTCCGCCGCATACGACGCCGCCTCGTCCAGCGGACGCCGCCAGCGTACCATCTCTTCGAAGGTCTCCGGCCTGGCGAAGACCTGCGGCACCAGCACATAGCGCACGCCCGCCGCCAGCAACGCCGTCCGGTGGGCCGGATCGGTTGGGTCGCGCCAGAAAGCGCGCAGTGCAGCCTGCTCGGCGTCGGCACGCTCTGTCCCGCGGAAAAACGGCTGCGGGCGGAAGTATACCGTGTCGCGCTCGGCGATGACCGGCACCCAGTCGCCTTCGTGTGGGCCGGGGTGATTGAGCACGCGGGCGTCGGCGGGCGTATGATCGCGCAGCCATTCCATTGCCGTCACGTCTGCCGCCGACGAAAACGCCCCGAAGAAGCGCAAGCCAGCCTCTTTGCTCGCCGCCAGCAGCGGCTCGAAGGCCACCACCGTCACCAGCAGCGCCCCTGCTCCCAGCCCTACTGCCGGATACGCCCAGCGCCGCGCCAGCCGGTCAACGCGCGCCGTGCCCAACCGGTCGGCCAGCCACAGCAACCCACTCCCGCCCAGGATGGTATAGGGGATGATCGGCCCATGCCAGGCCAGGCTGAAGGGATAATCGTACTTCAGCAACGGCTCGATCAGGGCGGGGAGAGCGCGTTCCAGCAGACCGAGCGTCGAGAACTCGACGATGGCCGCCAGCCAGACCAGCGCCAGCAGCCCCGCCGCCGACCGCTGCCGCAAAGTCGTCACCACCCCCAGCGCGGCCAGGGCGACCACCACGCCCCCATGCATGAAGACCAGCGTCCGCCAGTGACCGGCATCTACCACGAAGGGCGAGGCGATGTCCGCGCCGAGCAGGTCGCGCAGGCTCACCAGCCAGGGCGCAACCAGCAGCAGCGCTCCCAGCGGAATCGCCCCCGCCACGCCCAACCAGGCGCGGGCAGTCGGGCGTGGTCGCGCCCCCCACAAGACGATCAGCCAGGGCGCGTAGCCCATGATCAGGGCGATTGTCGTATCCGGCTGACTCAGCGGCACGCCCGCCAGGCAGATCGCCGCCAGCGCCGCGTTGAACCAGGTCGGCGCGGCGAGATAGCGCAGCGTATGCGTCAGGAAGGCCAGCGCAAAGGCCAACGCCAGCAGCGCCGTGTAGTGCGAATCCATGAAGGCGGTGATCAGTCCCGTGCCGCCCAGCGCCGTCAGCGCGAAGGCGCGGCCCAGCCGCCGGTCGCCCAGTTCGCAGCCCAGGTCATAGGCCGCCCAGACGAACAGCGCCGCCGTCGTCGCCGCGACGATCATTTGCAGGGCGTGAATCCCCGGCGAAAAGCGCGCGCTCAGGTGAGCGATCAGGCCGGGCTGCGCCGGTGAGTAGAGATACTCAATCTCCGGGTGCCAGGGAGCCAGCGTCGTGTAGTCGCCGCCGTCGCGCAGCGTCAGGGCCAGGTAGCCGAAGCCCTGCGCGTCGGTGTCCAGTGGCACGGGCAACACCAGCAGCACCGCCCCAAAGGCGGCGATGACCAGCCCCAGCAAGGCCAGGTCGCGGGCGGACGGGCTTTCCCAGCCGTGCGCGGCGACCTGCGGGCGGCTCAGCGCCAGCCCCAGCGCCCCGGCGAAGACCGCGATCCAGGCCGCGTCGCCCAGGCGGGCCGACCAGCCGATCAGCGGGGCGGCGAACCAGATGAGATCGATCACGGCAGCCAGGGCGGTCAGCGCGCCCAGGCCCACGCGCAGTCCGCGCGTCGGCAGCGCCGCGGCGATCAGCAGTCCCAGGCCAAGCCATACGCCGATCAATAGAAGGTAGGCGACAAAGTTTTGCATAGCCGCATCCAGGGGTCAGAGGCGATGGGTCGGCACAGCGTCGAGCGGGCGGATGACGCGGGCGGGGTTGCCCGCCGCTACCACGCCAGGGGGAATGCTGCGCGTGACCACGCTGCCCGCGCCGATCACGCTGCCCGCGCCGATCGTCACGCCCTTCAATACCAGTGAGTGCATCCCGATGAACACGCCGTCTTCGATCACCACGGGCGCGGTCGCGCCGTCCAGGGGGCGAGCCAGCCGCGCTTCCAGATCGAGCGGGTGAAAGTCTGTGTCGGTGATGACACAGTTGGCCCCCACCCACACATGATCGCCGATGGTGATCGACTCCTCAGCGCAGATCGTCCCGCCGGTCATGCCGAAGCCCCGCCCGATGATCAGCCGCGCACCGGGGCGCCGCGTGGAGAGGATGACCGGATGGTTGGGGCCGAGCGCGTTGCTGTGCGGGATCGAGCGCAGCGACAGATCGTCACCGATGAGGATGGTGCTGCGACGATGTTTCTGCAGGATCGGCACGCCGTAGAAGCGCCAGCCGCGTCCCCAGGGCACGCCCGCCAGGACGAAGATCAGCCGCGCCATGGGCCAGCTCAGCAGACGGCGCAGCTCCAGCCGGACACGCCAGGGCGTGTCGAGCGCCAGGCCCAGCGCGCCCACAGCCAGGCTGAGCCGCACGCCAGTCAGCAGCAGAGAGACGAGCGCGTTCATCAGCTTCCCCCGCTCTAGGCACAGGCTGGATGGGCAGCGCAGCAAGTTTGAAGACACGCGCCATCCCTGGTTATTTCACGATCAGGAAATTGCCGATCACCAGGGCATCCATCCTCGTCCTCAAGAAGCAATCAATTGCCTCCTCCGGCGTACAGACGATCGGCTCGTTCTCGTTGAACGACGTGTTGAGCACTACTGACGTGCCGGTTCGCTGCCCAAAGGCGTTGATCAGCGCCCAGTACAGCGGGGCGTACTGCCGGTCAACAGTTTGCAGACGCCCCGTCCCGTCCACGTGGGTGATCGCTGGGACCTCGCCCCGCTTTTCCGGCAAGACGTTATAGACCTTGATCATGAACGGCTCGGGGTAGGTCTGGTCGAAATAGTCACCGGTTGCTTCCAGCAGCACGGAGGGCGCGAACGGGCGGAATTTCTCGCGGTGCTTGATGCGCGCGTTGAGGATGTCCTTCATGTCGTCGCGGCGCGGGTCGGCGATGATGCTACGGTTGCCCAGGGCGCGCGGCCCCCATTCCATGCG
>DAOTZZ010000275.1:0-15114 GCA_034433965.1 Anaerolineae bacterium
GCGCTATGAGTTGCGCAAAGCCACCGTGCGCCTGCGGCACAAAACCAATGTCATTGTGTCTTGTATTGAGCAGGTTCACCTCGGTGTGCCAGTTTAGTTTGTTATGCAAGGATCAGTAAACCCCTGGAAAGCATGTGTATCGTTCGATTCTCGCTTTCAAAAGAGGACTGCAACCCATGGAGATGGAAATCGTCTTTCCCGGCGGTCTGCGCGTAGATGCTATCGCTGGCGATATGGTCATTCCCACCAACCAGGACGGCTCGGCTCCGGCCCCGTTCGGCCTGTTTCTGGCCTCGATAGGCACCTGCGCCGGCATCTACGTGCTCAGCTTCTGCCAGCAACGCGGCCTGCCCACCGACAACATGCGCATCATCCAGCGTATGCATTCCAACCCCTTCACCCGCATGATCGAGAAGATCGAGCTGGACATTCAGCTTCCGCCGGACTTTCCGGAGAAATACAAAGAAGCGGTCATCCGCGCCGCCGAACTGTGCGCCGTCAAGAAGCACCTGGAGCAGCCGCCCGCGTTCGAGGTCTATACCTCGGTGGTGACGCCAGAGCGCTCTAACTGAGACCGCGGCAGTGCGGAAAAACGAGAGCGGGGCCGGGGCGCTCTCTGCGAAGAGGGCGGCCCGGTTCTTTGTTGCCTGGGGCCTATCTGAAAGGAGCTACACCATCGAGACGCCGAGAACGCAGAGAAAAGTCGAAACCTCGGCGTCCTCCGCAATCTCCCTGGTGAAACCGTACTCTGCGACCCCGGCTCCGGCTTTTGCATCCAACCAGAGGGTATCGTTTGAGGAGACATAGTCGTTCTGCACGAGGATAACCCATGACCAGAACCACCCGCCGCAAGCGCCAGGTTCACGACCGCTCGCCCAACCCGCGTCTGATAGTCGCCGGTGCGGTGCTGATCGTCGCTATCGCCTTCGCCACGATCGTTTTGACCGCCGACGACGGCAGCACTCACACCGCCAATGCCAGTCAGACCGCTGCCGACTTCACCTTGCCAGGTCTTTCCGGCGAGGTTTCGCTGGCCGATTTCCGGGGCAAATACGTGCTGGTCAATTTCTGGGCGTCGTGGTGCCCGCCGTGCAAGGCTGAGATGCCCGATCTGTACGCCTATCACCGCCAGTATCAGGCGCAGGGCTTTACCCTGCTAGGGGTGAACGTCGGCGAGGACGCGGGCACGGTACAGGCCTTCCTGGCCGCCTACGGCTTTGACTTCCCGGTGGCGCTCGACCTCACGGGAGCCGTCTACAATCGCTACGGCGGCGACGGCCTGCCTTCGTCTTTTCTCATCGGGCCGGATGGCTCGCTGGTCAAAGCCTGGCGGCCCGGCGCGATCACCCGCGCCATGCTCGATCGCGACGTGACGCCGCTGCTCTTCCAGGGCTAGAGACTGATATGAACTTTTGCGCAGCATTTCCCCCCGCTCCTAAATCCCCTTGCCTCGCGACGCAGTCGCGTGGGAGAGGGGCGCAGGGGTGAGGGAAAAAACACCGGGCACAGGTTCATAACAGCCTCTAGAGCCGCATCCGCCTGACTTCGCCGGTCGGCACGTTGACCGAACTGCTGCCCAGCAGAACGCAGGGAAGCGAGGGCGACTTCCACTCTGTGCCTTTCTCTGCCCTCTCTGTGTCTCGGCAGTGAAGTTCGTCCATCCCCACTTTCGCTCTACCCGCCTTGTGATACTCTTATACCAGCGTATCAGGCTTATCACGGCTCAGGCCGTTTTTGCGAGGAGCTTGAAGATGGATTACAGCAGCGAAGTTCAGACCAAACTGGCGCGCGCCCGCGCACTGATGGCTGAACATGGCCTCAGCGCGTTGTGGCTGCGCACGGTCAACAGCGTTGCCTGGATCACCGGTGGCGTGGATGTGGCCGTCAATCACGCCGACACGATCGGCGTCGCCAGCGTGGTGATCACCCCCGACGCCGCTACGGTCTACACCAACACTATCGAAGGGCCGCGCCTGCGCGGCGAAGACGGCGTCGAGGCGCGCGGGTTTGCGCTGAAGGTGAGTCCGTGGGAAGGCGAACAACCGCCGGAACTGGGCAGCGCACCAGGAGCGGACGTGCCCACGGCGGGAGCCAAAGACCTGAGTCGCGCCGTCAAAATCGTGCGGTCACGGCTACTGCCCGTCGAGGTCGAGCGCTTCCGCTCGCTGGGGCGCGCCTGCGGCGTCGCCATGAACGCCGCCATTCGGCGCGTGCGGCCCGGCATGACCGAATGGCAGATCGCCGGTGTGCTGGCCGAAGAGACGTATGCACAGGGTGTCACGCCCATCGTGGTGCTGATCGCCACCGACGAGCGCATCTTCCGCTACCGCCATCCCCTGCCGACGGGCAAGACGCTGGATAAGTACGCCATGCTGGTGCTGTGTGGACGGCGCGAGGGGCTGGTCTGCTCAGTCACCCGCCTGGTTCACTTCGGCCCGCTGCCCGACGAGATTCGCCGCAAGATGGACGCCTGCGCCCAGGTGGACGCCGCGATCATCGCTGCCTCGCAACCGGGCGCGTCGCTGGATGCGCTGTTCAAGACGCTGCAAGACGCCTACGCCCGCGCCGGTTTCGCCGACGAGTGGAAACTGCACCATCAGGGCGGCACGGCAGGGTATGCCGCACGCGAGTTCATCGCCGTGCCCGGCGAGACGGAGACCCTGGAGCCAGGCATGGTCTGCGCCTGGAACCCTTCGATCACCGGCGTCAAGTCGGAGGACTCCGTCCTGGTGCCGCAGGCGGGCAATATGCCGGAGATTGTCACCGCCATCGAGGGCTGGCCGACGCAGCCGGTCACCGTGAACGGGCGCACCATCGCGCGGCCCCTGATTCTGGAAGTGAGTTGAAGCGAGCCTGAGCAATCCCAGGAAAGGCTCGCGAAAGCAGGTGCCCGACCTCACCCCCAGCCTTGCTTCGCTCGGCTCGCCCCCTCTCCGCGGCGGAGAGGGGACAACGAGACGCGCCAGCGCCGCGTGGGGGTGAGGTAAAGTTTAAGGACAGCCCCCTGTTCGAGATGCTCTCAATGGCTGTCCGCCCCTGAGACTTGTCGGGCGGGCAGCCCTCCTTACAACTTTTTGCTCCTGACTGCGTATATACCCTTGGCAGGAAGTCCCCGCCCCCATAATCCATGGACATGAAAGGGAGAAACGTAAGCATGGCCGAGGTCACTACCAATCATTACGTCGTGCGCACCGAGCACCTGCACAAAGAGCTGAAGATGGGCGAGGTTGTCGTGCACGCCGTGCGGGGCGTCTCGCTGACCGTCGCGCCGGGCGAGTTCCTGGGGATCATCGGGCCGTCGGGCAGCGGCAAGTCTACGTTGCTGGGCCTGATCGGTGGACTGGATACCCCTACCAGCGGGCGCGTGTACATTGATGGCGTAGACATCACCGATCTCGACGAGCGCGCCCTCACCCGCGTGCGCAACGAGAAGATCGGCTTCGTCTTCCAGTTTTTCAACCTGATCCCGACGCTGACTGCGCTGGAGAACGTGGCGCTACCCATTCAGTTCGCCCGCAAGCGCAAGTACAACCCCACCAAACGCGCCAAAGAGTTGCTCGAACTGCTGGGCCTGGGCGACCGAATGCATCACCGGCCCACGCAGCTTTCGGGTGGGCAGCAACAGCGCGTGGCGCTGGCCCGCGCCCTGGCCAACGAGCCGCCATTGTTGCTATGCGACGAGCCGACCGGCAACCTGGACACCGAGTCCAGCGAGGTGGTGATGAAAGCGCTGCGCGACGTGCAGCAGCAACTGGGCACGACGATCATCGTCGTCACGCACGACATGGACGTAGCGTCGCAGTGCGACCGCGTGGTGGCGCTGGTAGACGGTAAGATCGCCCAGGACGTGGACGCGCGCTCCACCGCGCAGATGGAGGCGATCCGCCTGCTCAAGGACAAACGCTCGACCGGCGAACTGAAACCGGTGACGGTCAACGGGCGCTAGTGAGGACAGAGCCATGATCGAAAAGCTCAAGTTCTACACGCGCCATTCGCTCAACGACCTGCGCGTGAACAAGCAGCGCACCCTGTTCGCGCTGCTGTGCATCGCGGCGGGCGTGGCGGCTATCGTCAGCCTGCAGACGCTCGGCGTGATGATCGAAGACACGCTCACCGGCAGCCTGCAAGAAAGCAACCGGGGCGACATCCGCCTCACCGCCAGCGGTGACGAGTCCGCCCGCACTCAGCGCGCCCGCGACGAAGGGCTGATCGCACCGGCGGGCGGCTTTGGGGGCAATCTCTTCACGCCCCAGGGCATCCAGGCTATCGGCGAATGGCTCAGCGAGGAGTACCCTGGCACCGTCATCACTTATCGGCAGGCGCTGACTTCGGTGACAGGGGGCATGGTAGTCAGCAACCCGCGCAATGACGAAGAGCAAACCTTCGTCACGCCCTATATCGTGGAGGTCGCTGCCTATCCGCTCTATGGCGAGCGCCGCACCGAAGAAGGACAGCTCCTGCGCGAGGTGATCCAGGCTCCAACGGACATCGTGATCAGCCGCAACCTGGCCGATACGCTCGACGCACAGGTCGGCGATACGCTGTTGCTGAGCGGAGCCAAGGCCGAGTTCACCCTGCGCGGCATCGTGCCCACCTCAGAGGAGGCCGGTTACGAGAACTTCTCCGGCAACCTGATCGGCTACTACTACCTCGACGTGTCCGCCGTAGCGCTGTTCAACGGGGCCATCACCGCGGGCGCCGATCAGATTTACGTGCGCCTGGGCGACCCTGCGCAGGTAGAAGAGGCCACGCGGGCTATCCGGCAGCGCTTCGACTTCGTGGAGACGATCAACACGGTTGATCTCCAGGAGCAAAACAGCGATGTCGCCAACGCCATCAACCAACTGGTGGTGATCATGGGGCTGGTATCACTGCTCATTGGCGGCATTGGCATTGTCAACACCATGCTGGTCATCGTCAGCCGCCGCACGACGGAAGTAGCCGTGCTGAAGACCATCGGCCTGGAAGCGGAACAGGTGACCGCGCTCTTCCTGACCGAAGCGGTGCTGATGGGTATCTTCGGCAGCCTGCTGGGCATCGTCCTGGGCTGGGTCGCCGCCTACGCGGTCAAGGGCGTGGCCGAAGGTTTCCTGGCGCAGACGCTCACCTTCCGCGTCACGCCCGCTCCGGCGCTGACCGGCTTCGTCGTCGGCGTGATCGTTACCACCATCTTCGGCTTCCTGCCCACCCTGGCGGCGGGTCAGGTGCGCCCCAACCTGGTGCTGCGCCCCACCGACACAGTGATCCCCCGCGCGGGGCGTGCCCGTTCGTTCGCTGCGCTGCTGTTCGTCATGCTGGCGATCAGCCTGGTGGCCCAACCGCTGATTAACGATCTGCTCTCGGCGCAGTCCATCCGCGCCGCGGCAATGGGCGTCGGCGGGTTCCTGGGGCTGCTGATGGGCATCACCATGCTCAGCGGGAGCATCTTCGCGGGCTGGACGCGGCGCAAACTCTGGCGGCGGGTGATCCGCTGGGCGCTGATGATACCAGGGTTACCGCTGCTAGGCGCGGCCTTCGGCTATGCTGTACCCGCCCTGCTGATCCTGTTCGGCACGTTCATCACCGTGGGCGTGCTCTACGCCATGCTATGGGTGATCATCTGGCTGGTGGGGCGCTTTCTGCCCACCTGGCGGCTGGTTGACCTCAAGCTGGTGCTGCGCGCCATGCTGGCTACCAAAGGGCGCGCCGCCTCCACCCTGTTGGCGCTGGTGGTGGGCGTCTTTACGCTCAGCCTGATCACCATGTTGGCCACAGCGATCACCAACCGTTTCGCCCAACTCCTGGAAAACGAAGTGGGCGGCAACGTGATCGTCTTCGCGGCGGGGACAGGTGACACACTGCGCATGGTCGAGGAGCGGCTGGCGACCGTCGAGGGCGTGCGCAGCTATTCCGCCGTAGCCACCTACGACGTGACGCTGGTCTCAGCCACCGATGTCAGCGAGAATCGCATCCTGACGGCCAGTCAGTTGATCAATCTGGCTCGCCAGGAGGCTGAAGAGGAAGCCGACAGCTTTCGCTGGATGTTCAGCAGCATAGACGCGCGCGGGGTGCACGCCAATCTGCCCGAAGTGACCTTCTACCAGGGGCGTCAGTTGCTCCCCACCGACACTGGCCCCTGGAATCCCGATGAGGGTCAGTACCCGCCCATCGTCATCTCGGCCACGCAGGGTGTGGTCGCCACCGGTCTGGAAGTGGGCGATCAGTTGCTGTTCGAGTTCACCACGCCCGGTCAGAGTGCGACAGGGACGGAGCGCAAACTGATGCGCTTCGAGATCGTGGGCATGGTAGACCGGCGCACGCCTGGGGTGCAGGTGAACTTCGGCTCGGCCAACTACGCGCCGCTCAACGCCTTCCCGCCCGATGTGCGCCCGGCCAGCGTCAGCGCCATCGTAGACGTGGAGGAAAGCCAGATTCGCACGCTACGGCGGGCCATGAACGAAATCCCGCTGACCTTCGTGATGGAGACCAAGCTGCTCAACGACCTGATCAACCGCGTCATTGATCAGTTCACCTCGTTCCCCATTCTGGTGGCAGCGCTGGCGCTGGTCGTCGGCGGCATTGTCATTGCCAACTCGGTGGCGCTGGCCACCCTGGAACGCCGGCGCGAGATCGCCATCATGAAGGCAGTGGGGCTGCAGCGCGAGCGCGTGCTGAGCATGTTGCTGCTCGAATACGGCCTGCTGGGACTGATCGGCGGGCTGATCGGCGTCGGGCTGGGCGGCATCGGCCTGCTGTTCCTGCTCATCCAGGCGTTCGGCGGCGAGCTGGGGCGCTCGATCCCCTACGTGACCGCGCTGGAACTGATGGCGTTGTGCGTGCTGATCGCGTTGGGTGCGGCCATCCTCACCGCCTGGCGCGCCTCCGGCGAAAAGCCGCTCAACGTGTTGCGCTACGAATAGGCCGGATGAATTTCGTAACGGCGAGCAAAGGGGTCGTGCGACTAAACACGGCCCCTTTTTCACATGGTGGCAGACAGTCAGTCGCGGGGGATGCGCAGGTCGGTCAACAGACGGCACGCCTTGTCAATGAGGAGATTCAGCAGGTCGAACACTTCGTCGAAGGTGGCACCCGCCAGGTCTATACGGCCATCGCGCGCGTGCGAAAGCTGAATCAGGCTTTGCCAGGGTTTTTCGCCCGGCAACAGCACCCGCCCGTGCAGGGCCACGCCCGCCAGCACCAGCGGGACGTAAATATGCTCCAGCCGGATGGGGGCACGACCTTCCAGCGCGGCAACCAGGCGGGTCGCATAATCGGTGCGCTCCGCCTGATCGCCAAAGTCGGCATCGGTGAAGCTGCTCACCACATAGAAGCCGAGCATGGTCGCGTCGTAGATCGCTGCCGAGTAGAGCAGACTGATCAGGCGATCAATGTCGTGCGCCACATCCGGATTGGTGGCCAGCAGGCGGCATAGCCGTTTGAACCAGGCGCTGTCTTCGCGGGAAAAGCCCTGTTCCAGGTCCAATCCTTCCTGCAACACGTACATCAGCGTCCGCACGATGAACAGCGCTTCTGCCGGGTGCAGGGGCATGCCCGCCTCAGCGAAGACAGCGTTGGTGTGTTCCAGCAAGGGCACGTAGAGCAGGGTAGGAGACAGCGCGCGAGCCACTTTCAGGGCGTCGTCGCAGCTTGCGGCCACCTGCTGCTCTTCCTGTCGGAAGTCGCTCAGCGTCCACAACGCCTCATAGCGCGGTTGCGGCAGATCTTCCAGAGGAGGGAGTCGTCCGGGATAGACATCCAGCATGGCGCCCAGTTGTTGTGGGGCCACCTGTCGGGCGCTGAAGGCGATGTCGCGCAGCACCGCCAGGCGGGTAGGTGAGATCGTCAGCAGGCTGGGCGGCGGCCCGCCCGACGGCGGTCGAACAACCTGATAGCGATCCGGCGCGGTGGCCTCGATGGCGACCACGATCGGGTAGCCTGGGCCAGGGCGGGTAGGGGCCTGAGGGGTGATGGGAATGTGCACCAGCCCGCACTCTACCGGCGGCAGGGTCAACGCCAGGCGCGGACGCGGGGTGAAGAAGAGCGCCGGTTGTCCTGCCGCGTCGCGGACCGGCGTCTTCACCAGCAGGCGCAATGCCAGCGGACGATTGGTCATGTTCTGCAGCAACACCAGCGCTTCGACCGGCCGATCGAGCGCGGTCACTGCCGGGAAGATGCCCAGCGCACATTGCACCAGGTCGCCGATGGTCAGACGATGCTCGCTCAACTGCCCCAGCACATCGGGATACATCCCTGTATCGTCCACGCCGACCCCCCTTTGCAGCCTGTCCGCCCCCGCTGCCGCGCTGGGAATCTGCCTATGCTCCCATCATTGTATGCCATTCGGCAGATTTTGCATCTGCGCTCCACAAAGCGTTTGATTATTGGCTTGCCTGTGTGTATAATGCCCCTGCACTCGTGAGTACCGGAGAACGAAACTTCCATGGAGTCCTACAAGCCCAACCCTGACCCTGACATGGGGGCAGAAGAAACCATGCCAGAGGTCGAGCACACCCTTTCCGAAGCCCTGCCTGTCCCAGAGCTTGCGGACGAAGCCGAACCTGAGCTGTCCTCCGAGCACGACTCGTTCGAAGACGCGGTCGCTGCGGTAGACCGCGACGAAGACGAGGAAGACGAACAGCCCGAAGAGAGCGCCGAGGGCCAGGCCGAAGAGGCCGCCGGCATCCAGCGGGGCCAGATCGTCGAAGGCACCGTCCTTTCCACCAGCCCCACCGAGGTACTGGTAGACTTGGGCGAGGGCGTGGTCGGCGTGATCGCCAGCCGCGAGCTGGATCGTATGGATCGCGAGGCGCTGGAAGCGCTCAAACCGGGTAGCCCGGTGAGCGCCTATGTGCTCAAAGCCAAAGGCTCGGACGGTCGCCCTGTGCTGTCGCTGGCCCGCGCCGAAGAAGAGCGCAACTGGAGCCTGGCCGAGCAGCATTACCAGACCAAGCAGGCGTACTACAGCAAGATCGCCGGCTACAACAAGGGCGGATTGATCGTGCGCTTCGGCACGGTGCGCGGGTTCGTGCCCGCCAGCCAGGTCAGCCGCGACCGCCTGCAGCGCGCCGTCGGCAACAGCCCTGAAGAACGCTGGGGCAGGATGGTGGGCGAGGACATCGCTGTCAAGGTGGTGGAAATCGACCGCGCCCGCAACCGCCTGATCCTGTCCGAACGTGCGGCCATGCGCGAATGGCGCGAGATGCAGAAAAGCCGCCTGCTCGAAACGCTGCGCGAAGGCGAAGTGCGCAAGGGCCGCGTGATCAGCATCGCCGATTTCGGCGCGTTCGTTGACCTGGGCGGGGCCGACGGTCTGGTACACCTGACCGAACTCTCCTGGAAGCACATCACGCACCCGCGCGAGGTGCTGGAAGTGGGCCAGGAAGTCGAGGTCGAGGTTATCAGCGTTGATCCGCAGCGCAAGCGCATCGGCCTGAGCATGAAGCGCCTGGAGCGCGATCCCTGGCAGGAAGTGATCGCCAACTACGCCGTCGGGCAACTGGTGCAGGCCACGGTGACCAAGCTCACCAAGTTCGGCGCATTCGCCCGCCTGGTGGACCGGCCAGAGATCGAAGGGCTGATCCACATCTCTGAACTGGCCGACTACCGCGTCTCGCACCCGCGCGAAGTGGTGCTGGTGGGCGATGTACTGACGCTGCGCATCGTCAAGATTGACGCCAACGAGCGCCGTCTGGGGCTGTCGCTGCGGCAGGTGGACTCGGCCAAGTACATGGATCAGGACTGGCAGGCGCTCGCCGCGGAAATTGGCGAAGAACCCCTCGCCGAACAGGAAGAGTCTCCGGACGAAGCAGCGCCCGACCAGGCGGAATAAACCGTCGGCGGGCGCGCTCAGCCGCCTGTGTGTGATGAGAAGGTCCTTCCCCGCTGCGAACGCCAGGGGAAAGGGCCTTTTGTCATAACTCGTTCTCGCTCGTCCGCGCGGCCTTTGCCGCGACGTTTCCGGCGTTTGCCCTACTTCTTGAGGCAAGGGGTTGCTTTCGCCGGGGGCGGTCGTGCTACAATAGAGATAGAAAGCGCCTCCGTCGGGAGCAGGGGCAATCAGTCAGGCTCCCCGCGCTTTCCAACCCACTATGCCTTCGCTGAACGGCACTGTTGTCAGAATCGTCTCGCTTCGTACTGCGGTCGGTTAGCATTCCAGATCAGGCTGAGAGTCTGCTGAGAATCGCAGCAATCCGGCGTCCATTTGACGTAAATATGATGAAAATCATTGGGAGTTCGGACACAGAGTTATCTAAAATAGGGTGAGGGCTACAGACGATCGTTTGGTCTGACAGCCCCCAACCTACCGCAAAAAACGCTCTTGTGCCGCGCTGCACCGCACCGTCGGAAACGGGGCTAGGAGAGACTGACACGATGTCGAACAAGATGGAGCGCTTCACGCAGCGCGCTCGGCGGGTACTGAGCCTGGCTCAGGAAGAAGCCGAGCGAATGCAGCATAGCTATATTGGCACCGAGCACCTGCTGTTGGGCTTGATGCGCGAAGAAGGCGGCGTGGCCGGTAAGGTCTTGCGCGAGATGGGCCTGCACCCCGATCGCGTCGAGCAGATCATCGAGCGGCTGACCAGCGCCAACAAACGCCCCGGTGTCACCCGCATGGACCTGGCTCCGGCCACCAAGAAGGTGCTCGAACTGGCCGTGGACGAAGCCCGGCGCATGGGGCATCACTACATCGGCACCGAGCATCTGTTGCTGGGCCTGGTGCGCACCACCGACGGCGTGGCTGTGGATGTCTTGCGCGAATTGAATATCAGCCCGGACGAGGTGCGTCGCCATACGCGCCGTGTGCTGCAGGAGAACCCCCTGCAAGCGACGCGCCGCACGCCGGAAACCACACCCGATCGCACGCCGCGCTCCGCCGTCAAGACCCCCATGGTGGATCAACTGGCCACCGACCTGACCGCGCTGGCCGAGCAGGGCAAGCTCGATCCGGTCATCGGGCGGCAGATGGAGATCGAGCGCGTCATTCAGATTCTCAGCCGTCGCCAGAAGAACAATCCCGCCCTGATCGGCGAACCGGGCGTGGGCAAGACGGCCATCGTCGAGGGCCTGGCGCAGCGCATCGTAGATCGCGACGCGCCCGCGCCTTTGCTGGGCAAGCGCGTCTTGCAGCTTGACGTTGGCTCGCTGGTGGCCGGCACCATGTATCGCGGTCAGTTCGAGGAACGCCTCAAGCGCGTCATCGAAGAACTCAAGCAGTCCGACAGCATCCTCTTCATTGACGAAGTGCACATGCTGGTCGGGGCCGGGTCGGCGGGCAGCAGCGTGGACGCCGCCAATATCCTCAAGCCCGCGCTGGCGCGTGGCGAACTGCAATGCATCGGCGCGACCACGCTCGATGAGTACCGCCGCCATATCGAAAGCGACGCCGCCCTGGAACGCCGCTTCCAGAAGGTGATGGTCGAGGAGCCAACCATTGAGGAGACCATCGAAATCCTGCACGGCATCCGCAAGCCGTATGAGGAGCATCACAACCTTGACATCACCGACGAGGCGATCGTGGCCGCGGCCACGCTCTCGGCGCGCTACGTGCCCGACCGCTTCCTGCCGGACAAGGCCATTGACCTGATTGACGAAGGGGCCAGCCGCGTGCGCATGTACAAGTCGCCCGAATCCTCGCGCGTCAAGCGCCTGGAAAGCGAATTGCGCATCGCGCGCGAAGACCTGGAGATCATGGCCGACGAACTGTCGGACGAAGAACGCGCCAGCATCCAGGAGCGCATCGCCGAACTGGAAGCCGAACTGGAAGGCTACCGCAAGCATTGGGACCCGGTGACGCAGCGCGCCCGCCTGACCGCCGAAGACGTGGCCGAGGTAGTGGGCATGTGGACGGGCATCCCCGTCACCACCATCGCCCAGGAAGAGTCCGAGCGCCTGCTGCACATGGAAGAAGAGTTGCACAAGCGCATTGTCGGCCAGGACGAGGCCATCGAGGCCATCAGCAAGGCGGTACGCCGTGCGCGCGCCGGTCTGAAGGACCCGCGCCGTCCCATTGGCTCGTTCATCTTCCTGGGGCCGACCGGCGTAGGCAAGACCGAACTGACCAAGGCGCTGGCCGAGTTCATGTTCGGCAGCGAGGATGCCCTCATTCAGCTTGACATGAGCGAGTTCATGGAGCGGCACAACGTCGCCCGCCTGACGGGCGCGCCGCCCGGCTATGTGGGCTATGAAGACGCCGGTCAGCTCACCGAAGCGCTGCGCCGTCGCCCCTACAGCATCGTCGTCTTCGACGAGATCGAGAAGGCGCATCCGGAGACCTTCAACATGCTGCTGCAGATCATGGAAGAAGGGCATCTCTCGGACGCGCGCGGTCGGCGCGTGGACTTCCGCAACGCCATCATCATCATGACCAGCAACATCGGCGCCGACCTGATCAAGCGGGGCACGACGCTCGGCTTTGGTTTGCCGACGGATACCGAAAGCTCGCAGCAGCAGAGCTACGAAGAAATGCGCAAGACGCTGATGGACAGCCTGCGCCGCGCCTTCCGTCCGGAGTTCCTCAACCGCGTGGACGCCACCATCGTCTTCCGCGCCCTTAGCAAGGACGAGATCGCGCAGATCGTTGACCTGGAAATCAAGAAGGTCAACGAGCGCCTGGCCGAACGGGCCATGTCGGTGACGCTGACCGAAGCTGCCCGGCAATATCTGGCCGACAAAGGCTACGATCCGGACTATGGTGCGCGTCCGCTGCGCCGCCTGATCACCAACCTGGTCGAGGATCGCCTGTCCGACGTGATCCTGGCCGGCGACATCAAGCTCGGCAGCACGGTGCTGGTGGACTACGACGCTGAGAAGGACGAACTGACCTTCAGCGAGATGCAGCCGGAGCAGCCCGAACAACCCGAAAAACCGGTGGGCGAGACGGCCTGAAACCGTCGCAATGCCCGATGGCAAAAAAGGCTCCCCGCTGCGGGAGCCTTTTCGTTGGGCGTTCCTGACCTGCTAGGCACGCACCGCTTTTCGCTGCTATACTGCTGCACAGCGATCATTTGAGCGAAAGAGTGATTTCCCATGACCCGCGCGCTCGCCCTGTCAGGACTGATCCTGGCGCTTCTGGTTGCGCCGGCGCTGGTACAGGCCCAGGAAGGAGCTTTTCCCCTGCCCGCGCCGCTGTATATCCTCACCTCGCAACAGGAATTGATCTACATTGATCCGATCAACGGTGGTCAGACGGTGCTTTCGCAACCAGGGCAGCCGGTCGCCGACTTCGACATTGCGCCGGACGGCGAATGGTACGTCTACCGCAGCCCGGACAACAATGCGGTGATCGTGGCGCGGCTGGACGGCGGTAGCGGCTACGTGCTGGAATTCCTGGACGCAGCGCCCCCCGCCAGCGGCCCCGCGCAGACCATCGCCTGGTCGCCGGACGCCGGGCGCATTGCCTATCTCGTGTCCGGTGATGTGCGCATCGCCGAACTTGGCGCAGGCGAATATGGCACGGCACTGTTCGACACGATCCAGGGCGCGTGGGTCGAACTCTACTGGGAAGACGCCACCACCCTGATCGTCAGCGACGCCGCAGGCAAAGTCACGCGCATCAGCGGGGCACGCGGGCAGTGGTCACTGGTCGCTGCATCCGATGCCCCCGCCCGCCCTCAACTGCCGGTGCCGTCCTATCTATCGGCGCAGGGGGTGGTGCGCGAAGGCAACCTGGTGGTGCCCGGCACGGCGGGCGCGCTGGCCTTCGACTGGGGGCCGCTCCCGCCACCGCTGGTAGATGCGCCGGGCAGTGCCCTGGCCCTGCCCACCGATCTGCTCTATGTGGCTCCGGATGCGGGCGGCACGCCGCAGGTTTGGCGGATTGCGCAGGCGGGGGGCGCGTCTGTGACGCTCACCGCCGAGGCCGCGCCTGTCCTGCGCTACGATCTCGCGCCGGGTGGGGAGTGGATCGCCTACACCACCTCCGAGGCCCTGATCGTCGCCCGCGCAGGTGGCGGGGAGCGCCGCGCACTGGCGACTTTGCAGGCTGGCACCTGGCCCGCGCGCCCCGCCTGGAGTCCCGATGGCACGCGCCTGGCCTATCACGATGGGCGCGGCCTGTGGGTGGTGCCGGTAGACGGCAGCAGCCCGCCCCGCCTGATCGTGCAGAACACCCCCTTCGCCGAGAACGTCGCGCCGGTGGACGTGCGCGTCTACTTCGACCCGCGCTGGAGCGCCGACGGGCGTCTTCTGCTGGCCGGAATCGGCTATTGGGAAGGCACCGGGGTGGGCATCTACGACGCGCAGAGCGGGGCTGAGTTGCTCCAATCCGGCCTGCCCGCCAGCGCCAGCGCCTGGGCCGGGGACGGGCGCGTGCTCACCTGGGGTTGGTTCTGGGGCTATGCTGTGCCAGGGCTGTTTGTCCTCGATCCGGCGCAGGGGGCGCAGGCCGTGCCGACACCTCTGTTGCCGGAGGGCACGCCGGTGCTTGATGTGACCGCCGATAGCGGCGGCGTGTGGTATGTGCTGGTCACCTCCACGCCGGAGATGGGGCCGCAATATCTGCGCGCCCTGGCCGCGCCCGCCTTGAACGGACCATATGCGCCGCTGGCGGGAGGAGCAGGCGGCTTCGCCAGCGCTCCCACCCTGGGCGTGAACATCCCCGGCGGGCCGGTGCTGGCAGCCGGGCTGCGCAACATGACCTACGACGAAAACGGGCGGCCTGCTGGCGCGCTGATCCTGATTGATATGCGCACCGGCCAGACGGTGCAGGTGCGGACATTCGGGCCAGTCAGCGAGGTGCACTGGTTGCGCCGTTGAGACTGGCCGGATGGTGGGGGGTCGGAGAGGGGCGGGCACAGCGCGGTCGTATGGCTGAAAGAGGGGCAAGATCATGGGCGAACGCATTCTGATCATCGAAGATGAGGAGCGCATCGCACAGTTTCTCAAGCGCGGTCTGATCTACGAGGGTTACCGCGTAGACGTCGCCTACGACGGGCCGAGCGGCCTGCAGATGGCCCGCGAACAACCGCCCGATCTGGTGATCCTCGACTGGATGCTGCCGGGCCTGGACGGGCTGGAAGTGTGCCGTCGGCTGCGGGCGGCGGGCGACGTGCCGATCCTGATGCTCACTGCTAAAGAAGATGTCCAGGATCGCGTGACCGGTCTGGACGCGGGGGCCGACGATTACCTGGTCAAGCC
>DAOTZZ010000276.1:0-2830 GCA_034433965.1 Anaerolineae bacterium
GCCCCATCACGCGCGACATCGCCTGGGGCATCCCCGTCCACCTGCCCGGCTGGGAAGAAAAGCGTATGTACGTCTGGTTCGAGGCGGTGATGGGCTACCTGACCGCCAGCATCGAATGGGCGCGCAACACCGGTCAGCCGGACGCCTGGAAGCACTGGTGGTACAACCCGGAAGCCAAAATCTACAACTTCATCGGCAAGGACAACATCGAGTTCCACACCATCATCTGGCCGGCGGAACTGATGGGCATTGACGGCCTGTATGCCAGTGACGGGGACGGCCCGATCTCGCTGCCCTACGATGTGCCCGCCAATGAGTTCATGAATATCGAGGGGCAGCAGTTCTCCAAGAGCCGCAACTGGGCGATCTGGGTGCCGGATATTCTGGATCGCTACGATCCCGATCCCATCCGCTACTATATCGCCATGACCTTCCCTGAAACGCGCGACTCCGACTGGAGCTGGGACGGCTTCGTGACGCGCAACAACACCGAGTTGCTGGCGGCCTGGGGCAACCTGGTCAATCGCGTGCTCAAGTTCGCGCACAAGCACTTCGGCGGCACAGTGCCCGACCCTGGCACGCTACGCGACATAGACCGCGAGATCCTCAGCAAGGTCGAGGGCGGCTTCGAGACAGTCGGTGAGCTGCTGGCGGGGGTTCACCTGCGCGACGCTCTCAGCGAGACCATGGCCCTGGCCCGCGAGGTCAACGGCTACCTGGATCGCGCACCCTGGTTCAAAGTGATCGGCGAGGATCGACAGGCGGCAGCGACCACTATCTACACGGCGTTGCGCTGCATTGACAATCTCAAGACCCTGTTCGCGCCGTTCCTGCCTTTCACGTCGCAGCGGGTGCATGAATACCTGGGCTATGAGGGAACGCTCTTCGGCGAACAGCGCATCGAAACGTTCCAGGAGAGCGAGCGGGCGCATGAGGCGTTGACCTATCACGCCGATGGGCGCGTGGTGGGGCGCTGGGAACCGAGCCGTTTGCCAGTGGGACAGGCCCTGCGCGAGCCGCAGCCGCTCTTCCGCAAGCTGGAGCCATCCCTGATTGACGAGGAGCGCGCCCGTCTGGGTCAGCCGCGCGAGGCGGAGACGTTGCCGGGGCGCGGCTCATAACGGCTGTTATGAGCTCTTGCGCAGTGTTTTACCCTCACCCTTGTGACTGCGTCGCAGGGCGAGGGGCACTATCTGTCATGACCGCCCGATCGATCCCTCCTGGTTCTCGCGGACTGCGTATGCTGGCCGCGATGGTGCGCCTGTCGCGCTGGCAGGAACACATCCCGTTCACCCTGGCGGCGACCTGGCTGGGGGTTAACATGGCGGCGCATCATGCCCGCGCCTCGCTGGATGGGCGCGTGGTCACAGTGACGGCAGCCAATATCCTGGCGGTGACCTTCGCCTTCATGGTCAACGACGTGGCCGACGCGCCCGACGATGCCCGCGACCCGGTGCGCAAGGCGCGCAACGCGGTGAGTTGTGGGGAACTGTCGGCGCGGGCGGCCTGGCTCCTTGCCGCGCTGGTGGGGGCGCTGGCGCTGATGCTCTACGCCCTGTTACCCCTCCCCGCCCTGTTGACCGGCGCGGTGACGCTGGCCCTGGGCTGGCTCTATTCCTGGCGGGCGGTGCGTCTGAAAGCGCTGCCCATCCTCGACCTGATCGCGCACGCGCTCATGCTCAGCGCTCTGCTGGTATTGGCGGGCTTTCTGGCCTTCGACGCGGCACCAGGGCGCGTCTGGGCGGCGATTGCCATGGCCGGGCTGATTTCCGCCTATGGACAGCTCTACAATCAGGTGCGCGATGCCGCTCAGGATCGCGCCGCCGGATTGCGCAATACGACCTGGTTGCTGGGAATACGGTGGGCGCGTGTGTTGATGTTCGTCTGCCTGGGCGCAGCAGGGCTGCTGTTGGCGCTGACGGTGATCGCCGGGCTGTGGCCATTATGGTTGGCGCCGCTGGCCGGTGTGCTCCTGGTGCCGGTGCTGCTCTGGCCGCGCCCGACCGATATGCGCGGCACGGTGGCTCTCGATCTCAGCGGGCGCCTGCAACTGGGGACGATGTTGGCGGCAGTGGCGCTGATGGCCATCTGGCTGGCGGTCAATGCCCTGGGCTGAAGAGACTCACCTTTGGGTGGCAGACTGGTTCGGCAACCCTCTGTCTTGCAGCCCCTCAGTCGGTTCTCCTGCAAGTTGCTGATTGTCCTTCTGACCGATGTCCACAAGGTGAAAAGACCGTCTTCCCCCCGGCGTTGAGCAGGACGCAGGCAGCGGGTCCGGTTCGGGCTTGCCTGCATCTCTGCCGAAAACCTGTCTCCAGGAAAAAGAGCCGAGCCAACCGGGCGCTTTACAAAATTCATGCCTATGGTGTAGAACAGAGACAGGGGTGGAACCGGCTACATGCCCTGGTGCGAACACACAGGACACGGTCATGACGATGCTGCTCGATCCCAATGCGCCGCGCGTGCTGCTGGCCGATCGCGATCCCGACGAAATGGATCGCCTGGCCGATATCTTGCACAGCGCAGGCTATGTGGTCACCAAGGCATACAATGCTGGTGATGCGCTGTACGCCCTGCGCCAGCAAACTTTTCACCTGATGGTGGTGGATGCACCGCTGGCAGAGCGCGACCAGTACAGCCTGGCCGTGCACCTGACACGGTTGGCGTCGCTGCCCTGGGTAGCGCTGGTCGAAGAAAATCACCGCGCCCCGCAACGCCTGCTCGACTACGGCGCAGCGGCGATCGTACAGCGCCCCTTCACCGCGGGCGTCTTGTTGCGCCATGTGGACAACGCCTTACGTGGGCAGCGCATGTCTCTGGCGGGCAGGCC
>DAOTZZ010000277.1:0-10488 GCA_034433965.1 Anaerolineae bacterium
GTTCTGCTGCGCCAGCGGGTGACAGCGCAGGCCGTTCCCCTCGCCCCGCGACGCAGTCGCGTGGGAGAGGGGCGCAGGGGTGAGGGAAAAACACCGGGCACAAGTTCATAACAGCCTCTAACGACCCCTCAGCGACTGCCGTAGTAGGAGACCAGCGCATCGGCAATCGCTGGCAGGCAGGGGGTGGCATCGAGCCAGCCGCCGGTCGGGCCGACGTTCCACAGGTGAAAGCCGCGCACGTAGGGATCGTATTCGAGCTGACGGGTGTATTGCAGCACGTCGCGCACGATGTCGGCGCAGGAGAATGGGGCACGTCCGTCGCCCGGCCCCGCCTCGGTGAGGTAGACGGGCACCAGCAGGGCTTCGGGCAATTGTTGCAGCACCGAGCCAAACAGTAGCCGGTGCCGAAAGCCCAGGTTGATGCCCGATTCTGAGACGAGCGTCGTCGGGTTGATGCCGTAGGCGTGCAGGGCGATCCCGTGTAGCCGCCCCGACGCGCAGGGATTTTTGAGGGCGTAGTCCAGAACGGGCAGGAGCTGCGCGAAGACCTCCGGCGTGGGCTGACCCGCGCTAAACGAGAATAGCAGCAAGCATTGCCCCCGCTGATTGGCGATGCGCATGGCCTCGATGGAGAAGGGCACCAACCATTCGGGGGGTGGCAGGCATTCATTCATGATCTCGAAGTAGTCGGCGCGCACGCCGCGCCAGGCCGGAGCCAGGCTATCCAGCCAGCGCCACGCCTCGGCGACCGGGTCGGAGTGTGTGTTGGGGCAGTCGCGCATCCCGTCGGTGGTGGCCAGCGCCCGGTAGACGGTGACCGTCTCCGGCGAGATGGTCTCGACCTGATTGAGAATGCCTTCGGTGCCCGTGGTGCCCTTCAGCGTGCCCAGCGGCCAGCCTGTTTCTTTGAGGCGACGGGCCAGGTCAATCACCGCCGTACTCTCCGCGCCCATCACCAGGTGCAGCCCCATCAGCGTATGCGGGGCCAGGTCGGCGGGGGCGAACACCACCTGCGGCACGAAGACGTACTGCACCGTGACGTTATCCAGCCGGTAGCTGCCTTCGGGAGGGTCGGCGGGGTCGAGCGGCGCGCCAGTGCACACGCGGAAACGCAACCGGATCACCTGGCCGCGGTAGTAGGTGAGATCAACAATGCGCGTTTCCCAGTCGGTGTCCAGGCCGATCTGCTGGTCTACCATGATCCAGCTTGTGCCGCCGTCCAGGCTCAGGTCTACGGCGACGAAATCGCTGATGGGCAGCGTCCCCCGCTGACGCATCATCAGTTGGGCGCTCAGCGTCCCGCTCAGGTCAATGGCGTAGCCGTATTCCAGGATGCTGATGGTGTTGCGGGCGGCCCCATCGAGCAACCAGCCACCGCCGTCGTAGGCGGTCCGGGTGTCGAAGCGCCACGCTCCGGAGACATTCCAGCCGGCGGGCGTGTCGAAGGTGGCGGCGAAGGGCAATCCCACCACGCGCACCTGTTCCTGATCCGGTTGGGGGGTAGGGGACGGCGAAGATTCCTGAGCGGCAGAGGGCACCGCCAGCGCCCCCACCGCCAGCCCCACGATCAGCAGCCCCAGGATACCCGCACGTAAGACGTTCATGCGGGGCATTGTAGCATAGACCCCCCGCCGCAGCGATTGGCACGCCCCTTCTTCTGCGCACCGAAAGCGCAGAAGAAGGGGCTGGCAGAAAGTCCGGCTGACCGCTCTACGGCGTCCCCGCCAGTTGGGCCTGGCTGATCCAGCCCTTCAGCCCCATGCAGTCCACCTCGTACCAGTTGGTGATGCCGTCGTTGCCCACGCGCAGGATGGTGACCGTGGCGTTGGCGAAGCAGACGCTGGTCGAAAGCGAGCGCTCTTTGGGTTGCGTGTAGAGCGGACGGCTGAACGGCGTCGCCGGTAGCGTCACCTGCTCGCCGACCCGGAAATACGGCTCCGCCGGTTCGCCCAGGCCCAGCGCCGGATCGAGCACTTCGGCGGGGACGGGCGCGATGCCCAGGAAAGCCCGCCACTGATTCTCCAGTTCCAGGAAGGGCTGACCCGTCGCTTTCTCCAGCGCCTCGGCGACCGTATAGCCGCCGCGCATGGCCTCCACGATGGCGCGGTAGGTGTCCATGCCGCCGTGCGTTTCCACCAGCCAGCTCATGAACGACGCGCCCATGTCGTAGATCAGGTGCGTGCAGCCGTCTTCCGCCGCCGTCAACGCGCCGCCGCCGGGACCAGTGCCCTGCAGCGTGGGGAAGTCACCGCCGCGCAGCTCCGCCAGCGTGCTCAACCGCTCGTGCACGGGGTATTCCTCGAACGTCTCGAAGAACATGGCCTGCCCCTCCACCCACCAGTCCGGGCCGCGCAGCACGCCCAACTCCTGCTGATAGAGATGCGCGACTTCGTGCGTGGTGGTGGAAGCAGCCTGCTGCATCTGGAATTCGACCGTCGGGTTTTGGGGATTCCAGATGCAGTTCTTGCGAATTTCCGCCGGTTCGAGCGTGCGCACGCGCTGAATGGTGCTGCCCGCCTCTTGAATGGTGGTGCCGGTGTAGCCCAATTGCGTATCGTCCAGGCCGGAGTCGGTGCGATATTCCAGCCAGGCCGGGCCAGGGGGGAAGATCACCGCCAGCGGGCGGTAGGGCAGGGGAGCGCCAAAGCCTTCCAGGTAACGGGCGCGGTTCTGGGCCATGGCGTCCAGCACGTAGCGCCCCAGTTCTGGGGGCATCCCATACCAGTAAACCAGGATGTCCTGGCTTTCGGCGCGGTACCATGTGCGCGTGGGGTCATAGTAGACGGCGTGCACAGGCGCGGTTTCGGCGTCGGTGGGGTTGCCGCGCACCACCCAGCGGGCGTCTACTTCGTGCCAGGGCGGCAGCCCGCGCCCCTCGTAGGGGATGGCGATCCACTCATTCGGCGCGTCGCCGGGGCGGGCGGTGATGGGCCCACCCTTGCCCGTGGCGAAGGTGTAGTAGAGGATCACGCGCTCGATGGTCGTGCCTTCCGGCGGGGTGATGGTGGCGCGGAATTCCAGCCCGGCGGGGTAGCGCGAGCGGTAGGTCATGCCCGTGAACAGGTAACCGTTCACGGCCTGATCGGGGTAGCTCTGCGGCTCGTCTTTGCCCCCGACGACCGTATAGGTGAAGTCATCGCCCTGCGCGGCGACGGGTACCGCGCTCGCCAGCAGCAGCGCGATCGCCATGACCGCGGCGAACCACCTCCGTTGCGCATATCTTCTCATAACGGTTTCCCTTGTTGCCTGAGACCCGGACGTAAATGGTTGACCGGGACTGTGAAAGCCTCACCGATAGCCTCTCACCCCTGCGCGCCCAGCGCTTCGCGCGCCCCGCGCCCATTGGAGGGAGCGGGCACTTCGCGCCGGAACTGGCTCATATACAGATCGTAGTAGAAGCCTTTCGCCGCCAACAAGTCGTCGTGCGTGCCCTGCTCGACAATGCGCCCATCGTTGATCACATAGACGCAATCAGCGTTGCGGATGGTGCTCAGCCGGTGCGCGATGACAAAGCTGGTGCGCCCTTCGAGCAGGCGTTCCAGCGCGGCCTGGATCAACCGTTCGGTGCGCGTGTCTACGCTGCTGGTGGCCTCGTCCAGGATCAGCAGGCGCGGGTTGGCCAGCGCCGCGCGGGCGATGGCCAGCAGTTGGCGTTGTCCCTGGCTGAGGCCCGTCCCGCGCTCGCCCAACACAGTCTGGTACCCCTCCGGCAGCGCCATGATGAAGTCGTGCGCATAGGCCAGTTTGGCGGCGGCGATCACTTCTTCGTCGCTGGCATCCAGCCGCCCGTAGCGGATGTTGTTCATCACCGTGTCGCTGAACAGGAACGTATCCTGCAGCACGATCCCGATCTGACGGCGCAGGCTGGCCTGCGTCACGTCGCGCACGTCGTAGCCGTCTATGAGCACGGCCCCCTCTTCGACATCGAAGAAGCGCGGGATCAGGTTGATGATCGTCGTCTTGCCCGCGCCGGTGGGGCCGACCAGGGCGATGGTCTGGCCGGGCTGCGCCTCCAGGCTGACATCGCGCAGCACAGGTTCGCCGGGCAGGTAGCTCATGGTCACGTGCCGCAGCTCGACATGCCCCCGGATGGGCGGCATTTCGATGGCATCCGGCTTGTCAGTCACGTCTGGCGGGGTATCCAGAAATTCGAAGATGCGCTCGGCTCCGGCGATGGCGCTCTGGATATTCGTCCACAGCGTGGCGATGAGCTGGATCGGCTGGTTGAACTGCTGTGTGTAGGACACGAACGTCACGATCAACCCCAGCGAGATGGTCGTCCCCAGCAAATCCTGATTGCGCAGCATCAGAATTCCTCCCAGGCCCGCCACGACCACGAGGGACAGGTAGCCGAGCGCTTCCAGGGTGGGGGCCAGGGCGCTGGTGAAGGCCACGGCGCGGATATTGGCGTCGCGGTTGGCGGCGTTGGCCTCGCGGAAACGGGCGATGTTCTCTTCCTCGCGCGAGAACGCCTGGGCTTCGCGCACGCCGGCGATGTTCTCCTGCAGGTCGGCGTTCACTTCGCCGATCTCGCGCCGCGCCCGCCGAAAGGCTTTGCGTGCCTGGTCAGAAAACCACACCGTGGCCCACACCATGAAGGGCACAGCCACCATGCTGATCAGCGCAAAGGAGATGCTGCGGCTGAACATGGCGTAGATCAGCCACAGGATCAGCAGCACACCGCGCACCACCTGCACCAGGGCGAAGCTGATCGCCTGTTGCAGGGTGTCGGTGTCGTTGGTGATGCGGCTCATGATCTCGCCCGCTTCGTGCTGCCCATAGTACGAGAGCGACAGGCGGTGAATGTGCTCGAACACTTTCACGCGCAGGTCGCGCAGCACGCGCAACCCCGCCCAGCGGGTCAGGTAGAACTGCAGGCCAGTGGTCACCGCGCCGCCCACGAAGAGCGCCACCAGCAGCAACACGATATGGCGGATGCCCGCCACTGTCTCGTCGCGCGAGAGCGTCCCCGTCCGCTCGTCGAACCAACAGTTCTGCTCGGCAGCCTGCGCCATGCCCTGCGGCCCGCCCAACTGCTGCTGTCCGTAGGGCGTCAGGTAGCAGTCCACCGTCTGGCCGATCAGATCGGGCGTGATGACCTGCGACCACGCGCTGAAGATGGCCAACCCCAGCACAAGCAACAGCACTAAACGCCGTCCGCGGAATTCCCTCCACAGGCGGCCCAGTGTGGAACGCACGCTGCGGGCTTTGCGGGCTTCGGTCTCGAAGATGTGGCGAGGCCCTCCTATCATGGCTGCACCTCCTGCGTATCGGGCGCGGAAGCCGCGGCCTCCAGCGTGGCGTCTTCCACCAGTTGCGAGTTGTAGATTTCGACGTAAAGCGGGCTGCTTTCCATCAGTTCCTCGTGCGTGCCGCGAGCCACGATCTGCCCCTTGTCCAGCACCAGAATCTGATCGGCGTTGAGCACGGTGCTGATGCGCTGCGCGATGACGAAGCTGGTGCGCCCTTCCATCAACTGGTCGAGCGCCCGTTGAATCTGGTATTCGGTGGCCAGGTCTACGCTGCTGGTCGAATCATCCAGGATCAGGATGCGCGGGTTCATCAACAGGGCGCGGGCGATGGCGATGCGCTGTTTCTGCCCGCCGCTGAGCGTTGCCCCGCGCTCGCCGACGGGGGTGTCGTAACCCTGCGGAAAGGCCATGATGAAGTCGTGCGCCGCCGCCGCTTTGGCGACCGCGATCACTTCGTCCAGCGAGGCGTCGGGCCGCCCGAAGGCGATGTTGTCGCGGATGGTGCCGCTGAACAGGGTGGTTTCCTGCAAGACGATGCCGATATGCGCGCGCAGGCTGGCCAGCGTCACGTCGCGCACGTCGTGCCCATCAACGAGCACCGCGCCGTCGGTCACGTCATAGAAGCGCGGGATCAGGTTGATGATGGTCGTCTTGCCGCTGCCCGTTGCGCCCAGCAGAGCGATGGTCTGGCCCGGCCTGGCCTCGAAGGATACATCCTTCAGCACATAGTTGCCGCTCTTGAAGTAGCGGAACGAGACATTGCGAAACTCCACATATCCTTCGACCTGTTTTAGCTCAATGGCCCCTGGCCGGTCTTCGACCTCGTTCTTCGCGTCGAGAATCTCGAAGATGCGCGTCGAGGAGGCCGCCGCCTGCGAGAGCAGCGAGATGATGAAGCCCAACTGTCCCAGCGGGAAGAAGACGTAGACCAGGTAAAGGCTGAACTGCTGCCATTCGCCCAGGGTGAGCGTCCCATTGAGGATTTGCAGGCCGCCCGCGTAGAGGATCGCCGCCTGGCCCAGGTTGGCGATGAGGAAGGTGGCGGGAAAGATGAAGGCGAAGGTGCGGCTGATCTTCAGGTTTTGCTCCAGATGGCTATCCGCCGCTACGCGGAAACGCGCCTGTTCGTGTGGCTCGCGGGCGAACGCCTTCACCACGCGGATGCCCGCCAGATTCTCCTGCAAGATAGTGTTGAGGGCGGACAGGCGAATCTGCAGGGTGGTGAACAGCGGTTGCGCCACCGCCCCGAACACCAGGAACATCAGCAATGCCAGCGGCAACACCGGCAACGCCACCAGCGTGAGCTTGAAGTTGGTGTTCAGCAGGATGATCAGCGTGCCGACCAACAACACCAGCGCCTGCAGCGCCATGATCAACCCCTGCCCAATGAAAAGGCGCACCTTCTCCACGTCGTCGGTGGCGCGTACCATCAGTTGACCGGTCTGGTTGCGGTCGTGATAGCTGAAGGACAGGCGCTGAATCTTGGCGAATAGTTCGTTGCGCAGGTCGAAGGCGATGTTCTGCGACAGGCGCTCGCCCATATACCCCTGCACAAAAGCGAAGAAGCCTCGCGCCACCGCGAAGGCGATGATGGCAATGCCCGTCGCGATGATGGCGTTCTCGGCCCCCGCGGCGTCCAGCCGCAGCCGTTCCAGCGAAATCCCGCGCCGCGTGGCCGCAGCCGTCTGCGCCTGCGCGGGCAGCGCCAGAATCATATTGGCGGTCACGCCGCTGGTGATGGTGTCAATGATGTGGCGCACCAGCCAGGGCACCATCAGTTGCGCGCCGGTGGAGATGAACAGCGCCGCATAAGCGACCAGGGTGACGCCGCGATAGCGCCCCAGGTAACGCAGCGCGCGCCCCAGCATGGCGAACCCCTCGCGGCTCATGCGTTGCGAGCCGCCAGCGGAAGCAGGCGAAGCCAGTTGTGCTCTCAACCCATGTTCCTTTCTTTGTGATCCGGACGTCAATCTAAGGCTGCCCCTCACCCCCTGCCCTCTCTCCCACTGCGACGCAACTGCGTCGCGGGGCGAGGGGGAACAAGTCCCTCTCCCCTTGAGGGAGAGGGATTTAGGGTGAGGGGGCGTACGATGAGGTTTTCACAGTCCTGGTCAAGCATTTACGTCCGGCTCTCAGCCTTTCTACGTTGTCGTTGTCTGTGTTGCCGAGAAAAGCGAACCGGCCCAGGCTAGGACGGCGGTGGCCCTGCCGGAGATGTGGCGACTCGCTGCGCCAGCGTCTGATAGAGCCGGTCGAGCAGCGCCAGCAGGGTTTGCTGTTCCTGCTCGCTCAGCCCCTGAAACAGGCTGCCGACAAACGCCGCGAATTGCGGCGCGCGCTGCCGTACCAGCGTCTCACCGTCTGGCGTCAGGCGGATCAGCCATTGTCGCCGGTCGTCGGGGTGAAGCTGACGGACGATCAGCCCCTGCGCCTCCAACCCGTTGAGCAGCGTGCTGACAGTGTTGCGGCTGACGCCCAGGTGCTCGCTCAGTTCGCTGGGCAACAGGCCCGCCTCGTTGCCGCGCTGCTTTTCGGCCATCAGCCAGATCAGAATGCGCATCCGCGCATGGGAGAGCGCGTCTTCCTTGCGCTGCGCCTCCAGCAGGTACCCGATCAGGTGCGTGACCAGCTTCAGGCGAAAGAAGAGCGCCATCCCGCGCACATCGGGCGTGCCGAAGATGGCCTGTGCCACTGCTTCTTCATCGGGCAACAGGGGCGGCGGAGGATGAGTACAATGGGGTCGCATAGCTCTCTCCTGAAAATAGTTCCACGCAGAATTATAAGCCATCGAACTGATAGTGCAAAATAAAAATCGCTGCAGAGACGCGGCGGGCGCAGGGGCGCGTCCAGGCGAGGAAGGGCGCTTCCTCTCGTCCCGCCACACAGTCGCGAGGGAGAGGGGACTGAGGGGTGAGGGGCAACAGATCACGGCAAACCGCCTGACACATTTTGCACGCACCCGCTCCGGTGGTTTCGTTGAGGAATCTCCGTCCTCCCGCTATATTTTGCCCTGTTGAGCTGACGAGGGTCTCAGGCTGTCTATGCGGCACTCGCGTCTCTTTGCCCTGACCGCGCTGGTGACAGTGCTGTTTTGCGCCTTGCTGGCGACCGATGCGCTGCCCTGGCTGCGCGGTGACGTGCCCTGGATACCGTTGCTGGGGCGCTGGCGCTGGCCCTATGGGCATCCGCGCTGGCCCTGGCTGATCCCCGCGACGCTCGGCGTGACCCTCTACGTCGCGGGAGCGTGGCACTTCCTCGCTCGCGAGCGCACCGCGCGGCGGTCGCTGCTGCTGTGGACTTTCGGCGGTGCGGCGTTGCTGCCGCTGCTCCTGCTGACGCTTGAGGGCCGCCCTCTCTTCCTGCTCTTTGCGCGTTCGGCCTCGGTGATCACCAGCGGCTACCAGTACGCCGCCGCCCTGAGCACCGATCTGGGCGACACCCTGCGTCACTGGCCGCAGTTCATCGCCGACATGCGCGTCAGGACGCACGCCGCCCCGCCGGGCGGGGTGATGCTCAGCCCGCCGGGGTTGCTGGTGCTCTACGAGGGCACCGAGTCCCTGCTCCAGGCTGCGCCGTCCCTTGCCCGTCAGTTGGGGTCGATCGTGCGTCCGCTGCAGTGCCAGAACCTGGAAATGGTGGCCTGGAGCGATGCCGTGCTCGCCAGTGCCTGGTGGCAGATGTTCATGCCGCTGTGGGCCGCGCTGACGGTCGCCCCGCTGTACCGCCTGGGGACGCTGCTCTTCGACCGGTCGCGGGCGCGC
This sequence comes from Anaerolineae bacterium, assembly GCA_034433965.1. Taxonomy (GTDB): domain Bacteria; phylum Chloroflexota; class Anaerolineae; order Aggregatilineales; family Aggregatilineaceae; genus UBA2029. Next base: position 9,014 of record DAOTZZ010000277.1, read on the forward strand.
CGGGCTGTCGTCCTGTGGGCGCTGGTGCCCGGCCTGGCGATCTTCACCCCGCGCGTCAACACCTTCTTCCCCCTGATCGCAGTGGTGATGCTGCTGGGGCTGTGGCGCGGGTTGCTGCGCGAACGCGCGCGCTGGATCGCCGTCAGCGGCTTCGTCCTGTCGGTGGGGCTGCTGTTCAACCTGTCGCTGGTGCCGCTGGGCCTGCTGGCGGGCCTGACCATCCTCGGCTATCGCCTGCTGGGGTCTCCGGCGTCTCTGCGCCGGGCGATGCGCGATGAGGCGCTGTTCGGCCTGGGGTGCGCCTCGGCGTGGGCGATCTACGGGGTGCTGGCGGGCGTCTCGCCCCTGGCCATTGCCGACGAAACCCTGGGCGCGCACTACGAGATGTACCGCCCCTACCTGCCCTGGCTGCTGTTGCACCCCTACGACATGGCGATCTTCACCGGCGTGCCGGTGATGGCCCTGGCCCTGGCGCGGCTGGGCGGACTGCGTCGGCGCGACCCGGCCCGTGTGCCTGCCGACGTATTCGCCGGCGCAGCGGCGCTCACCCTGGTGCTGGTGACGCTCAGCGGGACGGCGCGCGGCGAGACAGGACGGGTTTGGCTGTTCTTCGCGCCTGCCTGGGTGTTGCTGGCCGCTGACAGGCTCGTTTCGCTCAGTCCGCGCGAGCAACGCGGGGTTCTGGCGCTGCAGGCGCTGTGCCTGCTGACGATGGCCGCTGTGTTGCGCGCCAACTTCACCACCTTCACCGCGCCGCCGCGCCCCTCACGCCCCTCACAGGCGGCGACTTTCCCTGTCAACGCGCACTTCGCGCGGGGGGACGACCGGATCACCTTTGTCGGGCTGAGCGTGGATGTCACCCCTGCCGCTATGACGCTGCACCTCCACTGGCGGGCGGAGACGCGCGTCCGACGCCCCTATGTGTTGACGCTGGTCAGCGTGCCGCCCGACGGATCGCCCTCCGCCAGCCTGAACTGGAATCCTGAGGGATGGCATTATCCGCCCTCTTGCTGGACGCCAGGTCGCGAATTCGTGGACACGGTGAGCATCGCGCCGGAGAGCGGCCTGGCCCCTGGCGACTGGCTGTTCAGCCTGTCCATCGTGGACGCCTTCACCGGCGAGCCGATGGAAACCACCTTGCCCGACGGCACCGTCTCGACGCAGGTCGGCATCGGGCCGGTGCGCGTTCCGGCGGGGTAGGGGCGCAGCAGCATAGCGCTACCGTGGGGGTGTATGCCCATACGCCCCTACGCCGGGCGCAGACCGCCCGTCGCCGCGGACTTTACACGCCATCGCCCGCCGGGGGTGCATTCGCTTTTTTGGGCAGGCTTCGGAGATCGTTTGAAAACCTCACCCCCCCGGCCCCCTCTCCATACACGTGTATAGACCGGGGACATGGGTAACAGGTGTTCGGAGACATGGGTGACAGGTCGAGTGTATCATCAGACCCCCTTAAGGTTCAAGGAACCGACATG
>DAOTZZ010000278.1:0-9707 GCA_034433965.1 Anaerolineae bacterium
GTGGGCAAGCATATCACCCTGGCCCAGGTGGAAGAGATCGCAACGATCGCCGCGCGGCATGGCTTCCGCCTGAGTGGATTCCGCAGCTTCGAGCGCGCCGTCAGCGATGCGCAGATCGCCGCCGTGCGCGAGCGCGCGCAGCAGGCACAACGCACTCCTCGCTTCAGACAGGGGTCTATGAAAATTGTGTGAAACTTCCCGGCTGACGCCCGTGTTGTGAGCCGTTGTGTCCCCCCTGTGGCTGCTCCATCTGCGGTGTCGTGGTATAGTTGTGCTGTCAGAAGCCGGAGTCGTTGCCTGCAGCAGGGTTTGTTATGCCTGGGCACAAGACGCCGCCGAGGCAAAGGCGTTGGTCGACCGGCTCACTACCGGACCGGACAACACAGAACGGGCCGCTGGGCCTGTCGTGCGCCACTTGAGACCCCACATTGCGGGGAGGTAGGGTTCGGATGGCTAAGGGTAGAATTCTGGTGGTCGAAGATGACTTCGACATCTCCAACATGCTGCGCATCTACTTCAGCGGCCTGGGATACGAAGTGCAAGTTGCGCCGCGCGGTGAGGAAGCGCTTCAGCTCACGCGCAAGCAGCTTCCCCAACTGATCGTGCTGGATATCATGCTGCCGGACATAGACGGTTACGAAGTCTGCCGGCGCTTGCGCTCTACGACCCGCACCAGCCATATCCCCATCATCTTCTTGACTCAGAAAGACGAGCGCAGCGACAAGATCGCTGGCCTGGAACTGGGCGCGGACGACTACATCACCAAGCCTTTCGACATCGAGGAACTCAAGCTGCGCGTCAAGAATCAGATCGACCGGGCGGAGCGCGATCATTACACCGACCCCAACAGCGGCCTGCCCAGCAGCGCACTGATCGAAGAGAAGCTTCGCGAGATCATGCGCGAGCAGAAAACCTGGGCCTATCTGGACATCAAGCTGCAGCATTTCGACGCCTTCAAGGATGTCTACGGCTTCGTAGCAGGCAACGATGTGTTGCGCTTCATGGCCCTGCTGATGGGCGAAGTGGTGGACGAACTGGGCACGCCCAACGACTTCCTGGGGCACACGGGCAGCGACAACTTTGTCCTCATCACCTACTCCGACAAAGCCGAAGCGCTGGTCAAGCGCCTGACCGACCGATTTGCCGAGGAAGTGCCCACCCACTATTCGTTCATTGACCGCGAGCGCGGTTTCATGATGAAGGATGAGGAGAAAATCCCGCTGATGAGCCTGGCCGTTGGCTGGGTGACCAACGCCAAACGACAATTCGCCGACATCCGCGAGATCACCGAACTGGCAGCCGAGAGTCGTCGTCACGGGGGTGCTCCCCAGGCCAGCGACGTCGCCACCGAATGGTGATCGCCACCCGTCCGTCGCCAGAGATGATGCAAGCGATGGTCAATGGTTGAACTATCTCTGATTGTCATCGGTCTGGTTTTCTTCGCCTGGCTCATGGTGGTCGTGTGGCAGGCGCAGCGCGATTGGAGCACCGAGCGCGCCGATGAAGCACGTCCCTTTGTGCCACTGCTGCTGCCCCGCAGCGAAGATGCTTTGCTGGTCGCCGAAGGGCGTGGGCACATCGTCTTCGCCAACGAGCCGGCGCGGCGCTGGTTCGGCCTGGACGGTGGGACTCCGCATCTGGCCGCCATCACCCGTCTGGTACGCCCTGTCGAATCGTTCTATGAATTGCTCGCCCAGCCCGGCCATGCCGCCTTGCGCGTAGGCAATCGCCAGGTCGAAGCCATTTCGCAGGCCATTCCCGGCCCGCAGGGGCAACGCATGATCGTCCTTATGCGCGAACTCGACGCGACGGCACATCCCCTCTCCTTCGACTTCGATCCGGCCCGCGCGCTGGCTGTAGCGGAGGACATCAGCCGGGCGGCGAGCAACAGCCTCGACCTGGCGGGCCTGGTGCGAGCCATCTTCGCCAGCCTGGAGCCGGTAATCGCTTTCGATACGGCGGAGATCACCCTGGCCGAGCCGGACGGATCAGTGCTGCGCACCGTCGGCGGGGCGCAGCGCACGCCGTTGGGCGACCTGGCCCCGCTGGAATTCCAGGCGGGCGTTTATGCCCTCGGTGAAGGCTACACTGGCTGGATGGCACTTTACCGGCAGCCACTGCTCATTGACGACATCGAGGCGCGCGCCGACGTGACGCCCAAGGCCATCGCCGCCGGAGTGCACAGCTATGTGGGCGTGCCATTGCTGGCTGGCGACCGGTGTGTGGGCACGCTGGAACTGGGGCACCGTCAGCCGCGCGCCTTCGACCGACGTGACCTGGCCTTGTTGCAGGCTGTTGCCGGGCAGATTTCCGCGGCCCTGCAGATGGCCCGCTTCGCCAGCGAACAGGCAGAACGCCTGCGCACGCTCGGCGGCGTGCAGCAACTCGCCGAGGCAGCGAGTCGCCTGGACGACATCCGCGCCCTGGCCGGGCAGATCACCGCCCGCATCGCCGGGCTGCTGCGAGCCGACGTGTGCGGTGTGCTGCTCTATGACGAAGCGGAGGGCATCCTGCACGCGCAGCCGCCCTTCTATGGCGCGCCGGACGTGCTGATTGCCGGGCATCGCATTTCCCCCACTGCTCATCCCGATCTAGCCGGGGTATGGCAAGCCGAGACTCCCTGGTTCACCAACGCCCCCGACAACGCCCTGTTGCGCGCGCTCGGCCTGGGCGAATTGATGACCGCCATTGTCATGCATAGCCTGGCGCTGGTTCCGCTGCTGGCCAGTGGACGACGGGTGGGCCTGTTGCTGGTCGCCAACGAGCAGCAGAAGGGTCACTTCGATGAAGCCGATCTGCGCCGGCTGACCGTCTTTGCCGGGCAGGCCGCGGTGATCCTTGACAACATGCGGTTACACGAGCAGGCCCGGCGACGGGCGCGCGCCCTGGGCGGCCTGCAGCAGATCGCCGGCGCGATGGGCGCAGTGCGCAGCCCTGCTGAACTCTATGGGCAGATCACGGCGCGCATCGCCGCGCTCTTCGACGCCGAGATGTGCGGTATTTTGCTCTACGACCCCGCCGAACAGGTGCTGGTCAGTCAGCGCCCCTTCTATGGCATGGATGACGAGGAGCGCGTGCGCTTCTACCAGATTCCTTCGCCGCCGGGCAGTCCCGTTGCACAATTATGGCAGGCGCGCGACACCTGGATATGCAATGACCTGCGCCGCGACCTGGCCGCCCTGGAAACAGCCCTGGGCGCGCTGGCCGTTGAGGTTGGGATGCAGCAGACGATGATCGCCCCGCTGATCGTCGGCGGACGGCGGCTGGGCATCATCCAGGTGGCCAACCGGCGCGATGGGCGCGATTTCAGCGACGACGAAGCGCAGTTGCTTTCCATCTTCGCCGGGCAAGCGGCCATGCTCATTGACAACGCGCGGCTGATGAGCGAAATGCAGCGCCGCACCCATCACGCCGAAGGGCTGCGGGCGGTGGCCGAGATCGCCACGCGCGGCACGCCCAGCCTGGAAACGCTGGAAGACGTGCTGGTGGCGGTGGCGAACATCCTGCGGTCGGAAGTGGTGCTGACGGCGCTGGTGGATGAACGCAGCGGCGCACTGGTGCTGGACCCGCGTCACGTCTGGGGCGTGACTCTCGACGAACCGTACCGCATAGATGCCTATACACCCGATTTTGAGCAGAGTGTGCTGGTATCGCGTCGCCCCCTGCTCAGCAACAACCTGACCGCCGACACGCGCGTGTTGCCCCCATACCGCCCGCTGATCGAACGGCACGGGCTACGGGCATGGGTGCAGGTGCCGTTGCTGGTGCAGGATCGCGCCATCGGCGAACTGATCGTCGCCAATCGTTCCGACGGCGCGCCCTACGCTGAAGAAGACGCCGATCTGACCGCGGCGATTGCCACGCAGGTCGCCGCACTAATCGACCGCCTGCGACTGCAGGCTACCGGCGGCCCAGACCTGCATCTCCGGGTTCAGGAACTCAGCGCCCTGGGCCGTGTGACTCACGAACTGAGCCGTACGCTGGAACTCGACCGTGTGCTGGAAGTGATCCGCCAGGAAGCGCTGCGCTCTACCGGCGCGACGGCGGTGAGCATCGTCCTGCTGGCCGAGCGAAGCGAGTGGGAAGCCAAAGACGCGCCGCTGATCGAACAGCGCTTCGGCGAAGAACGCAGCCTGGCAGAATTGACCCCAGCCGAACGCACCGCCATCCTCAGTGGCGAGCGGCTGCTCATAGACGACTACCAGCAAAGCGAATACGAGCCGCGTCCGGCCAGCGCACGTTCGTCGCTGATTGTGCCGATCTCCTTCGGCGATCAGGTCATCGGTGCCCTGCATCTTTACAGCACCCAACCCGCTGCCTTCGACCGGCGCATGGTCGAGTTCGCTCAGGCGCTGACCGATCAGGCGACAGTAGCCATCACCAACGCGCGGCGCTACCAGGAGCAAAGCGAAGCGAACCGCGCCCTGCGCGTGCGCGCCGAACGTATGGGGCGCATCTTCCGCCTGGGCGAGATGTTCCGTCAGGGGGCCAGCCTGCAGGAATTGCTGGAAGAAGTTGCGCACAGCATTCAGGAGACGGTTGGCTTCAACGTGGTGCTGATCAGCGTGGTGGACGAAGAGGCGGGGGTACTGCGCCGCACCGCTCAGGCCGGACTGCCTCTTTCGGTCTTCGAGGAATTGCGGCAGACTGCGCCTCCGCTGGAACAGGCGTATAGCCTGATGCAGGACAGCTTCCGCATCAGCAACAGCTACTTCCTGCCTGCCGAAGGTAGCGAAGAACTAACCGCCGGTCTGCCTACCTACGCCGTGCTGCAAGAAAGCATGGGCAGCGGCCCGCGCGCCTGGCACCCCGACGACCTGTTGCTGGTGCCGCTCACCGGCTCCGGCGGGCGTTTGCTGGGGCTGATCAGCGTGGACGAGCCGCAGTCGGGCCGCCGCCCCACCTTCGCCATCGTAGAAGCGCTGGAGATTTTCGCCAGTCAGGCCGCTTTCAGCATCGAGAACTACCGCCTGATCGAGCGTATTCAGCAGGAAGCGGAGGCCACCCGCCGCGAGCGCGACCGCCTGGCACAACTGCACCGCGTGGCGACGCGCATTCAGGCCGCCAAGGACATCCCCTCTCGTCTGCAGGTAGTGGCCGACGGCATTCGCGAAGCGGGCTGGGGCCACGTGGTCATCACCCTGCGCGACGAACGGCTGGAGCCGACCGCCCTGATCCAGGCGGGCTATGCGTCCGACGAGAACATGCTGCTGCAGGAGGAGATCATCCCCGGCTCGGTGTGGCGGCGCTGGCTCAACGACCTGGCCTTTCACGAACTACGTGTGGGTGCGGGCTATTATCTGCGCTACGACCATCCCTGGGTGCGCGAGAACGTGTTGAAAGGACAGGTCATCACGCCGCCCAGCGTGCCCGAAGGAGTCTGGCACCCGCGCGACGTGGTCTATCTGCCGCTCATCGGGCAGGATCAACAGCGCATCATCGGCATCATCACCATGCGCGATCCGCTGGACGGGCGCGCCCCCACCGAAGCCTCGTTGCAACCCTTCGAGCTGTTTGCCGCGCACGCAGCGGCAGCCATCGAGACCGGTCGGCTCTACCAGGAAACGCTACGCGCCGCCGAGCAGGAACAGCGCCTCAACGAAGTCATGGAGGCGGTGTCGGCTTCTATCCGTCCGGAGCAGATCGTCGCGGCCATTGCCCGCGGCCTGCAACGGCTGGTGCCTTTCACCCGCATGAGCGTGGCGCTCTACGACGATGTGGCCGGTCACTTCGACATGTATCAGGCCGAAGTGACCGGCATCACCGCGCCGGAAGTGGTGCGCGACGTGCCCCTGGAAATCAGCGGCACCGCCACCTGGGAGGTCTACCGCGCCGCGACGGCGCGCTTCTTCCGTCTCGAACGTCAGGCCGACGCCCGCGAGCAGTTCAGCGACCTGCGCGCCTGGTACGAGGCGGGCGAGCGCAGCACATTGCTGGTGCCGATGATCTCCGGCGTGCAGGCGATCGGCGTGCTGCGCCTGGGCACAGAACTGGAGAATGCCTTCGGCTTCGAAGAAAACCACGAACTGATCCAGCGCCTGGCCAACCTTTCCGCCGTATCGCTGGAGAACGTGCAACTCTTTGCACGCGCCCAGGAACGCGCCGCCGCCCTCGACGCACAGGCGCAACGCATGGCGCTGCTCAACCGCGTGGCGCTGGCACTGGCGCAGACGCTCGACCTGGAGAACATCTTCGAGATCGCCCTGCGCGAGGCGGCTATTTCGCTGGGTATCACCGACGGCGCGGCCCTGCAAATGGATCCGGAGCGCAACACAGCACACGTCGTGGTCGAATATCCGCGCGGCGATGCTCCGCCGGAACTGACGCTGGAAGTGACCGGCAACGCGGCGCTTCACCTGATGCAGGACGAACTGGTGCCGATCGTCATCGAGCGCGTGCCCGGCGACCCCCTCTACGAAGCTCTGCGGGCCTGGCTACGCCGCGAAGACATCCACCGCTCGCTGCTGGTGCCGCTGGTGGCGGGCGGACAGGCGATCGGCGTGTTGTGCCTGAATGCCCTGGCTCCGGAGCGTATCTTCACCGACGAACAGATCGAGCTGGCGCAGACCATCGCCAGCCAGGCGGCCATCGCTGTGCAGAACGCGGCGCTGTTCGAACAGACGGCGCAGCGCACGCGCGAACTGGAGACGCTCTTCGAGTCCGCTCAGGCGACCGCTGTCACGTTGGACCTGAACGAAGTGGCGCGGCGCGTGACCGTGCAGATGGTGGCCGCGCTCAGCGCCGACGCCTGCACGGTCTTCCTGTGGGACGATGTCAACGATACGCTGATCGTGCGCGGCGAGGTCAGCGCGCGGTCGGCAGGCGTGCCTGCGGAACAGGTGGGCGACGTGTACAGCCTGGTCCCCTACCCGCTGCGCAGCAAGGCCCTGCGCGAACGCACCCTGATAGTGGTGCGCGCCGACGACCCCAACCTGCCCCCTGGCGAACGCGACCTCATGTTCCGCCATGCGGCGGCTTCGCGCGTGCTCATCCCGCTGGTAGTCAACGACGTGGCGATTGGCCTGGTCGAGGTGGAACTGCTCGATCCGGAGCGCAGGTTCCTGCCGGGGATGCTGCGCCTGGCCCAGGCGCTGGGCAGCCAGGCGGCCATCTCCATCGAAAACGCCCGCCTGCAAACCGAGACACGCCGCACCGTCGAGGAACTCTACGTCATCAACGACATTTCCAGCGGTCTGTCGGCAGCCAACACATTGGAAGAACTGCTGCAGGTGATTGATACGTTGCTGCCCAGCCTCACCGATACCGATGTGCTCTATGTGGCGCTCTATGACCCGCTGAGCCAGCAGATCAGCTTCCCCCTGGCGACCAATGTGTTGGACGAAGAGCCGCTCAACGAGCCGCCGCGTCCCCTGGGCCGCGACGAATTCTCCATCATCATCGAGCGGCGCGCGCCCCTGTTGCTGGCCGGGCAAGACCTGTACGACGTGCGCCACAACCTGCAGATAGACACCATGATGCCCGAAGCGCGCTGCTTCCTGGGCGTGCCGCTCTTCGCCGCCGATGAGGTGATCGGCGTGCTGGCAGTGCGCAACGACCGCAACCCCCTGGCGTTCTCGTCCGGCGATCAGCGCATCCTCACCACAGTGGGCGCGCAGCTTGGTATTGCCATTCAGAGTATGCGCCTGTTCCAGCAGACGCTCGAACTGGCCGAGGAACTCGAACAGCGTGTGCGCGAGCGTACCGCCGAACTGGAGCAGGAACGTCAGCACATCGCCACGCTCTACGGCATCAGCACCGAACTCGCCTCCAGCCTGGACATGGATCGGTTGCTCAGCCGGGCGCTCGAACTGGTGGCCCATGCGGTCGGCGCGACGCACGGCGCGATCCTGCAACTCGATCGCGAGGCGGAAAGCCTGGTCTTCCGCGCTCACTACGGCTGGCCTGAGGGGGCATTGTCCGGCAACGGTGTAGAACAGCCCACACTGACCCTGGACGAAGGGTTAGCAGGCTGGGCGGTGCGCAACCATCGCTCGGTGGTAGTGGACGACGTGCAGCAAGACCCGCGCTGGCTGCGCAGGAGCGCTGCCGACGATATCCCGCGCGCGGCTATGGCAGTGCTCGTCGAAACCAGCGAAGACATCCTGGGCGTGGCCATGCTCTACAGCGACCGTCCCGGCGCTTTCACCGAAGATCATCTGCGCCTGGTGACGGCGGCAGCGCATCAGGTCGCCAACGCCATGAACAACGCCGAACTCTACAGCCTCATCCGCGACCAGGCCGAGCGGCTGGGTGCGCTGTTGCGCCAGGAACAGATCGAGGCGACCAAGAGCGCCGCCATCCTGGACTCGGTGGCCGATGGCGTGCTGGTCGCCAACGAATTCGGCGAGATCATCGTCTTCAACCAGACAGCGTCGCGCATTCTGGGGCTGCCGGTAGAGAGGGTGTTGGGGCGCACCATGGACGACATAGCTGGTCTGTACGGGCCAGGCCGCGCCCGCCTGACCAGCGCCGTCCAACGCTGGATGCGCGATCCTGCCAGCTACGAACCGGGCGAATTCCTGGAAGAGCGGCTGGAACTGGAAGGCAAGCGCGTGGTCAGCGTGCGTGTCTCGCCGGTATACCTGGACCAACAATTCCTGGGCACGGTCTCCGTCTTCCGCGACATTACCCGCGAAGTGGAAGTTGACCGGCTGAAGAGCGAATTTGTGGCGACCGTCTCGCACGAATTGCGCACCCCCATGACTTCGATCAAAGGGTACGCCGACCTGTTGCTGCTGGGCGCAGCGGGCGAGGTGCAGCCGCAGCAGCGCAGCTTCCTGGAGACGATTAAGAACAACGCCGACCGCCTCAGCATTCTGGTGAACGATCTGCTCGACATCTCCCGCATTGACCAGGGCCGCGTGGAGTTACGCTTCGGGCCGGTAGAAGTGTCCGGTGTGATCAATCAGGTAGCGGCGCACCTGCGCGGTCGCTCCGAAGACGAAGGGCGGACTATGGAAGTGATCGCCCACCCGCCCGACGATCCGACGTTGACTGTCTGGGGCGACTACGACAAGGTGGCGCAAATCCTGACCAACCTGGCCGACAACGCCTTCAACTACACGCCCGCAGGCGGCACAATCACGCTGTCCGCAGAGCGCGATCCGGCTACCGGACAGGTCATCTTCGCCGTGTCCGATACGGGGATCGGCATTCCGCCGGAGATCGCCCCACGCGTATTCGAGCGCTTCTTCCGGGGCGACGAATTCAATGAACTGGTGATGGACACGCCGGGCACGGGTTTGGGACTGGCCATCGTGCGCGAACTGGTGCAGTTCCACCGCGGCGAGGTCTGGTTCAATAGCGAGGTGGGCAAAGGGACAACGTTCTATGTGCGGTTGCCAGTGCGCGCGCCGGAGATGGAGACCATGGACGCTGCTGCGCGTACTGAAGGGGAGTGATGAGATAGCCAATGGCTCGCATACTGGTTGCCGAAGACGAGCGGGATATCCGCGACCTGATCGAGTTCACTCTGCGCTTTGGGGGGCACGAAGTGATCACCGCCCGCAACGGCGAAGAAGCGGTGCAACTGGCCCCCAAAGAGAAGCCCGACCTGATCTTGCTTGACGTGCGCATGCCGCGCATGACCGGTTACGAAGCGTGTCGCGCCATCAAAGCCATGGATGGTTTGCAGCACACACCGGTGGTCTTTCTGTCGGCCAAGGGGCAGCAGAGCGAGATGGAGTCTGGCATGGAAGCGGGAGCTT
>DAOTZZ010000279.1:0-6262 GCA_034433965.1 Anaerolineae bacterium
GTTTCAATGCCCTTACGGGCATGAGGATGTTTCCAATCCAGCCGATCTCGTGCAAGGTCTGGGAGCGCTTCACCAGCAAGGTTTCAATGCCCTTACGGGCATGAGGATGTTTCCAATCCAGCTGGCTGTTGGAGCGGGTACAGGCGGGAGATGTTCGTTCGTTTCAATGCCCTTACGGGCATGAGGATGTTTCCAATGGCTGCTGGCCTTACAGTGCCAGTGGCGTTTTCCTGGGCGTTTCAATGCCCTTACGGGCATGAGGATGTTTCCAATATATCATGCTTTGGATTTCTCGGCACGAGCCGACACCGGAGCAGTTTCAATGCCCTTACGGGCATGAGGATGTTTCCAATCCAGCTCGCCCGCGAGCTGGTAGTGAAGGCGGGATTAACAATGTTTCAATGCCCTTACGGGCATGAGGATGTTTCCAATGGTGGTGATGGACGTAGAAGCCGAGACCGTCAGGGTCTGGTTTCAATGCCCTTACGGGCATGAGGATGTTTCCAATCAATCTTGCGCGGCGCCGTCATTCTGGCGGCGCTTGAAAAGTTTCAATGCCCTTACGGGCATGAGGATGTTTCCAATGGACGCGATCAATCTAGGCAAGGGGGCGGCGCTGATTGTGCCGTTTCAATGCCCTTACGGGCATGAGGATGTTTCCAATCGTCGAAGTCGAATGGGCCCTGAGTAATCGCGAGATGTGGATATACGTTTCAATGCCCTTACGGGCATGAGGATGTTTCCAATCTGGTCGAACGTGAATTAGGGCCGCCAGTCTCATCCACTGTTTCAATGCCCTTACGGGCATGAGGATGTTTCCAATGGCATATAGCGTGACGCGCATCGCCGGGGCGTGGCTGCTCGTTTCAATGCCCTTACGGGCATGAGGATGTTTCCAATTTGTGTAACAATTACATATCGAGGACGGTAAAGTACTAGGTTTCAATGCCCTTACGGGCATGAGGATGTTTCCAATTCTTCCGACTCTATGGAGCGATGGTCGAGGAGGAAGGCACAGTTTCAATGCCCTTACGGGCATGAGGATGTTTCCAATATAACACAAGTCCCGTTTTTTTGTCAAGATTTTCGTTAAAGAATTGGTGTTGAGACATCCATACAGGCTTAGCTTTGTACGAGAACAATGCCCTATCAATTTCTTTGCTAAAATTGATATGTGAATAAGAAAAAACGGTCGTCTTTTTCCGAGACCCCCCTTTACCAGATGCTATTACGACATAGCTCTGTTAAGGGGGGTTCTCGGAAAAACATCACAAACGTCTTCTATATCTTCTAAATGATGATTGCCCTGGGGGGTTGCGGAGGTTCTCCCTGCCCCAAGACAGTCACCCGTTTCTGACAGGCGGCGCACAGGAAGTATAGCCGCACACTGTCTTCCTCGCTACAGATCAGCTTTTCGAGCTTCTGGATCAGTTCGCGCCTGCCGCGCTCATCCACCCAGATTTCGAAGACGCTGAACTGCACCCGCTGCCCATAGCCCTGCAACAAGGCGGCCACCTTGTTGCGCCGCCTGTCGCTGGGGGTGTCGTAGGGGCTCACTCGCGCGATCTCAGGCACCGCGGGCGCTCGGTGGCCTCAGCCGGAGCGCGGTGCGCTTTGATGAAGTCGTCCAGGTCGAGCCAGAGGATTGTCCGCCGGACCTGGCGGCGCTTGTATTCGACGAAGACCTGTCCCAGCACGCTGATGATCATGGTGGCCAGCAGTTCGATGGCCGAGACGGGGCGCTCGAAGTAGACGGCGTTGATCAGGCCGTAGATGGCGGCGAAGATGAAGAAGTCAATCGGACTGACAGTCTCCAGATAGGCTGCGCACAGGTCGTGCTTCCAGAGGTCTTTCATCGGCGCACCTCCTTTCCCACACCGGCAGCGGTGTCTCAACGGAATAACCCTTCGTCCGGCCCGTCGAGGAGGTCTTCCATGATGGCCCACTCGACCCATTCGTCGTCGGGGTTGTCCACCAGCCCCAGCGGGCTGCGATAGCGGGGTGTGAAGGGGCTGTCGTCGTCCGGCGCAACGTATGGGCGCTGAAGGGGCCAGGGTCGCGTGGACGGAAGGGACACGGGCGGCGGCGCGGGCGGCTCAACGGGCCGCTTGAACTGACGGAACAGCCAGACGAGGAAGACACCCCCGCCTACCAACAAGGTCAGTTCGCACATAGCCCTCTCCTTTTCTCTATGCAGTTGTTAACGTGCGGGCCGGAGCGAGTCAGTTCGCCAGGCGGCGACACTGCCCCAGGCCCACAGTGGTCAGGCGGCCTACGCCGGCGTAGAAGGCGAAGTCGGCCAGCAGGCCCAGCAGGCTTGTCCAGTAGCGATCATAGGTGACGGCGACGTAGCGGGCCTGGCCGGTCACGCCGACCTGCAAGCCGCCGTCTTTGAGCGGCACCGAGCGCGAACGCAGCGAAAAGTGACTGATGCCCACGCATTCGGCGGCGTAGCGCCGCACTTCGGGGCTGATGGTCACCGGACTGAAGGCGTTCCAGCGGTCGGCCAGCCCGCCGAAGACCAGTTCCGGCAACGGAAGCGGCATGTTCATCTCGCGCTGCCGGAAGGTGGTCGGCGAGACGAAAGAGAGCGTCAGGCGGCGCGAGCCGGGTTGGCGGGCCAGCAGGTAGGGCGCGGCGAGCTGCTCGTAGGTGGCCGTCCCCGCCCAGGGATGAGCGGCGGGGTCGGCGGTGATGCTCTCGACGGGCAGGATCACCCCGTCCAGTTCGACCGTCGGCGGGGGATCGTCGCACACTGCCAGCAGTCGCGCCGAGACGGTCGGGTCGAGCGAGGTCAGGCGCAGCCAGTACGTGTTTTCCGGCGTGAGGGCGCGCAGATGATCGCCCTGCATGCGCCCCGCCCCGATCAGCGAGGAGCAGGTGAAGGGCTTGGGGCCGTCGGCGTCGTGCCAGGTCTGCGCCAGGGCGGGGTCGGCCTCGTTCAGCCAGCGCAACAGCAAGGCGTGCGCGGCCCGTCCCAGGTGACCGGGCAGGGTCACGGGTTGCGCGGGCCGCACGGTGACGACGAGGGAGACGAGTTCGCTCATGGGTCAGCTCTGGATCAGCTTCAGGATCAGGTCGTTGATGGCGTCGTAGGGGTTGGCCCCCGGCTCATGTCCAAACACGTCCTGGTAGGTGGCCCGCAGGTCTTGCAGCAGGACGTCCGGCGTACCACCGTAAGCCTGGGTGATGTCCTCTTCGCCAATGCCATCGAAGCCATGACCCGCCACCCCCTTGTTGCGCAAATCCGCCACAGCCGAGAGCCTGTGCAGTCTGGTCACCGCGCCGTGCCACTTCTTCCATTTGTCAACGCGGATGAAATAGTCCACGATGGCCCCCAGGCTGTAGCGATTCAAGGGGCGACTGACGTCAACTGTTTCGGTCCTCTTGGTCTGCGGATTCTGATACGCCTTCAGGTGTTTGTCCAAAGCGGGTTGTTTTTCCAGCCATTCCCTTTTGATGTACTTCTGACTATCGTCGCTGAACTCCACTCCCATCTGCCGGGCCATGTGCCGGAACATGGCTTCCTGGAAGCGAAAGACGCGCTGCACGAAGTCGGCGTAGTCGCCAAAGCCCAGCTTGATCGTGGCGCTGTATATCAGTTCCAACACCTGATCCGCAGTGTCCGGTTGTTCCATTTCGCGCAGCCAATGCCTGATATGCGCCTGTGCTTCGCCCACGGCCAGGCGACTTGCTTCTTGCAGGGCATTGTGAGCGTGGTCGAAATCGAACGACAGGCGTCGGTCGGCATAGCGTAGCAACGCGGCCATCAGTGCGCGGCGATTTGCGTCCGCGGTGACCAACGTCTCGGCGTCTTCCAGAGTCCGATGGGCTATCGCATAAGCGTGTAGCTCTACCTGAGTGCGCAGGACATCGCGGGTTTTGCGGGCGAAAAGCTCGCGGGCGACGTTGACCTCGTAGGGAACTTTTGCGCCTCGCTCGACGTAGAGCGTGCGCGCTCGCTCGCCGAAGACTTCCACGCCCATCACGATCAGCATGGACGCCATCGCCGGTGTGCCGCCGGACACTTCCAGGAAGATGCGATCGCTGGCCTCAACCTTTTGGGCGACCCCAGGCAGTTGCTGGGCGTAGAAGTGAAGCATGTTGGAGTAGTCCGCCGGGCTGCCTTCGATTTTGGCCAGACGGATTTGGTTGTCCGGAATCTGTAGCAGTTTGCCTGCACTGCTCTTGAGCAGGCCCTTCGCGATGAGGGTCTTGATGGCCTCGGCAACGGGATAGGTATCCTTGAGCCATTCGGACTCCAGGGTGACATCTTTGGGCTGATCCGAGGCGAACAACACCAGCCACAGGTCGCCGGTTGTGACACTCTCGTGCTCCAGCAACCATTCCAGCGTCGGTCCCAGCAACGGCAGCCGGAATTTGCCTTCGAAACGGTCAGGGTTTTCGCGCACGTATTCACCGAGTCGGCGCGGTGCCCAGTACGTTTTCGGGTCTTCAGAAGACGGTGGTTGAGGCAGGCGGCCTCTGTCTATCTCCAGATCGCTGTTCCCCACATTAGCCAATAGCCATACACTCATTCCACTCGCTCCATCTTCACCTTCACCCAGCCGAGGGGCATGGCAGGCTGCCCATTCCGGACAACCACACGGCGGCTCTTGGGATAGCGGTTACCGGGTTTGTACTGCCCCTGGCGCACCATGGTCCTACCATATGTGCGCACAACCTGGGCAAACTTCTGGCCGTCTGCGGTCAGCACATAGGCGAACGTCTTGCTATCCCAGCCGCCGCCCCAGCCGAGTTGCAGCAGGAATTCATCTTTCGTGAGTTGCTGCATTTGGCGGTACAGGGTTTCGTAAAACGACCGGATTGGGTCACTGCTCGACTGCCATCGGTCGCGCTCGGCATCTATGCGATGTATCGTGAAAGCATTGACAACTTTGGGAATGTTCGCAAGCCACGTCTGCTGATCGCTCTGCCAGCCAAGCTGCCTGGCGGTGCCATTCTTCAGCAGAAAGCCGTCGAGCGTCAGCGTAGCCTCGAATGTCACCCCCTTGCGGACCGCCTCAAGCTCAATGGGTGAAGCGAGTTTGTTGCCGGTGATTACCTGCACATTGAGGATTTGCAGATTTTCCTTCGTGCCGGGCGTGCTGTCGCCGACCTGCAGCGCGCGCAGCAGGTCATAGTTAGGCGTTTTCTGTTTGGAGTCCGCGCCGAACAAGACTTGGTGTTCCAGTGGCTGGGCTGCGGTCTTGGCATTGCGGCCCAACCTAGATGGATCGAACGGGAGCTTGCGCTGTTGCCAGCCGACCGTTGCCAGCGCCGTGCGCAGCGCTCCTTTCAGCGACGAGCCGGGGATGTAGGGGCGATCCCAGGGGTCTTTGAGTTGCTCCTGTAGTTCGGCCCCTTTGCCTGTGGAACGCACTTGTCCCGGCAGGATGTAACGAAACAACGGGCTATCGGGCTTATATTCCCCGGCTTGGATCAGTTGACCTGCCGGAGTGCCACGAACCATGTCGTCGAATCGACTCCGATCGCGCTCGGCATACAACATGTCGGCCAACACATCGGCATCGAAGACCCACGTCTTGCCGTCGTGCGTCACAAAGTCGTAGCCCTGGCGCAGGATCGTCCCCGTGCCGATGTGCAAGGGGGAGAGCGTGGTGATGGTCAACTTGTAGGTCATGTGCAGCTTGCCCATCATTTCCCTCCTGTCACGCCGACGGTGAGTGCAATGCCGCTGCGATATACGGGATGCGCCGGGCCACCGTCCTGCTGATACTCCGGTCGCACATCCACGATTTGCCCGGTGATTGTGACTCCCTGCGGCTGTACCAGCACCGACCCTGCCTCGATCATGCGCACACGCTTGCGGCGCTGCGCCGGGCCGTCGGGCGAGGCCAGCCAGCCACCCACATCCACCAGGTCGTAGCTGGCCCCCTCGCCGAGGACGCCTGCCTCCCGCTCGTCATTGGTGGGGTTGTAGCGCGAAAGCGTCATGACGCGCGTCGTTCCGGCAGACTTTGGCAAGGTGGGGGCTTTCACCTGCTCGACGGTGAACGCGCCGTAGCCAGCGGAGCGCTCGCCGCCCAGGCCCCGGTCGCCCAGGTGTTGCAGCAACGTCAAGAACCAACCCTCTTGCTGCCCGTCCAGGTCGGCCAGGAACCATAGTCCACAGCCGGGCGCGAAGGTCGTGCGCCCCACGTGATATATCTGGCTGCTGTTAGTGACGCGGTCCACAGCGACGCGCGGCACGCGGTCAGCTTTCCAGATGCGCTTCGTCTTGAGCGCCTCGTCATCCAGG
>DAOTZZ010000280.1:0-3820 GCA_034433965.1 Anaerolineae bacterium
GCCCCCCACCGGGCACACGTAACGGCAGAAGACTCGGTTCTTGTACAGGGCGCTCAGCACGATCCCCGCAAGCATAAAACCAAGCAGCACCAGGGCGCTGATGGTGGGCCGGGTGAGGATGATCGCGCTGAAAAGGGCCACCCCCAGGAAGCCAAAGTTCTGCAACCACATGTTTTTCAGGGCGCGTGGCCAGCGCAGACCGCGCGTCCATAGCTGCGCTGGTCCTCGCCCCACGATCGCGCGGCGCTGCAACCATTCGCCTGGCGCAGGGATTGGACAGATCGTGCACCACAGACGACCGAAAAAGGGCACCAGCACGATCATCAGTAGCGCCCACCAGACAATCCACACAAAGACAATGCCGAAGTTGTGGCTTCCAGCGGGAGTGCCGGCCAGTCCGGTCAAGATGGCCAGAGTGAAGAAGAACAACGTCGCCAGCATCAAAACTGGCTGGAAAGCGCGCGCCTGTAAAACGCGCTTGAGCCATGGCGCGCGCGCCAGCAAATTAAGACGTCCTTCCTTCTGCATGGTCAGGGCACCCAGTTTGACAGGATCGTGAGCTGTTTGTCCGGCTCGGCTGGATCGTTGGTGCGCAGGTGTACGCGAAACTCGTGTTGACCGTCCATCCCCGCGTGCATCATGAACGTCAGCGACACAGTAGTCTCGTGACCGGGATCAATGGTCGTCGAACCGACGACAGCGCGAGGCGGTCAACACCCCTGCACCAGTTCGACCTGGGGCTCACCCAGGATGGCCAGGGGCTTGTCCCCCACGTTGCGCACCCGGTACGTAGTGGTGATGGTAGTGCCGAGCTTGACGTCGCCGTAATCAATCACTTCCTGCGGCAGCACCTCCACACGGGGCGCGCCCCTGATTTCCGGCACAAAGTTGGGGTCGAAGACCTTTTGCCCCGGTGAGTCGGTCTGGCGCGATGCCAGCGCCAGGGCCGCGATCACCAACAGCGCTGCTCCGGTCACGCCGGCCAGGAGCCAGGCTATCGGAGGGTATGCGTTGCGCTTGTTGCGACGATGCTTGTTAACCTGAGCCACTGAGAACCTCCTGATAGGGTCTATGCTTTCCCGATTGCCACAAGGCGACCAACATGCCCAGCGCGGCGACCAGCGTCACCCCTATCGCGCGCCAGTAGGGTGTATTGGCCTCTACGATCAATTCGCCGATCATGAACGGATGCAACGGCCCGCAGCTCACCCCGCACCGATAGCGGAACTTGCCCGGCCTGTCTGCCGTGAACACAATCTCCTCACTCACCCCCGGCTCGATGCGCCGTTGCAGACCGTAGCCATCCAGGTAAAAGCCGTGGACTACATCCGACGCCGTGAGCCTGATCGTCACACGGTCGCCCTGCTTCACCTGCACCCGTCCGGGCGCAAAAGCGAACTGCGTGGCGTCAATGTGAACGGTGCGAGCGGACGGCTGCGCTTGCTTCGGCAACGGCATGAGCAGAATCGTTGCCGCCAGCAGGCCGGTGATGACCAGCACCAGGCGGGAAGAGGGCGACAGGTGTTGCACCAGGCGTCACTCCTGTGGGATAGGTGTGTCGGTGCCAGGGCCGAACGCGCTGTAGTGGGCGTCAACATAGGCGCGCACATCGGGCGAAGACCAGCCTTCTCCCTTCAGACGCATGACATCCTGTGTGATGTCCACACAGATACCACACCCGTTGGCATGATTGTCGAAGGTGATCGTGCCGTCCGGGGCGATGTCTTGCACATAACAACTGAGGTTACTGGTATGGCCCATGGCTCCGCAGCCGCAATAGCAGGGGTACTTCTGCAGCTCCGCAGGATTGCTCACTGCATAGGCGTACGCTTCGCGCACGCGAGGAGCGGCGCTGCGCACCCACTCTGGCAGGTTGGCTACACTGGCGGCCTCTTTTGCTGTTCCTCCTCCACAGGCGACCAGCACGACAGATCCAAACACCAGCGAGATGGTGATGAGCAGTCGTTTCCATGAGTGCATAGACAGTCTCCAGTCCCGTGTATCCGTATCGCACTCCACTATAGAAGGGATGCGATCAGAGCAAATGCGCCATTTGGCGCAATGCAGGTGCGCGATCTGTCACCTGATAGCGAGATGGCAGTCCAGGACATACATCTCTCGACACGCCAAATGGCGTATAGTCGCCGGGCCTAAATGATTGTATTATGGCTGCACTGTACAGTCGGAATGAAGCAACAGGAGATGAGAAAGATGTCGAGACGGTTATCTTGGGTGGCGTTTGTGATTCTGGCTGTGTTTGCGTTGGTCGTGCCATCCGTCTACGCCGACGGCCCCGCAGATGGCCGGGCTGGCCGTGCGGAAGTGCGCTTCATGGAAGGGATGATCGATCATCATCAGATGGCGCTGGACATGGCTCAACACTGTTTGGACAAGGCATCTACAGAAGCCGTGCGCACCCTGTGCCAGAACGTGATTGATGCCCAGACACCCGAAATCGAGCTGCTGCGCGGCTGGCTGCTGGACTGGTATGGCGTCGAATACACCCCTGTGCCGATGGATCAGTTGATGGACATGATGGGGACAGGGATGGGCATGGGGCACGGCGATCACACCACCAATCCGGCCACCGATATGCCCCTGATGATGGGCATGATGGCAGGTTTCGATCGCGTGCAAGGTCTGGACTATGACCTTGCCTGGCTGGAAGCCATGATCGATCATCACGATGACGCTATTCACATGTCGCAGCGGATTCTGCGCTACGCCGAGCATGAAGACCTGCGCGCCCTGGCCCTGCAGATCATCGGCGACCAGAGTGCAGAGATCAAATTCATGGAAGCTTTGCTGGATACACTGGCTCCCGCCAGCCAACAGTAGGTCTCGTCCGTCGCTCTACCCCTACAAGGAGGCATCATGAAGCGCTTTTTGTTTGTCGCATTGCTTGTCGGTCTGGTTGCCCTGAGCGCTGTTTTACCGGCCCTGGCCGAAGGAAACGGCCCTGCTCCCGGTCGCGACTGTGGTCGGTTCTTTGGTCAACATGTGGCCGAGCACGCTCAGGCCGGTCATCTGGGACGCGAACACAACCCTGGCATGCACCAGGGGCTAGCCGGTTTTCTGGATCATGGGGAGCACGAACACACGTGCTCATAGCCTGACCTGACACGCTCAGCCTGGCCCCGAGGCCGGAATAATCGGAGCCTGGACGGTCACTGTTGTGCCCTTTCCTGGCTCCGATTGTATGTGCAACTGGGCACCAATGAGCGCCGCGCGCTCGTACATACCCATGATGCCAAAGTGCTTTGCCCCACTGCCGCCCAGCGCTGTGGCCTGGCCAGCGAACAGAAACCCCTTCCCATTGTCCTTCACTGAGATGGTGACCTGTTCTTCCGCGAAGTGCGCGCTCAACCAGATTTGCGAGGCGTTGCTGTGTCGCCAGGCGTTGTTGAGCGCTTCCTGAGCGATACGGTAGAGCGCAATTTCGTGTTCCGGGGCCAGACGTCGGGGCAATCCCGTCTTCTCGAAGTGAATCGTCATGTCTTCTCGCGTACCGAGGTCGCGGACGAGCATTTGCAGAGCCGGAGCCAGGCCCAGTTCTTCCAGATAGACCGGTCGCAACGCCCGCACGATACGTCGCAAGTCCTCGATGGCGCTCTGAATCATGCGCCGTATCTCTGCTTGTAGCTCAGCCGCCTCCGGCTCGTCCTTCAAATAGGGTTTCAACATCTGCTGGCGATGACCCAGGGCGACCAGGGCCTGTGCCGTCTGGTCGTGCAGCTCACGCGCCAGCCGGCGGCGCTCGTCTTCCTGGGCACGGGTAATCGCGCCGATGTAGTCGTGCATGCTCACCTGCGCGGACTGG